>JAQTXL010000182.1 GCA_028688835.1 Candidatus Nanopelagicales bacterium | reverse complement strand
CCGGCCTCCTCGGTCGGCTTGGGTCGCGTGCCGATCAGCTTGCGCATCCACTCGCGTGCCGGCTCCTCGATGAACTTCCACATGAGCCAGGCGATGAGCAGTGCGCCGACCACCAGGCCGATCACCCCCACCGCGTAGAGGGCGCCACCGGAGATGCCCGCGGCCTTCATGCCCGCACGCCACATGCCGAACCAGACCAGGTGCGTCATGTACAGCGAGTAGGAGATGAAGCCGCCGAGCACCAGCGTCTGGGTCGCGAGCGTGCGCGTGAGGCCTCGCCGCGACAGTGCCAGGGCGCCGATCCAGGCGATGAGCAGCGGGACGAGCAGGAGGTGGAAGTAGGGCGGCACCGGCTCGGCGTCCTCACCGATCGTCATCTGCGGCGGCTGGGCCGCGGGCATGTTGGCCAGGATCACCGCGCCGATCACGACGAGGATCGGCAGCACGATCGTCAGGATGGTCGCGATGCGCTCGACCTTCGGTGTCGGATCGCCCTTGAGCCCGGGATGCGCGCGCGTCACGATGAGGTAGGTCAGGCCACCAGCGATGAACTCGGTGAGCACGCGGATCGTCGAGCCCCAGTTGTCGGTGTAGTACGAGTCGGTGGTGCTGAGGCCGTAGATGACCAGCGGCACCAGGACGACCACCCAGGCCACCGCGATGCCCCACGTCGGCAGCGAGCGGCGGAAGCGCCACAGGACGAGCACGATGAACGGGAAGCACAGATAGGCCAGCCACTCCATCGACAGCGACCAGGAGACGAAGTTCCAGCCGCGCTGCGGGGCCGGTCCCCACTCCTGGATGAGCAGCACGTTCTTCAGGAAGTCCCAGGGGTTCAGCCAGTCGCGATCCAGCGCCTCGCCGGTGACCTTCGCCTGGGCCACGACCGCAAGACCGGCGACCACCATCATCACGATGTGCACGGGATAGATGCGTGCCAGGCGCAGCCACAGGAAGAAGCCGGAGGCCTTGGCCTTGAGCGACGGACCCATCCGCTCGAGGTAGGTGTGCGCCAGGATGAAGCCCGACAGGGCGAAGAACAGGTCGACGCCGAGCCGTCCCACCCGCAGGAAGTCGGCGAGCACCGGGATGCCGAGCACACCGAGGGTGTTCAGGGGCACCTGGAGGTGGTACGCCAGCACCCACGCAGCGGCGACGAAGCGCACACCGGTCAGCTGGCGGATGAAGACGTTCACTGGTACTCCTGTCGCGTTCTCAGGTCCTGATCGTGGCACGGCAATAGGCTCACCCGCGTGACGGACACCCTGCTGTTTGACGACCTGCTGTTCACGCGGCCGGGCCTGGATCGCGCAGGGCACCTGCGCACCGATCCGCAGTTCGTCGCCGACCTGCTCAGTGCCGACACCCGGGTGATGTGGGTCCATCAGGGCGAGGCGCCGATCGACGCCGATGCCGACGCCACCGCCCTCCTGCTCATGTCCGGCACCCAGGCTGCCGCTGCCCTCGGCGACAGCGCGGCGACCCTCACCTTCCTGGGGCTGGACCCTGACGGTGTGGCCTACGTCGCCCTGCATGTCGACGACCGTGCGCTCGTCCCGGGGCAGCAGTTCTGGATGGGGCTGCGCGACGCGGGCCGCGACCTGCCTGATGTGCAGGCCTCCGCCTTCGTGAGCGCTGTCGGCATCGACAACTGGCGCCGCAAGCACCAGCACTGCACGGTGTGCGGCGGTGTGCTCGAGGTCGGTTCAGCCGGGTGGACGCTGCGCTGTGCGGTGGACGAGCTCGATCACTTCCCGCGCACGGACCCGGCCATCATCGTGCTGGTGCGCGACGCCGATGACCGCGCGCTGCTGGGTCGGCATGCCAACTGGCGCGGCGGGTGGATGTCGACCATCGCCGGGTTCGTCGAGCCGGGGGAGTCGGCTGAGGCGGCCGTGCGCCGCGAGGTCTTCGAGGAGACCGGCGTCGTCATCGGGCCCGATGCGCAGTCCCTGACCTACCTTGGCAGCCAGCCATGGCCGTTCCCGGCCTCGCTGATGATGGGCTACCACGCACTGGCGTCCGACACCACGATCAACGTCGATCACGACGAGATCGCCGAGGCCATCTGGTTCAGCCGCGACGAGATGCGCGCGGCCTGCGAGAGCGGCGACCTGCGACTGCCGCCGAACACGTCGATCTCGCGGCAGCTCATCGAGCGCTGGTACGGCGAGCCGCTGCCGGGGGACTGGTCGCGCTAGGACAGCCCGAGCTTCTCCTTGACCGCCTTGAGCGGCGGGTTGGTCATCGCCGTGCCGTCGTCGAAGACGATCGTGGGCACGGTCTGGTTGCCGCCGTTGACGCGCTCGACCAGGGCCGCAGCCTCAGGATCGAGCTCGATGTTGACCTCCTCGAAGGCGATGCCCTCGCGGCCGAACTGCGCCTTGAGCCGCTGGCAGTATCCACACCACGGCGTGCTGTACATGATCATGGACACCACGGTAACCCCTCGCGCCGCCGTCGGAGCCAGGGACTAGCGTGCAGCGGATGACGCCGGAGTCCATCCTCGAGCAGCTCGACGACGAGCAGCGGGCCGTGGCCACGAGCGTCCACGGGCCGGTGGTCGTGCTCGCCGGCGCCGGCACCGGCAAGACCCGGGCCATCACCCACCGCATTGCGTATGCCGCCGCGACCGGGGCGCATGAGCCCCGGCGCACCCTCGCGGTCACCTTCACCACCCGGGCCGCGGGCGAGATGCGGTCGCGGCTGCAGGGCCTGGGCGTGCAGGGCGTCGGCATCCGCACGTTCCATGCCGCAGCGCTGCGCCAGCTGCGCTACTTCTGGCCTCGCCTGTCCGGGCAGGAGTTCCCGCAGGTGCTGGCCACGAAGGCGCGCATCGTCGCCGAGGCCGCCTCCTCCTGCGGGCTGCCGACCGACCAGGCCGTCGTGCGCGATCTGTCCGCCGACATCGAGTGGGCCAAGGTGCACGAGCTCGAGGCCTCCGACCTCGGTCGCGATCCCCGGTCGCTCACGCGCAGCTGGAGCCTGGACGTCGGCGATGTCTCACGCGTCTACTCCGCCTATGACGACATCAAGGCCAGGCGCGGACATCTCGACTTCGAGGACGTCCTGCTCGTCACCGTCGGGGCCCTGCGGTCGCGGCCCGACATCCTCGACGAGGTGCACAAGAACTACCGCTGGTTCACGGTCGACGAGTACCAGGACATCAACCCCGTGCAGCACCGCCTGCTGACCCTGTGGCGCGGCGACCGCGACGACGTGTGCGTGGTCGGCGATGTCAGCCAGACCATCTACTCCTTCACCGGTGCCTCGCCTGACTTCCTCATCAACTTCCGCACCGAGTTCGCCGATGCCACGCAGGTCGAGCTCGTGAACTGCTATCGCTGCACCGAGCCCATCGTGTCGGTCGC
>JAQTXL010000045.1 GCA_028688835.1 Candidatus Nanopelagicales bacterium | reverse complement strand
GCGCCGTGCCGCTGGCGGTCACCAACTGCCTGAACTTCGGCTCCCCTGAGGACCCCGACGTCATGTGGCAGTTCGCCGAGGCCACCCGCGGCCTGGCCGATGGCTGCCTGCAGCTGGGCATCCCCGTCACCGGCGGCAACGTCTCGTTCTACAACCAGACCGGCGACACCGCGATCCTGCCGACCCCGGTGGTCGGCGTGCTCGGCGTCATCGCCGATGTCGAGCAGCGCACGCCGATGGCGTGGACCGCTGCCGGCCAGGTCATCGTCGCGCTGGGCGACACCGCCGACGAGTTCGCCGGCAGCGAGTGGGCCCATCACGTGCATCGCCATCTCGGTGGTCTCCCGCCCAAGGTCGATCTCGAGCGCGAGCGGCTCCTCGGCGAGGTGCTGGTGGCCGGTTCGTCCGATGGCACCCTCGTCGCCGCCCACGATGTCTCCGACGGCGGCATCGCGCAGGTGCTGGTCGAGATGGCCCTGCGTGCCGGTCGCGGCGCGAGCATCTCGGTGCCCGCCGGCGTCGATCCGTTCGTGTTCCTGTTCGGCGAGTCGGCCGGGCGCGCGATCGTCGTGCTCGCCTCCGAGCAGGCCGACGCCTTCGTGCAGCAGTGCGCCGCGCGCGGCCTGCCGGCGGTGCGCATCGGCGAGGTCACCGACGCGGCCGACCTCGAGATCATCGGGCAGTTCAGCGTGCCGCTCGACGAGCTGCGCGAGGCGCACACCCGGACCCTGCCGGCCCTGTTTGCCTGATGCTCGCCTCGGTCGCTGCCGTGCTCGCGCTGATCGACGCGGGCGAGCAGCCTGACCGGGCGCAGCTCAAGGTGGCCGTGAAGGACTCCCTGGTGCTCCTGGTCGAGCGCGCACCCGGCCGCAGCGTCGAGGTGCGCATCCCGCCCTTCGCGGCCGTCCAGGCCATCCCTGGGGCCACGCACCGCCGAGGCACGCCGCCGGCAGTCGTCGAGACCGATCCGGTCACCTGGCTGCAGCTGTGCACGGGGGCCCTCGACTGGGCCGAGGCCTGCCGCACGGGCAGGGTGCGGGCCAGTGGCGAACGCTCAGACCTGTCGCCCTGGCTGCCGCTCACGGCCTGACATGAACCCACCGGTGATCACCGCCGAGGCGCGCTGCGCGCGTGGCCAGATCGACCGCGAAGTCCCGTAGACTCAGCGCGTGCGAGGTGACGGGCTCCTATCCCATGACTTGCTTCCTGGCGAGAAGGGCCCGCAGGACGCCTGCGGAGTCTTCGGTGTCTGGGCGCCCGGTGACGAGGTCGCGAAGCTGACCTACTTCGGCCTCTACGCCCTCCAGCATCGCGGTCAGGAGTCGGCCGGCATCGCTGTGAGCGACGGCGGCAACATCGTGGTCTACAAGGACATGGGCCTGGTGTCGCAGGTGTTCACCGAGGCGAGCCTGGAGTCCCTGCACGGCCACGTCGCCATCGGCCACACGCGCTACTCCACCACCGGCGCGAGTGTCTGGGAGAACGCCCAGCCCACCTTCCGCTCCACCGCCACTGGCCACATCGCGCTGGGCCACAACGGCAACATCACCAACACCCCTGAACTGCGCGTGCGACTGCGCGAGCTGTCCACCAAGTCCGGCGAGCTGCCGCTCGGCGGCAACATCGAGATGACGAGTGACACCGACGTGCTCACGAGCCTGATCGCCTCGCACCCCGACCTCAGCATCGAGGCGGCCGCGATGCTCGAGCTGCCGCACGTGCGCGGCGCGTTCTCACTGGTGTTCATGGACGACGACGCCCTCTACGGCGCACGCGACCCGCAGGGCATCCGCCCGCTCGTGCTCGGTCGGCTCGAGCGCGGCTGGGTCCTGGCGAGCGAGACCGCGGCCCTCGACATCGTCGGCGCCGCATTCGTGCGCGAGGTCGAGCCCGGCGAGCTCATCACGATCGACGGCCAGGGCCTGCGCACCCAGCGCTTCGCCGAGGCCGATCCCAAGGGCTGCCTGTTCGAGTACGTCTACCTCGCCCGACCCGACACCACCATCGCCGGCCGCGGCGTGCAGGCCACGCGCGTCGAGATCGGCCGCATGCTGGCCAAGGAGTACCCCGTCGAGGCCGATCTCGTCATCCCCGTGCCCGAGTCGGGCAGGTACGCAGCCATCGGCTACGCGCAGGAGTCCGGCATCCCCTTCGCTGAGGGCCTGGTGAAGAACGCCTATGTGGGCCGCACGTTCATCCAGCCCTCGCAGACGATCCGTCAGCTCGGCATCCGCCTCAAGCTCAACCCGCTGCGCGATGTGATCGCCGGCCAGCGCCTCGTGGTCGTGGACGACTCGATCGTGCGCGGCAACACGCAGCGCGCCCTGGTGCGCATGCTGCGCGAGGCCGGTGCCCGCGAGGTGCACGTGCGCATCTCGAGCCCGCCCGTGCAGTGGCCGTGCTTCTACGGCATCGACTTCGCCACGCGCGCCGAGCTCATCGCCACCGGGCTGTCGGTCGCCGAGATCTGCACCTCGATCGACGCCGACTCGCTCGCGTATGTCTCCCTCGATGCTCTCGTCGAGGCCACCACCATCCCGGCCGACCGCCTGTGCCGCGCCTGCTTCGACGGCGTCTACCCCGTGCAGATCCCCGAGCCCCAGATCGTGAGCAAGCAGGTCATGGACGCCATCGAGCGTCGCGTCGCCAAGACCCCTGAGCTCACCGACCTGCCGCTCCTGCAGCCCGACGACGGCCGCGCATGAGCGGCGCGTCCTACGCAGCCGCCGGTGTCGATGTCGAGGCTGGCGAGCGCGCAGTAGCACTCATGCGCGCGTCGGTACAGGCCGCGCAACGCCCCGAGACCGTCGGCGACTTCGGCGGCTTCGCCGGGCTCTTCGACGCCAGTGCGCTGACCCGCTACCGCAAGCCGCTCCTGGCAACCTCCACTGACGGTGTCGGCACCAAGATCGCCGTCGCACGTGCGATGGACATCCACGACACCATCGGCATCGACCTCGTCGCGATGGTCGTCGACGACCTCGTCGTGTGCGGTGCTGAGCCCCTGTTCATGACCGACTACATCGCCACCGGCTCGGTGCAGCCGGAGCGCATCGCTGCAGTGGTGTCAGGCATCGCGCGCGGCTGCCAGCTCGCCGGCTGCGCGCTCCTGGGCGGCGAGACCGCAGAGCACCCGGGACTCATGGCACCCGATGAGTACGACGTCGCGGGCGCCGGCACCGGTGTGGTCGAGGCAGACGCACTGCTCGGTCCCGACCGCGTGCGCGCGGGCGACGTCGTCATCGCAATGGGCGCATCGGGCTTGCACTCCAACGGGTATTCGCTCGCGCGCTATGTGCTGCTCGGTGAGGGTGGCCCCGGCCTGCATGCGCACATCGACGAGCTCGGGCGCACGGTCGGCGAGGAGATGCTCGAGCCCACGCGCGTGTACTCGCTCGACTGCCTGGCGCTCGCTCGCGCCATTGACGTGCACGCCTTCAGTCACGTCACCGGCGGCGGGCTCGCGGCGAACATCGCGCGCGTGCTCCCCGAGGATCTCGCCGCTGACATCAGCCGCACCACCTGGCGACCGCTGCCGGTGTTCGAGCTCATCACCGCAGTCGGCCGCGTCGAGCAGCTCGAGAGCGAGCGCACCTTCAACATGGGCGTGGGCATGATCGCGATCACGAGCCCGGGTGACGCCGATGCGTCGATCGCCCTGCTGCAGGCGCGCGGCATCCCGGCGTGGATCTGCGGTGAGGTGCGTGCGCGTCGTTCGGGGGAGATCGGTGATGCCGAGGCCAAGGGCGGCAAGGGCGGGGCTGTGAGCCTGCAGGGGGACTACCGGCGCTGATCAGCGCTCGTCGTCGTCCTCATCGTCGGCCTCGTAGTACTTGGCATAGGGATCGTCCAGCTCGTCGGTCTCGACCTCGTCGTCGTCAGCCTCGACCGCCACGACCGTGCGCTCCGGCACCTCGCCGTGCGCGAGCTCGGCCTGGAGCCGGTCGAAATCGGTCTGCGGCCCGCCGTACTTGAGCGCGCGTGCAACCTTGGTCTGCTTAGCCTTGGCTCGGCCGCGCCCCATGGCTCGACCCCCTCATCCGGGATCTGCGCCCCGGCTCATCTGGACGGAAAGTGACGCAGCAGGCGGTCCCTTGCTGCGGGAGGTAGCGTACCTGCTCCCCAGGGTGCGCGGGAGCAACGGGTGCCGGTGCGGGGACGGGTCGGCGAGGAGGCGGGGCGGCCCAGGCGGAGCGGAGGCTCCACTCCAGAAGATTTGTCCCTGTTTATTCTGCTGAAGGGGTTGCCCCGCCGCGTGGCGAATGTCACAGTACGTGCCTAGTCAGGCAAATCGCCGGGCCGGCAGGAGGTTCTCGTGACAGGTCGCGGGGCGGACATCGAGCAGCTGCTCACACCATCAGAGGTCGCAGCGCTCTTCCGGGTGGATCCGAAGACGGTCACCCGCTGGGCCAAGGCCGGCAAGCTCACCAGCATCCGCACGCTGGGTGGGCATCGTCGCTACCGGGCCACCGAGGTGCAGTCCCTCCTCGAGTCGCAGGGACCCCTCTCCAGCAACGCCTAGGCCCCGGCCTCGGCGCGAAACGCCGAGACGGCGGTCGGCAGCGTCGGGAAGATCCGATCGGGCCCGATGCGGCCCCCGACGCCATGACGCATGAGGTCCTCCTGGATCTCGTGCTTCACGCGCACCAGCGCCAGTGAGACCCCCAGCCGCGCGCAATGACTGCGCAGTCGCTCGAGGGCGTCCAGGCCCGTGATGTCGACCTCGACATTGGCCTCCATGTTCAGCAGCAGCCACGAGGGCAGCGGATCAGCTGCAGTGAGCGCCGCCTCGCACTTGTCCACGAAGTCGGTGGCGTTGGCGAAGAACAGCGGTGAGTCGTACCGGAACACCAGCAGCCCGGGCACCTGCTCGGTGTGCGTGTAGTCGGTGATGTCGTGCCAGCCCGGCACATCGGGCACCTGGCCCAGCACTGCGGCATGCGGCCGCGCAACGCGGGTGAGCAGCTCGAGCACCGACAGCCCGACCGCGAACAGCACCCCCCACAGGATGTCGAAGAGCAGCACTGACGCCGTCGCGGCGACGGCGAGGGCGAACTCGCGGCGGCGGAACCCCCACAGGCGCCGGAACTCGTCGATGTCGATGAGCCGGATCGCGGCATAGGCCACGAGTCCGCCGAGCGCGGGCAGCGGGAAGCTGGCGAGCAGGCCGCCGAAGCCGAAGAGCACGATGAGCGTGCCGATCGCCGCAACGATCGAGTAGACCTGCGTGCGTGCGCCCGCGGCATCGCCCAGGCTGGCGCGGCTCGCGCTCGAGCTCACCGGGAAGCCGTGCGCGACGCCGGCGACGATATTGGTGGCGCCCAGGGCCAGCAGCTCGCGGTTGCCGTCGACCTGCTGGTGATGCCGGTCGCCGAACATGCGTCCGGTGAGCAGGTTGTCGGTGTAGGCGACGATGAAGACGCCCAGCGCCGGCAGCAGCAGCGCCGAGACATCGCTGGTGGTGACCCCGGCGAAGCCGGGCGTGGGGATGTCGGTCGTGATGACCCCGACCGTCAGGACACCGTGCTCCTCGAGATCGAGCACGGCCGTGATGACTGCGGCAAGCACGATGACGACCAGCGTCACCGGTACGCGAGCGAACCGACTGCTGAGCACCAGCAGCAGCACCGCGACCCCCACGCCCATGAGCACGCTGGCCCACGACAGCGAGTCCCAGCTCACGTTGTCGGCGAAGGAGCGCAGGTCGGTGATGAACGAGTCGCCGCTGATGTCGATGCCGGTGATCTTGCCGAGCTGGCTCATGATCATGATGACGGCGACCCCGGCCATGTAGCCCACGAGCACGGGCTTGGACAGTGCATCGCCGATGAACCCCAGGCGCAGCAGCCACGCGATGACCGCGAACACTCCGCAGAGCACCGCGAGCACGGCCGCCAGTGAGGCGTACTTGGCGCTGTCGCCCAGGGCCAGCGGCGCGAGCGTGGCCGCAGTGAGCAGCGCGGTGGTCGATTCAGGGCCCGCACTGAGCAGGCGCGAGGAGCCGATGAAGAAGTACACGACGAGCGTGAGCGCCACGACCCACAGGCCGACCTGCGCCGCGACCCCGGCCAGCGCCGAGTAGGCCATGACCTGCGGGATCAGGTACGCGGTGACCGTCAGCCCGCCGAACACGTCGCCCCGGATGTGGCGGCGTTCGTAGGTGCGCAGGCTGGTGAAGCCCGTGGGCAGTCGCGGGCCAGACCGGGTGGTGCGCAGCTTCACGACCCCACGCTAGTTGCCGCGGGTGCTCAGTGCCGGCTGCTCGCGCGCCGCATGAGCGCCTCGATGCCGCAGAACAGCAGGCCGATGAGCACGCCCAGCACGAAGATCCCGGCGATGTTCACCATCACGGTGCCGTAGCCGTGCACGGCGACGTCGATGAATCCGTAGGGGTAGGCGCCGATCACGGCGCCGCGCACGAGTGCGAACCCGATCCAGGCGACCGGCAGGATCAGGGCAGGCAGCACGTTGCGGGGGCGCACCATGCCCCGCGGGCCGAAGAGGATGAACACGAGGACCGTGAGCGGCGGCGTGATGTAGTGCAGCAGCGAGTTCGACACGTACTGCCAGCCCACGAGGTCGGCATTGGGAGCGAGCACGATCGCGAACACCAGGCCGGTGACGGTGATCATGATGAGCGAGTCGAGCCGCAGCACCGCGAACAGCCGCGACGTGCGGGCGCTGTTGCGCCACAGCAGCGTCATCACGATCGCCACCACAAGGTTGCTGAGCTGGGTGAAGTAGCCCATGTAGTCGAAGACCCGGCCCGGCAGCCCGGCCAGGCCCGGCTGGTTGAACCCGACGATGGTTGTCACCGTCTCCGTGTTCGGGTAGACCGCGAACACGGTGAGCACGAGCGAGACGGCGAGGCCGAGCCAGGCGGACGCGGCGTTGATGCCGAAGAAGATGCGACCGGTCGAGCTGACGGGAGCAGGTGCGGGCAGGGTCATGGCGCAGAGCCTAGGCACGCGCGGGCCAGTTCTTGCTCACATAACCCGAACACTCGGGCGATGGATTTCTGACATGCAGCGCGCATGCTTGACGCAGTGACTCGCACACGGCGGGCCGAAGAAGGAGTTCCCATGTCCGACGATCAAGACCCGAACCAGGCCGAGACCGCGGTCAACGAGCCGGTCCAGCCCGTGCAGCCGGCCGCTCCGGCTCCCGTGGCCGCCGCGCCGGTCGCCGCGACTCCCGAGCCCGCTCCCGTGCACAGCTCGAACACCAAGATCATCCTGGCCGCAGTCGCGGGCGCCGTGGTCGTCGCGTGCATCGCACTCGCCGGTGTCGCCGGGTACGTCATCGGCAGCCACAACGGCGGGGGCGACGGCAAGCGCGGGGACTTCGGCGGCCGGTCGCAGGGCTTCGAGCGCCATGGCATGGGCCAGCAGGGCCAGGGCCAGATGCAGGGTCAGCTGCCCCGTCAGGGCCAGTCGCAGGGCCAGCAGGGCTACGGCGGCATGGGCGACGGCCAGGGCATGGGCCAGGGCCGAGGCTTCGGCCACGACATGATGGGCGGCCAGCAGGGCCAGATGCCGGGGCAGATGCAGGGCCAGCTGCCCAGCCAGCAGTAGCCGCTGGCAGCAGTCGTCAGGCACGTCATCGAGGGCAGTCCGCCGGACTGCCCTCGATGCATGTCCGGGCCCGGCCCGCGTGCGACACGGGCGAGTGACCGAATTAGCATGAAGTGCACGATTCACGGGTGCTGCCAGCTGTGGCCGCACCTGCCCGCGCGACGAGACAAGGATGCATGCAATGTCGTTGATCAACACCGAGATCAAGCCCTTCAGTGCCACCGCCTTCCACAATGGGGCCTTCGTGCCCGTGTCTGACGCTGACCTGCGAGGCAAGTGGTCGGTGGTCTTCTTCTACCCGGCGGACTTCACCTTCGTCTGCCCGACCGAGCTCGGCGACCTCGCCGACCACTATGCGGAGTTCCAGAAGCTCGGCGTCGAGGTCTACTCGGTGTCGACCGACACCCACTTCACGCACAAGGCGTGGCATGACTCCTCCGACACCATCGGCAAGATCACGTACCCGATGATCGGCGACCCGAACGGCGACATCACCCGCAACTTCGACAACATGCGCGAGGGCGTCGGCCTGGCCGACCGCGGCACGTTCGTGATCGACCCCGACGGCATCATCCAGATCCTCGAGGTCACCTCCGAGGGCGTCGGCCGCAACGCCGCCGAGCTCCTGCGCAAGGTCAAGGCCGCGCAGTACGTCGCCGCGCACCCGGGCGAGGTCTGCCCGGCCAAGTGGACCGAGGGTGAGGCCACGCTGGCCCCGTCGCTCGACCTCGTCGGCAAGATCTAGCCGACTGCACTGCCCGCGAGTGGGGGCCGGTCTCCGGCCCCCACTCGAGCACCACCGCATGCCCGACGAGAGGTCTCCATGCTCGACTCCGCCATCGCCCAGGCACTGCAGCAGCACCTGGAGAAGGTTCAGTTCCCGATCGCGCTCATCGCCGCCCTCGACGAGTCGCCCAAGTCGGTCGAGCTGCGCGAGCTGCTCACCGAGATCGCCGGCTACAGCCCGCTCATCACCCTCGATCTCGCCGATGACGAGCGCGTGCCCTCCTTCGCCATCGCGCGCACCGGCACCGACATCAGCGTGCGCTTCGCCGGCATCCCGATGGGCCACGAGTTCACATCACTGGTGCTGGCCCTGCTGTGGGTCGGCGGGCACCCCTCGACCGTGTCGCCCGAGGTCATCGAGCAGATCCGTGCCCTCGATGGCGACTACATCTTCCAGACCTACATGTCGCTCAGCTGCCAGAACTGCCCCGATGTGGTGCAGGCGCTGAACCTCATGAGCGTGATCAACCCGCGCATCCGCCACACCGCGATCGACGGCGGCGTGTTCCCTGACGAGATCGAGGAGCGCGGCATCCTGGCGGTGCCCACCGTCTACCTCGACGGCGAGGTGTTCGTGCAGGGGCGCATCAGCATCGAGCAGATCATCGACCGGCTCGACACCGGGGCTGCGGCGCGCACGGCTGCGACCATCGCCGCCAAGGACCCGTTCGACGTGCTCGTCGTCGGCGGCGGCCCCGCTGGCGCGGCCGCAGCGATCTACGCGGCACGCAAGGGCATCCGCACCGGTGTGGTCACCGAGCGCTTCGGCGGCCAGGTGCTCGACACCATGGCGATCGAGAACTTCGTGTCGATGCAGTACACCGAGGGACCGCAGCTGGGCACCGCGCTCGAGCAGCACGTCAACGACTACGACGTCGACGTCATGCATGTGCAGCAGGCTGCAGCGCTCGTGCCGGCGCAGGAGCCCGGCGGCGAGATCGGCGTGCGCCTCGAGAACGGCGCCGTGCTCACCGCCAGGAGCGTCATCCTGTCGACCGGTGCGCGCTGGCGCACGATGAGCGTGCCCGGCGAGGACGACTACCGCAACAAGGGCGTCACCTTCTGCCCGCACTGCGACGGCCCGCTGTTCAAGGGCAAGCGCGTTGCTGTCATCGGCGGCGGCAACTCCGGCATCGAGGCGGCGATCGATCTCGCCGGGCTCGTCGCGCACGTGACCGTGCTCGAGTTCGACAGCGTGCTGCGCGCCGACGAGGTGCTGCAGCGCAAGCTCGCGACCCTGCCCAATGTCACGGTGATCGTGGGTGCCGCCACCACGCAGGTCGTGGGCGACGGCTCGCGCGTCACCGGCCTTGAGTACGAGTCGCGCGCCGACGGCTCATCGCATGCCCTCGAGCTCGAGGGGATCTTCGTGCAGATCGGGCTGCTGCCGAACACCGAGTGGCTCACGGGCGCCGTCGAGCTCTCGCCCCGCGGCGAGATCATCGTCGACGCCGCGGGCGCCACGAGCCTGCCGGGAGTCTTCGCTGCCGGTGACTGCACGACCGTGCCCTACAAGCAGATCGTGATCGCCCTGGGCGCCGGTGCAACCGCGGCGCTGGGCGCCTTCGACTACCTGATCCGCAACTAGGACGTCGACTGCGCGTTCGATGGGTGGAGCGCGCGCACGCGACTAGGCCATCGCGCCGATGATGGCGCCCATGACCGTGAGCGCGGTGATGTCGCCGCCGGCCTCGATGATCCACACGAGCAGTCCCTGGCCCGAGAACATCCGGTGGCTCAGTGACGATGCTGCCGCGATGCCGACGCCGATGATGAGGCCGACGATCGCCCCGGAGAACCACGTCATGTCATCGCCCGAGGCGCTTGCCCAGCCGATGACGATGGCAACCGCGAAGGCCTGGATCAGCGCACCGACGACAGTGAGGCCGAAGACCAGGCCCATGCTCGTGTCCGATCCCGGTTCATCGGTGCGGCCCATGGCACGCCACCACACCGGGAAGAACGTCTTGGGCCCGAACCAGATGAAGCCGACGACGAAGGCGGAGACCGTGGCCAGCAGCACTGCCAGGAGATTGATCTCGGGCAAGGTCATGCGTGCTCCTCGGGTCGAGTACGCCCGAGAGTAATGGCCTGCAACGCGTTTGCACCGTAGGCTCGTCGTGCGTCATCTGAACCCTCGCGTTCCTTGAACCCCCGGGAGTGGCCATGTCCGCAGCAGCGCAGTCGTCAGCATTCGCGCAGGGCCAGCCCTGCTGGATCGACATCTCCGTGCCCGACGCGGCGACGCGCGAGGGCCTGATGGCCTTCCTCGGCGCGGTCTTCGGATGGACCTTCGATGTCGGCAGCGCTGACATGGGCAACTACACGATGGCCCTGCATCAGGGTCGCCCGGTCTGCGCGATCGCCGAGGGCACCGAGGGCGTCGGTGTGTGGATCAGCTACCTGAACACCACTGACATCGACGACACCGTCGCGCGCATCAACGCGAACGGCGGCCAGGCGTTCCTGGGCCCGATGGAGATCCCGGGCCAGGGCGTGATGGGCCTGGCCATGGACAGTGTCGGTGCGGCCTTCGGCTTCTGGCAGGCCTCCGGGTTCGCGGGCTTCGCCGCGACCCAGGAGCCGGGCACTCCGGTCTGGTTCATGCACGACTCGAACGACCCCGCCGCGGCAGCGACGTTCTACTCCGCAGCCTTCGGCCTGCAGGTGTCCGACCAGGACGACAGCCTCCTGCTCGGGCACGGCGAGATCTCCTGGATGTCGCTCAGCCCGGCGGAGGAGGGCATGCAGACCCAGTGGCAGCCCGTGTTCGCAGTCGAGTCGCTGGCAGCCTCCGAGGCCGTCGCGACAAGCAGCGGCGGCACAGTGCTCATGAGTGGCATGCCGGTGCCCGGAGGCCACGCGAGCGCCCTCGCCGATCCGGCGATCGGCTCGGTCATCGTCATCTACGCGGCCGACTGAGTGGCAGTGCGTCCGCAGCACCACTTCACGGCACCGCGCGGGTGGATCAACGACCCCTACGGCGTCGTGCACCACGACGGTCGCTACCACCTGTTCTTCCAGTACGTGCCCGAGCACACCACGTGGCAGTTCGGCGTGCACTGGGGCCACGCCACCAGTGACGACCTCGTGCACTGGGAGTACGAGGGCATCGCGCTCGCACCCGAAGGCGACGAGGGCTGCTGGTCAGGCACCATCGTGCAGGTGGCGGGTGAGCCGGCGACGATGCTCTACACGAGCGTCTTCCCCGCCGATCCCGCAGCCGGGGCCGTCGGAGTCGCGCATCCGGTCGATGACGAGTGGTCGGCCTGGCGCAAGGGCGCGGTGCTCATCGACGTGCCCGAGGGGGTGAGCGTCACCGCCTTCCGCGACCCGTTCGTGTTCCGGGACGATGCCGGCTGGCACCTGCTCATGGGCGCGGGCTTCACTGATGACACCGCCGCGATCCTCGTGTTCGACTCGGCCGATCTGACCACGTGGTCGTATGGTGGCGTCTTCGCCAGCCGTCACCTCACCGACGTCGAGCCGATGCCGATGGGCAGCATCTGGGAGTGCCCGCAGCTCATAGAGGTCGATGGCCGGTGGGTGCTCGTGTTCTCGGCGATGGAGCCCTACCACCAGCTCTTCGAGGCGTACGCGATCGGCGATCTCGTCGACGGCCGCTTCACCCCCGAGCACTGGGGCCGGCTCACCTACGGCCCCGGCTACTACGCCGGCTCCGCCTTCGCCGACGCCGATGGCCAGCCGTGCATGGTGCACTGGATCCGTGAGGTCAACGACCCCGAGGGCCAGTGGTCGGGCGCCCTGAGCATCACGCACCGGCTGCGCATCGTCGATGACGTGCTGACCCTCGAGCCGCATCCGGGAGCAGAGCAGGCCGGCGTCGACGTCGTCGCACTGCGCAGCTGGGCCCGCCAGACCGTGTTCGCGATCGGCGCCAATGGCCGTGCCGTCCCGGTCGGCATCGAGATCGTCAACGAGCCCGGAGTCATCACGGTCATCGCGGGCGGCGAGCGCTGGCAGCTGCCCAGCAGCTCGGGCGAGGTCACCATGGTGCTCGATTCGCTGGTGTGCGAGCTCTTCACCGACCGTGGCGCCCTGGCCTTCGCGGTCCCGGTCGACGCGCCGGCCGCGCAGACTGCGACGCCTGCCTAGGCTCACCCCATGGCCCTGATCCGCTGCGACTTCTTCTCGCACACCCTGCGCCTGCAGACCTCGATGACGGTGGTGCTGCCCCAGGACGAGGCAGGCGGCACCGACGTGCCGGTGCTCTACCTGCTGCATGGCCTCAGCGAGGACGACTCCGCGTGGAGCCGCTGCTCCTCGATCGAGCGATACGCGACCGATCGCGGCATCGCGGTGGTGATGCCCGCCGGGCACCGCAGCTTCTACGCCGACCAGGCGCACGGGCTGCCGTTCTGGACCTTCCTGAGCCAGGAGCTGCCGCGTGCGGTGCACAGCATGTTCAAGGTGTCTGGCCAACGCGAGCGCACCTTCGTCGCCGGCACCTCGATGGGCGGCTACGGCGCGATGAAGTGGGCGATGCGCGATCCGCAGCGCTTCGCCGCTGCCGCGAGCCTGTCGGGCGTGCTCGGTCTGCGCTACCCCGATCCGGGCATGCCCGACGAGATCCGCGAGACCCTCGACCTCGTCTTCGACGGGCGCGAGATCTCCGGCACCGACGACGACACGATGCACCTGCTCGCCACTGCCGACGCGACGACGCTGCCGCGCCTGCTCGTGGCCTGCGGCCAGCAGGAGGGCCTGCTCCAGCAGAGCCAGGACTTCGCCGCGCTCGCGCAGCAGCGCGGCATCGACGTCACCACCGACTTCCCGGATGGCGGGCATGACTGGGCCAACTGGGATCTGCAGATCCAGCGCGTGCTCGACTGGATGCTCGCGCGCGGATGACCGCAGCCGCAGACGCCCGAGCGCGTCAGCTGTATCGGACGGTGACCTGCCCCTGCATCTGGCGCAGCACGAGGTAGTCAGGCCCCTTGAGGGCCGTGCGCTCATGCGGACCGAAGCCCATGACCGTGCCCTGCGCGCCGAGGGCGGCCGGGATGTGGTGGATGCGCTCGAGGCCTTCCTTCATGCCCTCGGGGGTGTAGACGGGCGCGTAGTACAGGCCGAGCACGACGAGGGTGGCCATGTCGTAGAGGCAGCCGAAGGTGGTGCTGAAGGCGTCCATGCCGTAGCGGGCCTTCATCTCGCGCACCACGTGCTGCAGCTCGAGGTTGTCCTCGTCGACCATGTCGACGAACGCCCAGCCGCTCATGACCTCCTTCTCCTGCGGCGCCTTGCTGTAGAAGTGCAGCCCCGCGGTGGTGGTGAAGCGCGGCAGGTCCCACGACTGGCGCTGTAGCTCGCGTGACATCTCGAGCAGCACCGCGCCGAAGCCCAGGTACACCAGCGCCTGCGGGTTCACCGCCTTCGCGGTGGTGACCGCTGCCGACAGGTCTGTGGCGATGGGGGAGATCTTGACGTCGGCGGTGATCGTGACACCGAGGCGATCGCAGGCGTCGACGAAGTACTCGTAGTACTCGTTGCCCACCGGCGACTTGTCGCGGATGACGGAGATGCTCGTGAGCCCCTTCGCGACAAGTGCGCGCACGATCACCGGGCCGTCCTCGTAGAGCGCGCCGAGCTGGTAGTGGAAGCCGTACTCGCCACGCGACTTCGTGGTGCCCGGGAAGTTGATCGTGGGCACGCCGTGCTCCTCGAACAGGTGCTTGACTGCGATGCAGTTGT
>JAQTXL010000181.1 GCA_028688835.1 Candidatus Nanopelagicales bacterium | reverse complement strand
ACGGGCAGCACGGGCACGGAGTCACCGCGGCCGCCAGCGCCGGGAACGGCAACGGCGATGCCGTCTGCAGTGGCCAGACCCGTGATCCCGGCCGTTCCCCAGGGCAGCACGCGCGCGATGGTGCTCGCCCCGGATCGCTCGAGCTGCACCGGTGCCAGGCGCGTGTCATCGGCGTACTCACCCGGTGGGACCTCGTCGATGAGGGTCGCCGCTGCCAGCCCTGGTGCCGCAGCGCCGCGCAGCGCGGTGATGAGCGGCGCGACGATCGTCACGAGTCCGGCGATGGCCGACGCCGGATCCCCGGGCAGTCCCACGACGAGTCGTCCGTCGGGCAGCCGCGCGAGCAGCATCTGCGCCCCGGGCGAGACCGCGACACCGTCGATGAGCCAGTGCGCGCCAAGGTCGCGCATGACCTGGCGCACGTGGTTCTCCGGCCCGGGCGCCGTCGACCCGGTCGTGATGAGCACGTCGACGTTCGCGTCATCGATGTGCTCCAGCAGCAGCTGCGCGGTGTCGGGGGCGCGCAGCGGCGGGTGCGCTCGCGCACCCTGGGCTCCGGCGAACATCGCGACGGCCTCGCCGAGGGCGTCGCGGATGCGCCCGTTGCGCGGCATCCCCTGCGACAGCAGCGTGTGGCCGAGCACGAGTGTGCCGACCACGGGCGGGCGGATGATCTCGATGGTGTCGTGCCCGGTCGCCGCCGCGAGTGCGAGCACCGCTGGCGTGACTGGGCGGCCGGCAGGGACCAGTGTGCTCCCGATGCCCGCGCGTCCGGCCTGGCGCAGGATGCCGGTGCCGAGTGCCGGCCTGGCCTCCTCGTCGAGCACGCCCGTGAGCTCGTCGAGGGCGATCACGACGATGGTGCCGTCGGCCGCCTCGCGGGCCTGGGATCCCGCGTGCGCGATGACGGCGTCGGTGTGGCCGGGCACGGGCTGACCGGCCAGCAGCAGGCGGCATTCGCCGGGGCGCAGGCGGTCCTCGTCGACGCCGAGCCACGGGCCCTCGCCGCAGATCGCGAAGCCGTCGACGGCCGCGCAGTCGGCCGGCGGGTCGTCGGCCAGCAGCACGAGGTCGCGGGCCAGGATCGCCCCGCCGGCCTCGTCGAGGCGGGCGGCGACCGATGGCAGGGTGCGCCCGGCCGTGGCCGCAACCTGCAGGGCCTGGCTCCAGGCCAGCACCCCGCTCAGTCCGTGGGTGCTCACGCGCCCTCGCCCACGGTGCTCGGGGCGGGCGTCGGCAGGGCACGTGCGCGCTCGCGGATCTGCGACCACGAGCCCAGCCGATTGCGCAGCGTGGGGCCCGACGGCGCCTGGGGCGCGAGCTCGCGACGCCAGCTGTCCCAGCCCGCGTAGCTGCCGGACGCCTGCGGGTCGTCGAGGTAGGCGCGCACGTGCGCGAGCATGTCAGCGTCGCTCCAGGCCGTCGAGTACTCCAGCCGGGGCCGCCGTCCCGCCGGCACCCCTGCAGCGGCAGTCGCCGCAGCCCAGGTGCCGTAGCGCTGCAGGACGCGGACTGCCGACGGCCCAGCGACACTGCCGTCGTGCACGAGCTCCTGGTAGCGGTTGCTGCTGAGTCCCGAAGCCGTGGTGCTCGCGATGCGCCAGGCGTCGCGCACGGCTGACAGCACCTGGTCATCGCTGAACTTGGGCACGCGTGCCGGCGCCCGGCCTGGCTGCCGCCGGGCCGCAGCACCCGCAGTCGCATCCGTCACCTCTGCAATCTAGCGAGCCAGTCCCCAGTGCGGTGACCGCCGCACGCGTGCGTCATGATCGATCTCGAAGCCCGGAAGGGGTCGGTCCCATGAACGTCCGCATCCGCTCGGCCGGCGCGGCCGCAGTGCTGACACTGTCGGCTGCGGCGCTGGCCCCTGCCTCCAGCGAGCCGGCGGCCGGGCCGCAGGTGATCGGGCGATCGGTCCAGGGGCGGGCGATCACCGCCCTCCATCTGGGCGCGCATGATGCACCCGTCCGCCTGGTCGTGTTCGGCCAGATGCACGGCAATGAGCCCGCAGGCCCGCGCGTGGTCGCGGCGCTCGCGCGCATGACTCCACCGGCGCAGGTGCAGGTCTGGCTCGTGCCGACACTCAACCCCGACGGTGCCGCAGCGTCCCGTCGCACCAATGCGCGACATGTCGACCTCAACCGCAACTTCCCTGTCGCCTGGGCGCGCACGCCACGATCCATCTACTTCTCGGGTCCCCGAGCCGTCAGCGAGCCGGAGACGCGTGCGGCCCTGGACTTCCTGGCCGAGGTGCAGCCCACTGCGGTGCTGTCATTCCACCAGGCTTTCGCGCGCGTCGACAACTCGCACGCGCGCAGTCGCGCCGCGGCCGCGCAGCTGTCCAGGCTCATCGGGCTGCCGGATGGATCCGTCTCGTGCCCGAGCACCTGTCGCGGCACGATGACCGGCTGGATCGACGCCTCGCTCAAGGCGATCGCGATCACGGTCGAGCTGCGCAGTCGCGTGAGCGGCGCATCGGCTGCCCGGGCAGCGCGGGCAGCCCTGGGCCTGGGGGCCTGGCTTGCGGCGCCGACGTCCACCGCCCCGCCTGCGCTGACCCCGGCACCGGCATCGACCCCTGCGCCGGACGTCACGCCGACGTCGACGCCCACGCCGACATCAACGCCGGCCCCGGCACCAGCCGGCTAGTCGTCGTCGCCGTCGCGCTCGCTCTCATGAGAGCGACTGGGCGAGGGCGCCTTGCCTGACGGCGTGCGCGTCGCTGTCGACTTGTGCTCATCGTCATCGTCCGACTCGCGTGGTCGCGTGGTCGCGCTTGGGCTTGCCGAAGGGCGATTCGTTGCGGGACTGCTCGAGCTCGATGATGAGCCGCGGCCCGAGTCGGCTGCAGGCGTGGCGAGCACATCCCAGTCGAAGACCACTCCGGTGACCCTGTCGACCCAGCCCACGACCAGGCGTCCGTCTGCAGCCTGCACCTTGATGCTGAACGCGTCGTAGCCCTGGTGCTTGAGGTCCAGGATGCTCAGCACGGTGCCGGGCACCTGCTCGAGCACCCGGGCACGCGCAGTGTCGCTCGAGATGGAACTCGCCGCGCTGGTGACCGGGCGTGACGACGAAGCTGCTGCGCGCTGCTGCGCGCGCGCACTTCCCCGCTGGGCTGACGATGGCGCCGCTGGCGCACCTGACGCTGCGATGGCCGCCGGAGGTGCTGCGGAGGTCGCCGGGCTGATGGTCGGGAGCTCGCCGGGCACGAAGTCGACGGCGGCAACCGTCGCTGCGTCGGTCGACACGAGCGAGATTGTCTCCGAAGCCGACGTCGCCTGCGAAGTCGTCACCACCGTGACGGCGACAGCCGTGCCGGCGATGAGCATGCCTGCTGTCGCTGTGGTGAGTGCAATGAGTGTTCCGCGTGCCATGGCTGCTCCTCGGTCTGGTGCCTGCA
>JAQTXL010000044.1 GCA_028688835.1 Candidatus Nanopelagicales bacterium | reverse complement strand
TCGGCGTGAAGCTCTCGAGCCGCGGACCGATGTTCTACTTCCAGGAGCGCGTGGGCCGTGGCGGCGAGCTCATCCAGGTCGCGAAGTTCCGCACGATGTACGTCGGTGCCGACAAGCACCGGGCCGCCATCATCGGCAACCCCGACGAGAACATCACCACGCGCTATCGGCGCGATCCGCGGATCACGCCGTTCGGGCGCTTCCTGCGACGCTGGTCGATCGACGAGACCCCGCAGGTGATCAACGTGCTCGGCGGCTCGATGTCGATGGTCGGGCCGCGGCCCGTGCTGGTCGACGAGCTGCCGCTCCTGGGCGACGCCGACCACCGCAGGCACCTGACCAAGCCCGGGCTCACGGGCCTGTGGCAGGTCTCGGGTCGCAAGGACGTCGACTGGGACGAGCGGATGCGCCTGGATCTCGACTACGTCGAGCACTGGTCACCGGCCCTGGACCTCGTCATCGTGGCCAAGACCGTGAAGGCCGTGCTCGTCGGCGACGGCGCCTACTAGTTCGATAACAAGAGCATCACAACCACGCTCAGGCGCGGGGACCGGCATCACCCCTTACCTATACTCACCAAGTGTCCCGTGTATCTCCGCGCGTCTGGCTCGGAATTGCTGCGGGAATCATCGTGGGCGTCGCCATCTGCTGGCTGCAGTTCTCGTTCTTCACCTCACTGGTCTCCCTCGGCACGGGCGCGCGCTCCTTCCAGACGAGCCTGACGAGCGCCGGCGACCAGATCTCCGACGGCGAGTACGAGGCCGCACAGGCGGAGCTCGCGCAGGCGCAGACCGCAGCGACGAAGGTCACCGACTCGGCCCACGGCTTCAACATGACGGTGCTCGGCTGGATCCCGGGCATCAACACCGCGGTGCACAACTGGCAGCGCCTGGCCACCGCGACCGAGAACATCACGGCGAGCACCGGCGACATGCTGACGCTCTTCGGCGACCTCTCGGGCAAGACCGGCGCGGCGAAGATCTTCAATGACGGCGCGATCGACGTCAATGCGCTCAAGGCCCTGCCGCCGCGCGTGAAGTCGATCGACACCGGCATCACGAGCACGTCCGCCAACCTGGAGTCGCTGCAGGCCAACGGCCCGCTCTCGGGACCGCTCGCGTCGGTGCAGGCCAAGAGCCTGCAGACCATCGCCCCGATCCAGGAGGCGATGAAGGCGCTGGTCGACCTCGCGCCGCAGCTGCCTGACGCACTGGGCGCCAACGGCCCCCGGCGCTACCTCATCGCCATCGGCAACCAGGCCGAGATGCGTGCCTCGGGTGGAGCGCCGCTCACGCTGATCCTCGTCGAGTTCGACCAGGGCCGCATCACCATCCCGATCAAGGGCCAGACGAGCACTGAGCTGTTCCCGCCGCTCAACGCGCCTGTGCAGTGGTGGGGCCCGTCGGGCAACCCGTTCTTCGACGCCAACCCGCGCCTGGCGCCCATGGTGGTCACGAACACGCATCCGAGCCTGCTCTACAGCGCGCGCGAGATGGCCGGCGCCTGGAGGGGCGGGAGCTACCCGCAGGTCGACGGCGTCATCACGATCGACCTCACGGCGATCGGCTCAGTGCTCAACGCCCTGGGGCCGATCCAGTCGGCCGCCTACGGCGAGGTCACCGGCGACAAGCTCGGGCAGATCCTGCTCGTCGACGCGTACGAGAAGTTCGGCCAGGACGACGCGGTCGCGCGGCAGAAGGCCAATCAGGAGCTCCTCGACCAGCTGCTCACCAAGCTGCTGTCGGGCGATGAGATGGTGACGGCCGCCAAGGCCGTCGCGCAGACGGCACCGGGGCGCCACTTCCAGGTGTGGATGGCCAAGCCGGAGTTCGAGTCCGTGATCGTGCGCAGCGGAGCCGGCGGCGTGGTCGCCGCACCTGCCACCGGTGACTGGTCCGCGGTCTACACGCAGAACGGCAACCAGAGCAAGGTCGACGTCTTCCAGGAGCGCCGGGTGGTGATCAACGCCTCGATCAACGCCGACGGTTCCGCTCGCGTCACGCAGGACGTCATCCTCACCAACGCCACACCGAAGGACCGACCGGAGGGCCCGCCCGAGCGCATCGGCTACGAGACCAGCTGGCTCAAGGCGGCCTACATCATGTACGTGCCTGACGCGGCGCAGAACATGAGCACGATCTACCCCGCCGGATTCACCGTGCGCCCGTTCAAGAACCACCAGCAGTACGGGCACGGCTACGCCGATGACGGGTTCGGGCAGAAGCTGGTGCGCGTCGTGGGCTGGACCGCCCCGGGCGCGCAGTCGACGGTGTCGCAGAGCTACGACCTGCCTGCGGGCACGTTCGGCGGCAAAGGCTCGCTCACCTACACGCTGCTCGCCGATCCCCAGTCGCTGTTCAAGGCATCGACCATCACCGTGCGTGTCACGGCTCCCGACGGGTGGAGCCCGGTCGAGACTGAAGGCATGAGCGTCGACGGGCGGACCGCTGAGGTCAGCGCCATTCAGGATCGGCCGGTCACGGTCGTCGTCGCGATGTCGAAGGGTCGCTGATGCGGCGCACGGACATGGCGGTCGGCACTGTCGCGGTCCTGGCGATCGCGCTGCTGTGGCTGCTGCCACCATTGGGATTCATCGCCGCTGCCGCGGTGCTCGTGGTCGCGCCACCGTGGGGTCGCACCCTGACCGAACGGGCCATCATCAGCGTGGTCGTGGTCGCGGGCATCGTGGCCATCACGATCCCGCGCAGCAGCGAGGTCCCAGTCACGCAGGCCAGTGCACGCATCGGCCTGGCCGTGCTCGTGATCGCGGCTTCTGCAGCACGCCTGCTGCCGTCACTGCGTGCGCGCGCCGAGATCCCCAAGCCCCGTGCAGCCGACGCGCTTGTCGGAGCCCTGGTGGCGGTGCTGGCGCTGTGGCTCATGAGCGCCTACAGCGGCGCCAATGCGTACGAGATCGTCAGCGGGCTCTTCTTCACCGGCTGGGACAACCAGGGCCACTTCGTGCCCTTCGCGAACACCGTCGAGGTCGGCGCGACGACCTGGCCGACCATCGATGGCTCACTCGCCTGGAACCAGTGGTACCCGTCGCTGCACACCACGCTCTGGGCGCTGGCGACCCAGGCGACACATGCGGTCGCGCCCGATCGCATCGGGCTGCTGTGGCCGTATGTGCAGTGGACGTCGATCAGCTTCGCGCTGAGCATCGGCGCACTTGCATGGATCGCCGGCGACCTGGCCCGACGCCTGGCGCGGGCGCTGGTGCCGCAGCGTGCGCGCGTCGTCGCGCTGGCGCCGCTCGCGGCCATCGTGGCCTTTGCGGTGTTCGCACTCCTCGGCAGCCCGACCGGGCTGTTCAACGCGGGCTTCACGAACTTCGTCATGGCAGTGGCGATCACGGCGACCACTGCGTACCTCGCCAGCCGCAGCCTGGCCAGCGCTCGCCACATCGGCTGGCTGCTGGTGTCCCTGGGCGCGATCGCGGTCATCGGCCTGTGGACACCCCTCGTCCTGGGCATCGCTCCGGCCGGTGTGGTCGTGCTCATCGCGCTGCTGCGCCGACGCGTCTGGCTCGGCGTGGCGTGGGCCGTGGTGACCGTGCTGCTCGTGGCCGGCACGACGATCATCCAGACGCGCGCGATCGTCTCCGTCGCTGGCACCGACACCGGCAGCTTCACGCAGGACCTCGGCGCCGTGAGCTCGGGCATGGTGCCCTTCAACGTCGGCATGGCGCTGGTCGCGCCGATCGTCGTGGCTCTGGTGGCGCTGCTGCTCATCAGGCGCCGGCAGGTGCCGCTGGCCGTGGCGGTCGCCGGAGTGCCCCTCGCCATCGTGCCGTTCCTGGTGCTCGCAGTGCTGAGCGCCCGTGCGGCCCACATCTCCTGGCTCAACAGCTACTACGTGCTCAAGACCCTCAACGCGGTCCTGCTGTTCACCGCGCCGGTGCTGGCGGCCCTGGCCGCCCTGGGCCTGTGCGTGCTGGTCGCCTCGATCGCCACCTCGCGCGTCGAGGTCGTGCTGGCGTCGCTGGCGGGCCTGCTGATCGCCGTCGGATCCTTCGGGTACTTCGGGTTGCAGCCGGCCGAGTTCAAGGACGGGTTCACGGCAGCTCCGGGCATCGCCGCGGGCAGCAAGCGGCTGGCGAGCGTGCAGAACTCGCTGGTGGGCGAGGCGATCGTCAGTGCGGCCGTCGCCGCCCGGGAGCACCCGACGGAGTTCCCGTTGCTGTGGGACGGCTCGGGCAACCTCCCCAACCTCTGGCTCGCGAGCCTCAGCGGCGTCATGAGCCGTGAGCAGCAGACCTTCTACCTCAGCCTGCCGCCGTTCCCGTACGAGGAGGCGGCCAAGGACTACGTGATGTCGGCACTGGCGACCCACCCGGACCTGCATGCCGCCATCTACTGGTTCCGGACCGTCTCAGGTGAGCAGCTGCAGTCCCTGCAGGCATCACTGCCCGACCAGGTCACGCTCGTGCGCGTGCCGATGCGGTCGTCGCTGCTGTGCCAGGAGTGCTCGCTGCAATGACCAGGACCCGGTCGCGCACTGCGCGACGTTCACGACTGCGCCTGCTCGTCATCGCCGTGAGCGCCCTGTCCGTGGTGGGCCTGGGGGCCCCGGCGCAGGCGTCCTCGAAGATGCTGCCGGCTCCTGCTCTGCCGTCACTGCCCTCGGTGGGCAAGCTCGCCACGCGCGCGCACCCCGTGTCCGTGCCGGCTGCCGGCAACCTGGCCACCGGGAGCTTCCTCGTCGGGTCGGGGCCGCGCATGCCCGCGGCGCTCGTGCGCTCGAACGCCGCGTCCGCGACCGGGACCCCGCTCATGGCCGACTGGAACGGCGATGACGTCGCGACGCCTGGTCGCTACGACGCGGGCGTCTGGTACGCGACGGACACCGTCATCGGCCAGACACCGGCATGGCGGGCCGTCACGATGTTCGCTGGCCAGCCGGGTGATGTGCCGGTCGTCGGCGATGTGACCAAGGATCGCCAGACCGATGTCGGGTTCTTCCGCGGCGGCACATGGCTGTGGCAGCTGAACGGCGACAAGGCCCGGACCGAGACGGTGCAGTTCGGGGCAGCCGGTGACCGGCCGGTCGTGGGCGACTGGAACGGCGACGGGATCGATGACCTCGGCGTCGTCCGGGCTGACGGCATGTGGGTGCTGCGCGTCCCCGGCGTCAAGAGCCGCAAGGCCCTCGCGCTGGATCCGGGTGCGGCCCTCGAGCTGCACCCCGAGGAGAAGGTGGCGCTCGTCAGCTTCCTGTTCGGACTGCCCACCGACGTGCCCGTGGTCGGCGACTGGAACGGTGATGGGCGCGACACCCCCGGTGTCGTGCGCGATGGCGAGACCTGGCTGCTGAGCCGCTCGCTCAAGCGGCTGACCGAGCCGTTCACCGTCGCCTTCGCCGTGCCCAGCGGATCGACCGCGCTCGTGGGCACGCGGGCGGTCGGCACATCGAGCTGCCCGACCGCCACACCCACATCGGAGAAGCGCGGTCTCGAGCTCGCCGCCAGGGTGAGCGCGCCGGCAGCGCTGCGCGGCAATCTCAAGGCCAAGGGCATGCCCGAGATCCTCGCGACGGTGCAGGACGGGCTGCGCTACTCGATCACCAACGACCTCACCAAGCGTGTCGCCTCCCAGACGCCCTATGCGTACTACGACGTCATCAGCACCCACAAGAGCATCGAGGAGTCGGTGCGGCGATCGGCGAACGTCGCGCTGGCTGCGGCGATCCTGCTCACCACGAGCAACTGGAAGTCCGTCAACGGCATCAGCCGGGCTGAGCTCATGGGCTACGCGAAGTGGCAGATCAGGTCGATCGCCTGCCAGCACGGAGCGACCACTCCGGGCGGCTGGGGCACGACGTGGCAGTCGGCCCTCTGGGCCTCGACTGCCGGGCAGGCAGGCTGGCTGCTGTGGCCCCAGCTCAGCCGGCAGGAGCGCGCCTACGTCGCCGCCATGGTCACTGCTGAAGCCGACGCCGTGGCGGCGCGCGGACCGCACTACTACCGCGATCGCGACGGCAAGGAGCTGGCACCGGGCAACTCGAAGTCCGACGAGGTGGCCTGGGACCTCACCGCACCCGCACTCGCGGCGGCGATGGCCCCGCGAGCCCCCAAGGCCGGCAAGTGGCGCAAGGCGCTCATCGGATTCTCGATCGCCGCCTTCGCCCGCCCCAGCGACCTTCGGAACAACATCGTCGTGAACGGCATCAACATCTCCAAGGAGCTGCCGGGCACGAACGCCAATGAGGACGGCACGATCACCAACCACAACATCGTCAATCCCGACTACCAGCAGAACGTGCAGAACCTCTGGTGGGCAGCGAGCATGCTTCGTGTGGCGCGCCAGAGCGTGCCCGAGGCGGTGTTCCTCAACGCGGACATCGTGTACCGCTCGCTGGCCGTCGTGAACTTCCCGTCCCCGCCGTATGCGGCACCCGGCGGCATCGTCTACAAGCCCGGCGGCCAGATCTACTACCCCCAGGGCGTGTCCTGGGGAACGCGCCGACCTGCGACGTTCACGGGCGTCGACAGCTTCGCGGCGATCTACTCAGCACCGGACACGCGCGCGGCGCAGTACCTCGCCGACCATGCGCGCGACACTCGGGGCATGCAGCTGCGCTACAACACCGGCCGCATCTACGCCACCGGCACCACGGAGGACTCGTACGCCCTGGGCAAGGAGGAGTACGCGCTCATGCAGACCGCCCTGGCCTGGTGGGCCGGCGCCGTGCCGAGCGGGCCGGGGTTCAAGCTCGACAGGTCGAAGGTCAGCGGCGTGAACCTCAATCCGACGGGCGCGATCGCCTAGCCGCTCGCGGCGTCAGGGCAGGGTGCGGATGAACTGCTGGCACTCGTCGTAGGTGGGCAGCAGGCCGAGCTCGGCCGCCTCGGCCAGGGTCGGCGCCTGTGCGTCCTTGGGCGACAGCAGTGCTGCAGTGCCCTCGGGCCACGGCAGTGCCAGCGCAGGGTCGAGCGGGTTCACACCGTGCTCGCGCCCGGGCGCATACGGCTCGGAGCACAGGTAGCCGACGGTCGCGTCGTCCGTGAGCGCACAGAATGCGTGGCCCAGGCCCTCGGCGATGTACAGGCCGGTGCGCGTGCGGTCGTCGAGCTGGATCGAGGTCCACTGGCCGTACGTCGGCGAGCCGATGCGGATGTCGACGACGACGTCGAGGATGGCCCCGCTGAAGCACTGCACGTACTTGGCCTGGCCCGGTGCGACCTGGGCGAAGTGGACGCCGCGCACGGTGCCCTGCTTCGACACGGACACGTTCATCTGCTGCAGGTTGAGGCCATGGCCGACGGCGGACGCGAAGGCGTCCTGCGTGAACGCCTCGAGGAAGACGCCGCGGTCATCGGGCCGCAGGACAGGGGTGAATGACCAGACGCCCTCGATGGGCAACGCGCTGACCTGCATTGCGCGAGGCTATCGGACGACGGCGCTGCTCGGCCCCGGCTCCTGCCTGCAGCCTCAAGTACGGTGGGCCAATGCGAGTCGCCATCCTGGGCACACGAGGTGTGCCCGCCAGCTATGGCGGCTTCGAGACTGCAGTCGAGGAGATCGGGCGCCGGCTGGTCAAGCGCGGTCATGAGGTGACCGTCTACTGCCGCAACCCCGGGCAGCATCGCACCGAGTACCTCGGCATGCACCTCGTGAACGTGCCGGCGATCCGCCATCGCTACACCGAGACCCTCAGCCACACAGCGCTGAGCACCGTGCACGCGGTGGTGCGCGATCGGCCTGATGTGGTGCTCCTGCTCAACGCGGGCAATGCGCCGATGCTCAAGCCGCTGAAGCTCGCGGGCATCCCGACGGCGATCCACCTCGATGGACTCGAGTCCAAGCGCGAGAAGTGGCGCGGCGCCGGCGCCCGCTACTACCGCTGGGCCGAGGATGCGTCGGTGCGCTGGGGCCAGGAGGTCATCGCAGACGCGCAGGCGATCGCCGACCATGTGCGCCGTGACCACGGGCGCGACTGCGTGGTCATCGCCTACGGCGCCCCGGTGATCGACCCGCCCGCCACGAGACTGCACGAGCTCGACCTCGCCGCGGGCGGCTATCACCTCGTGGTGGCGCGATTCGAGCCCGAGAACCACGTGCTCGAGGCCGTGCACGCCTACCGTGCGAGCACCGAGTCGCGACCCCTCGTCGTGGTCGGCAGTGCGCCGTACTCGCAGTGGTACGTCGATGCCGTGCATGCGGCCGCAGCCGGCGACCCGCGCATCCGGTTCACCGGCGGCGTCTACGACCAGGAGCTGCTCGACCAGCTCTACGGCCATGCCATCACCTACATCCACGGGCACAGCGTCGGCGGCACCAACCCGAGCCTGCTGCGCGCCATGGGCGCGGGAGCCGCGGTCGCGGCCTTCGATGTCGAGTTCAACCGCGAGGTCACCGATGGCGAGGCGCTGTTCTGGGCCGATGCCGACCAGCTCACGGGCAGCCTCGACGCGGTTGCCGCGGGTGCACTCGACGAGCGCCTGGCGCACCTGCGGACCCTGAGCCAGCGGCGCGTGCTCGACCACTACCAGTGGGATCACGTGGCCGATCAGTACGAGGCCCTGATCGAGCGCCTGGCGTCCTCGCGACGCCGCGGGGGTGCACGGGCATGAGCACTGCCGCGGTGCTGGTCACGCACGACTCCGAGCCCTTCGTCGCTGCGACCCTTGCCAGCGTGCTGCGCCAGACCCAGGTGCCCGACGTCATCGTCATCATCGATGACGCATCGTCGGACGCGACCCTGGCCGTGGTCCAGTCGGCGACTGCGGCCGCCGACGTGCCCGTGATCGTGCAGGCGTCGACCACGCAGGCCGGTGATGTGCTGACGCGCATCGCGCAGAACTTCATGCAGGGCGTGCGTGTCGCCCAGGAGCAGGGAGCAGGCGTGGTGGTGCTCGGCGACCACGATGACCTGTGGCACGAGTCGCGCGTCGAGCACCAGGTGCACGTGCTGGCGCAGCACCCGCAGGCGGGCCTGGTGGCCTCGGACGGACGCCTGCTGCGCGAGGGCGACCCGGTCGACGCGACACTGCGCGACACGTTCCCGGTGCCGGCCGCCTTCAACGACTGGCGTGCGAGCCAGCAGTTCGGATACACCGTCCGTCATTCCGTGGCCACCGGCGGTGCCTGCGCGATCCGCCCCCAGGGCTTCCAGCACTTCGACGTGCCCAGCGGATGGCTGCACGACCGCTGGTGGAGCCTGGCCGCAGCCGCGCACCATGCGCTGGTCATCGACACGGCGATGGTCATCGACTACCGCATCAGCACCGGCCAGCAGGTCGGACTCGACGCGGCGGCGCAGGATGGCGGGCTCGGGGGTCGAGCCGGGCACTTCGCCAGGAACCTCCCACGCAGCATGAAGCGGTCGATCGATCTCGTGCCGCTCTTCATGGCCAGTCGCTGACAGCCGTCACAGGCCGCGCAGGTGCGTGACGCAGACCTGCGCATCCGGTGAGCCGATGCCCAGGTACGGCACAGCAGTGCACTCCAGCGGCGTCGGGATGAAGTAGAGCGGGATCGACGAGTAGAAGGCGTCGACCTGCTCGCGGTGCGGTGCGACCATGACGATCGCAGTCGGGCGCATGGCCTGTAAGGTGCGCATGCCGTCGAGCGTCAGGGTCGGGCCCTCGGGCACGTTGTTGTACTTGCCCCAGAGCTGCATGGCGGCGATGGATGCACCGAGGCGCTCGGGATCGGTCCAGGTGGCGATGCGGTCGCTGTCGTCCGTGTGCGCGAGCACGAACTCCTCGGCGGCGACATTGGATCGCATGAGCGCCTCTGCGCTGTAGTCGACGAAGGCGGCGTTCATCGGGTACTGCCCGTAGATGCCCAGATTGCCGCGGCCGTTCTGCAGGAACTGGCTGGCCAGGCCGAGCACGATGAGGCAGGTCATCACCGAGAGCCACCCCACGAGCGCGCCGCGTGTCGCGCACAGCATGACCGTCACCAGCACGATTGCGCTGGTGAGCAGCACGATGGACAGTCCGGTGCTCATCGGGAAGACACGGTCCGAGTGCCCTGCCCAGACCATGAGCGCGACCAGCGGCACGATGAGCACCCAGCCCACGAGCGCCACGGGCCGCCGGCCGAAGAGGGCGGCGAGGGCGATGACGATCGAGGTGAGCGCCCCTGGCCACGTCATCGCCGCGTAGTGCGGCGCCTCGATCCACGGACCGGGGATCACCTGCATGTAGAGCAGGGTGAAGGCGATGGTCACCACGGCGATCGCCAGCGCGGCGTAGGTCCATCGGTCGCGCACGAAGATCAGGACGAGGCCGCAGGTGATGACGGCGAGCAGCAGCACGAGCATGGCGACGTCGCGCGTCCAGATGCCCGGGTCGCTGATGAACGAGGCGTAGTCCAGTCGCGCGTTCCAGGTGCGGTAGGTCTGCAGCCAGCCCAGGCCCGGGAACAGCAGGCGCCCCGCGAGCAGCAGGGCACCGAAGGCGACCGCGAACCCCGCCAGGCCCAGTGCGGCCTCCAGCAGCAGGGTGCGCAGCGATCGGCGCTGGGCCACCAGGGCGATGATGCGGACGGCCAGCCACAGGCTGCAGGCGAGCATGGCGTTGTAGGGGTTGAGCATGACGAGCCAGCCGATGACCGCCCCGGTGGCCACCGGCAGCAGCCAGGTCGACGGCCGTGCGGCCTGCGGCCGCGGGACCGCCGTGAGCCAGCAGGCGCCCAGCGCGAGCAGCAGGAAGGTCGCCGCCATGGCCGAGCCCGTGGCATAGGGGTTGCCGAGGTACCCGAGCACCATGGTGTTGAGGCCGACGAAGCAGGCCAGCGCGACGGCCAGTGCCCGGCCGGTGCGGTGGCGCGCGATCCAGTAGGTCGCGCCGACGATGCAGAGCAGGAGCAGGGCCCGCCAGACGGCGAACCCGCCCCAGATGCCGAAGACCTCGATGAGGCCGCGCACGGGCGCCAGGTAGCCCAGGCGGGTCCAGTAGTACGAGCCTTCCAGGGCCCGCTCGTGGACGTCGGAGCCGAAGATCGCCAGGGAGGCCGAGAACTGCGAGTCGGGGGCGTTCATCCCCGTCCACCACTGGGCGCCGACCCCCCACAGCAGGATCGCCCACGTCGCCGCCACCAGGCCCAGATCAGGCAGGGAGCGCCGCACGAGCGGCCTCAGCGGTGCGGTTGGGCTCACCGGGCGAGCCTAGTGAGGGACGGGTGGGCGTCGGCAGGCCCGAGCACGGGGATCGGCCGCAGTTTTCCCATTCCGGCCGCGAACCTGCCATCCTTGGGGCGGAACCGGCCAGGGCGCCTGTGGCGCCTGGGTCTGCTGTGCCAGGAGGGAGTCCGCGATGTGGCTGCTGCGCATGCGCGCGCCCCTGGTCTCCATCCTGGGATGGGCCGGCTGGATCACCATCGCCGTGGGCGTCTGCGCGATCGCCCTGGGCATCCCGCTGCCCGGCGATGCGGTCATGACCCTCATCGTGCTCGTCTTCTTCCTGGCCCTGCTCCTGCGCCTTGCCGTGCAGAGCTGGCTGCAGCCGCGTGACCGGCTCGCCTACCTCGTGCTGCTCGCAGGCATCCTGCTCTGGGGTGCGGGTTCGACCCTGCTGGGCTCCGCTGGCAACGAGGGCCTCTCGGACTTCCCCAACCCCAGCGAGGGGCTCTTCGTGGCCACCTCGCTGGCCTTCTGCGCCTACCTGATCCTCGACACCCGCGCCCACGGCTCGCGCGTCATGGCCACCTGGCTCAACACGATCGTGATCTGCGGCGCCGGTGCGACCCTCACCAGCGGCGTCCTGCTCACCCCGATCGGCAGCGCAGTGCCGCAGGAGTTCTCGCTGTTCGTCGCCCTGCTGTTCCCGATCCTCGACCTCGCGCTGGCGCTGCTCGTGCTGGGCCAGCTGGTGCTCGGCGCCCGCTCGTGGTCACCGCGGGCTGCGGGCTTCATCGCCGGCTTCCTCGCGCTGGCCGTGGCCGACACGAGCCTGGTGCTCAACCTGGAGTCGGGCAAGTACCAGTTCACCCTCGGCCTGGACCTCATCTGGGGTGCGGCCTTCCTGCTCATCGTCGATGCCGCAGTGCGTGAGCGCCGACCGGTGCGGGTGCTCGACCGCAAGCTGTCCGATGCCTGGCTGGTCGGCTCGTTCGCGATCGCGCTGTTCATGCTCGCGATCCGTCCGCAGGGCGAGCTCGGCTGGGCGGTCGGCGTGCCGGCCGCGATCACGCTGCTCGCGGTCATCGCTCGCCTGGCCGTCGCGCTGCGCGACTCGAAGGCGGCGGCTGAGGCCTTCCGCCTCGCGCTCACCGACGACCTCACCGGGCTGCCGAACCGCCGTGCGATGCTGCGCGCGCTCGAGGGAGTGCTCGACACCGACGACGCGGTCGGGTTCCTGCTGCTCGACCTCGATGCCTTCAAGGAGGTCAACGACACCCTGGGCCATGCCGTGGGCGATGAGATGCTCGAGATGTTCGGCCGGCGCCTGCGCGATGTGGTGCCGCCGTCGACCCTGGTGGCCCGCATGGGCGGTGACGAGTTCGCCATCATGGCGCCCACCAACGACGAGCTCGAGCTGATGGAGCTCTCGCGCACCATCCGCGACTCGTTCGACGATCCCGTACGCGTGTCGGGCATCGACATCACGATGCACGCGTCGATCGGCATCACCGCCCGTGAACCGGCCGACAAGACGCCGGTCGACCTCTTCCGCCGTGCCGACATCGCGATGTACCAGGCCAAGAACGATCGCACGGGCGCCCAGATGTACATCTCCGAGCGCGATGAGTTCTCGCGGCAGCGCCTGCGTGTGGGCAGTGACCTGAGGCGCGCCCTCGATGTCGGTGAGATCGAGCTGCGCTACCAGCCCAAGATCGAGACCGGCACCTGGGCCACGGTGGGAGTCGAGGCGCTCGTGCGCTGGCAGCACCCGGAGTTCGGCCTGCTGTCGCCCATCGGCTTCCTGGCCGACGCGCGGCGCACCGGCATGATGAACGACATCACGCTCGAGGTGATCCGCCAGACCCTCGAGGCAGCAGACCGCTGGCACCGGTCGAGCCTGGACCTGGGCGTCGCGATCAACATCGCACCGCCGGAGCTGCTCGGCTCGCAGTTCCTCAAGAACTTCTTCTCGCTGGCCAATGACGTGCGCGTGCCGCGCAACCTGGTCACCATCGAGGTCACCGAGGACGCCTTCATGTCCGAGCCGGAGCAGGCGCGCGACGTCATCGTCGAACTGCACGAGCAGGGGTTCCGCACCTCGATCGACGACTACGGCACCGGCTTCTCCTCGCTGGCCTACCTGCGTGACCTGCCGGTGTCGGAGATCAAGCTCGACCGGACGTTCGTGGCGGCCGTGCTCGTCGACCCGTCAAGCCGCCTCATCGTCGAGTCGACGATCTCGATGGCGCATGCGCTCGGCCTCAAGGTCGTCGCCGAGGGCGTCGAGAGCGCTGCTGTCGCCGAGGTGCTCGTGCAGCTGGGCACGGACATCCTGCAGGGCTACCACTTCGCTGCGCCGATGGAGCGCGATGCCGTGGTGCCCTGGCTGATGAGCACCAACCGGATCAGCCAGCGACCAGGACCTGCATAGGCATCGCTGCCGGGATCGGCATCGCGACCGGGAACGGGATGACGTTGTCGGGCGTCGCCACGAGGTACTCGGCGGCCGTGGGCAGTGCGATGCCGTCGAGGCCGATGCCCATGGTCATGAGGCGGTAGGCATCGGGGTTGGCACGGCGCTGCGCGCTCAGCACGGTCGAGGCGTGGCCGAACACCGGTGCGGTCGACGGTGAGCCGAGGTACTCGCCGGGCTGGGCGCCGGGCAGCATCGACAGCGAGTAGTCCAGTGATGCGAGCAGGCGACGTGCGCGCTCATCGAGCAGGGCGACCATCGACGGGATGTTGTTGGCGCGGCTGGCCGCGACGATGCCGTGGAACAGCGCCATGGCGATGAGGAAGCGCTTGGCACCCGCCTCCTTGCGCACGCCGATGGTCGCGATGTCCCACACGCGATCGAGGTCGATGTCGGCGGCGCGCGTCACGCGGCCGCTGTCGAGCGCCCACGGCTCGCGGCCGAGGTCGTTGAGCGTCTTGAGGCCGGCCGGGCCGGGCGTGATGATGCGGCAGGCGCCCCACGCAGTGCCCGAGGCATCCTCGACCGACAGGAACAGGGAGTGCGAGTCGTACTCGGAGTACTCCTCGTGCAGCTGCTCCTCGGTGTTGCCGAAGGCTTCGAGGAACACTGCTGCCTCGCACTCGCGTGCGGCGGCCAGCTGACGGCCTCCCTGGTTGAACGTCATGCGCAGGGTGGTGAGGTCGAGTGCGTTCATGGCAGGCTCCATCGTCTGGCTCGGTCAATGATCGGTCAGTTGT
>JAQTXL010000043.1 GCA_028688835.1 Candidatus Nanopelagicales bacterium | reverse complement strand
TCTACTACGACTTCGACGTGGCCACGCCGTTCACTCCTGACGATCTGGCGACCCTCGAGAAGCGCATGACCGCGATCATCAAGAGCGGGCAGCGCTTCACCCGCCGCGTGGTGACCGATGCCGAGGCCCAACTCGAGCTGGCGGGCGAGCCCTACAAGCTGCGGCTCATCGGCAGCGAGGGCGGAGCCGAGGTCATGGAGGTCGGCGGCAAGGAGCTGACGATCTATGACAATGTCAACCTCAAGACCGGCGAGCGCTGCTGGGGCGACCTGTGCCGTGGCCCGCATGTGCCCGACACCCGCTACATCCCGACCAATGCGATCAAGCTCATGCGCACCGCTGCGGCCTACTGGCTCGGCGATCAGGCCAATGAGCAGCTCCAGCGCATCTACGGCACCGCTTGGCCGACCAAGGACGAGCTCAAGGCCTACCTGACCTTCCTCGAGGAGGCCGAGCGCCGCGATCATCGCCGCCTGGGGGCCGAGCTCGACCTGTTCTCGTTCCCCGAGCAGGTCGGATCGGGCCTGGCCGTGTTCCATCCCAAGGGCGGCGTCGTGCGCCGCGTCATGGAGGACTACTCGCGTCGTCGTCACGACGAGGCCGGCTACGAGTTCGTCAACAGCCCGCACATCACCAAGGCGCAGCTGTTCGAGCAGTCAGGCCACCTCGACTGGTACGCCGAGGGCATGTACCCGCCGATGCACCTCGACGCGGAGTACGACGACGAGGGCGTTCTTCGCCGGCAGGGCACCGACTACTACCTCAAGCCCATGAACTGCCCGATGCACAACCTGATCTTCGATGCTCGGGGACGCTCCTACCGCGAACTGCCGCTGCGCCTCTTCGAGTTCGGCACCGTGTACCGCTACGAGAAGTCGGGTGTGGTGCAGGGACTCACCCGAGCGCGCGGCTTCACTCAGGACGATGCGCACATCTACTGCACGCGCGAGCAGATGCCCGACGAGCTCGACAGCCTGCTGACCTTCATCCTCGACCTGCTGCGCGACTACGGACTCTCGGACTTCTACCTCGAGCTGTCCACGCGCGACCCGCTGAAGTCCGTGGGCACAGATGCCGACTGGGAGCGCGCCACCGAGATCCTGCGCGAGGCCGCCGAGCGCCAGAACCTCGAGCTCGTCCTCGATCCGGGCGGCGCGGCGTTCTACGGCCCGAAGATCTCCGTGCAGGCCAAGGACGCCATCGGCCGCACCTGGCAGATGTCGACGATCCAGGTCGACTTCAACCTGCCCGAGAGGTTCGACCTCGAGTACACCGCTGCCGACGGCAGCCGCCAGCGCCCCGTGATGATCCATCGTGCGCTGTTCGGCTCCATCGAGCGGTTCTTCGCCGTGCTGCTCGAGCACTATGCGGGTGCGTTCCCGCCGTGGCTGGCACCGGTGCAGGTCGTGGGAATCCCGATCACCGACGAGCACAACGCCTACCTCGACGAGGTGGCGGCACGGCTGCGTGCGCGCGGTGTGCGCGTCGAGGTCGACACGTCCGACGACCGTATGCAGAAGAAGATCCGCAATGCCCAGCGCAGCAAGGTGCCGTACATGCTGATCGCAGGAGACGAGGACGTGGCTGCAGGGGCGGTCTCCTTCCGATATCGCGACGGCACGCAGAACAACGGTGTCGCCATCGACGCAGCGATCGACGAGATCGTGGCGGCGATCGAAGGCCGCGTGCAGGTCTAGTGGAGACCTCGCCCTGGGACCGGCTCTGGACGCCGCATCGCATGCAGTACATCCGCGGTGAGGGCAAGCCCACGCACGGCGAGCAGGGTGACGACTGCCCGTTCTGCCGAGCGCCGGGACTCGACGATGCCACCGGCCTCGTCATCGCTCGGGGAGCCACGGTGTTCGCCGTGCTGAACCTGTACCCGTACAACTCCGGGCACCTCATGCTGTGCCCGTATCGCCACGTCGCCGACTACACCGGGCTCGATGCCGACGAGGTGGCAGAGCTCGGCGCGTTCACCCAGCGCGCCATGACCGTGCTGCGCGAGGTCTCCAATGCCCAGGGCTTCAACATCGGCATGAACCAGGGAGTCGTCGCCGGCGCCGGGATCGCCGCGCACCTGCACCAGCACGTGGTGCCGCGCTGGGGCGGCGACACCAATTTCATGCCCGTCATCGGCGGCACGAAGACCATGCCGCAGCTGCTCGAGGACACGCGCCTGATGCTCGCCCAGGCCTGGGCCGTCGCTCCCTAGGCAGGCTCGGCGTCAGGCACGGCGATCACGAGCGGGTTGTCCGGCGCGGACAGTGAGCTGCCCACCGCCAGCGGAGATGCCGACCGGGCCCAGGCCAACTGCGCGGTTGCCATCGTCACGGTGATGCCGACAGCCGGCAGCACCCCGTCGACGCTCACCGCGTCACCCAGGGCACCGGCGAACACCCGCACCAGCGCACCGTGCCCAGGATCGTCGGCGGCCACCGTCGCCACGAGAGCGCTGTCCGGGCCGGTCTGCACGGGCAGCATGGCGGCACCGTCAGGACGCATGACGACCGGCACGTGGCGCTCGGCAGGTGACGGCAGTGCGCTGACCAGGAGATCGAGGATGAGCTCGGCTCCGACAGGACCGCGTGCGCCTCGGCCGGATCCGACGATGAGCTGCGCGTGCGCAGTTCGCGAGGTCGCTGCCAGGGCCTCGGTGATCTGCGCGATGCCTGGGTGCATGCCGACCTGCAGTGACGCTGCCAGGCGCGGGTCCTCGCTGAGCATGGCGAGGTCGGCGATGAGCTCGTCGCGGGTCTCGCCGATGAGCGCGAGGTGCTCGGGATCGCAGGCGTGGCGTGTGACGTCCGGCCCAGTCCAGTTCCAGATCTCCGTGGTGGCCAGGTCGATGAACCCGCCGAGGGTCGCGTCGTCGTCGAGGACGGGCATGGTGAGGCGCAGCAGCTCTGGCCCGTCGCTGAGCACGCGACGCAGGACCGCCACGGTCTCGTCCATGTCGGCGTGCTCGTGATCGAGCTTGGTGATGACCACGATGCGGGGGATGCGCAACTCCTCGCATCGCTGCCACAGGGCGCCGAGTGCGGTGTCGACCCCGTCCGGCGAGGACACGACCACGAGCAGCGCATCCGGCACGAGCAGGGCCTGCTCGACCTGAAGGTCGTCCAGGAGAGCCACGTGCGTGCCCCGCCAGTCGATCACCGCGAGCGGGTCGTGCGAGCCCGAGGCGTCGGGAGCACTCGCGTGCGCACCCGCCTGGGCGAGCGCCGTGATGAGGGAGGAGCGTCCGGAGCCGGCCGAGCCGACGACGCCGACCACGCGCTCGTGCTTCCAGGTCGCGGGCATGTGCACAGCCTCGCGCCAGGCAGCAGCGGGCGCAAACCGGCTTCCCGGGTGCAGGACCCTGCGGCAGATAGGCTCGACGGATGCTCAACAACCCGGGTGCGCGCAAGGCCGTGACCGCAGTGCTCGAGCAGCCCGCTCGCCTGCTCATGCGCCTGCATGTCTCACCCGATGCCGTCACGCTGTTCGGCACGCTCGGTGCGGTCGTGACCGCCCTGGTGTGCTTCCCCCAGGGACGCTTCATCCTGGGGCCGCTGCTCATCACGGCCTTCGCCTTCAGCGATCTGCTCGACGGCACGATGGCGCGCATGGCCGGCACGAGCGGCCCCTGGGGCAACTTCCTCGATGCCACGCTCGACCGCGTCGCGGATGCCGCGATCTTCGGCGGTCTCATCTGGTGGGCGCTGCTCAACGACCAGGTGGGCGTCGGCGTCGCTGCCGCCCTCGCACTGGCCACCGGCCAGATCACCTCGTATGCCAAGGCCCGCGCCGAGGCAGTCGGGGCATCGGCGAACGTCGGCATCGCTGAGCGCGCCGAGCGGCTCATCGTCGTGCTGCTCGCGACCTTCCTCACCGGGTTCGGGGTGCCCTACGTGCTGCCCGCGGCCCTGTGGCTCATCGGCGTCCTCGGTGTGGTCACCGTGGTCCAGCGGGTGGTCCATGTGCGGGGGCAGCTGCGCACATGAGCACGGCTCAGCATCTGCGTGACCGGGCGACGGAGGAGGCCTTCCGGGCGGCGTGGTTCGGCATCCGTCATCTTCCCGAGCCCGCGGCCCGCAGTGCCTTCATGGCGATCGCCGATCGCAGCACCCGCCGCAATGGCCGCGGTGTGCAGCAGCTGCGCAGCAATCTGGCGCAGGTGCGCCCGGACCTCACCCCGGCGCAGCTGGACTCGCTCGTGCGCTCCGGCATGCGCAGCTACCTCCGGTACTGGATGGAGGCCTTCCGGCTCCCGTCATGGTCGGTCGAGCGCGTGCGTCGCGACTTCATCCTCGACAACGCCGATCTCCTCGACGCGGCCATGGCCGCAGGCCGGGGGGTCATCATGGTGCCCGGCCACCTGGCGAACTGGGATCTGGGCGGGGCCTGGGCGGCGGATCGCTACGGCGGCTTCACGACCGTCGCGGAGCGGCTCAAGCCCGAGGGCCTGTTCCGCCAGTTCCTCGCCTACCGCGAGACGCTCGGCATGGAGGTGCTCCCGCTGGGCGATCCCGACCTCGTGCGCACGCTCGCCCGACGCCTCAAGTCGGGCCGCATGGTCGCGCTGCTCGGCGACCGCGATCTCGGGGGCAACGGCGTCACGGTGGACTTCCTCGGCGCGCCTGCAAGGCTCCCGGCCGGCCCGGCGCTCCTGAGCCTGATGACCGGTGCGCCGGTGCTCCCGATCGGGCTCTGGTACGACGGCGACCGCACCCTGGGTCATGTGCATGACCCGATCGTCGGGGAGCCCGACACCGACAGGCAGGCCCAGATCCAGGTGATGACGCAGGCGCTGGCCGACCATCTCGGTGCGGCGATCCGGCGCCATCCGCAGGACTGGCACGTGCTGCAGCGGGTGTGGCGATGACGCAGCAGCAGCGTCTGCGCATCGGCATGGTGTGCCCCTACGCCTGGGACTCCCCGGGCGGGGTGCGCTCGCATGTCGCCGACCTGGCCTTCGAGCTGCGCGAGCGCGGGCATGTCGTCGACATCCTCGCGCCGGTCGATGATCCCGATCTCGTGCCCGCAGGCGAGGTGACCAACGGGGGCAAGCCCGTGGCCGTGCCCTACAACGGGTCGGTGGCCCGGCTGAACTTCGGGCTTCGGGCGACCCGCCAGGTGCGCAGGTGGATCCAGGAGGGCGACTTCGACCTCGTCCACGTGCATGAGCCCATCGCCCCGGGACTGTCGCTGCTGACCCTGTGGGTGGCCGATGGCCCGATCGTCGCCACGTGGCACTCGTCGAACCCCCGGTCGCGCATCCTCGCGGGCCTCAATCGACTCGTCCAGACCGCGATGGAGAAGGTGAGTGGACGCATCGCGGTCTCCGAGGACGCCCGGCGCACGCTGGTCGCGCACCTCGGTGGCGATGCAGTCCTCATCCCCAACGGCGTCCGGATCAGCGCCTTCGACTCAGCAGAGCGCCACCCGGGCTTCGACCCTGCACATCCCACCCTGCTGTTCCTGGGGCGCATCGACGAGCCGCGCAAGGGACTGTCGGTGCTCACGGCCGCCCTGCCCGCGATCGTCGAGGCCGTGCCGGATGTGCACCTGTTCATCGCCGGCCCGGGGGACGAGCAGGAGGTGATCGACGACCTCCCACCGCAGCTGCACCGTCACGTGACCTTCCTGGGCATGGTCAGCGACGAGGAGAAGGCCAGCGCCCTGCGATCGGCCGATGTCTACGTCGCCCCGAACACGGGCGGCGAGTCCTTCGGCATCGTGCTGATCGAGTCGATGGCCGCCGGGACCGCCGTGCTGGCCTCTGACCTGCCTGCCTTCAGCCGCGTGCTCGACCATGGATCCGCCGGGGCCCAGTTCGCCAATGAGGACAGCGCCGACCTCGCGCGTGCCGCGATCGCGCTGCTCGGCGACCCGGAGCGGCGTGCGCAGCTGTCCGCTGCCGGCGCGCTGCGTGTGCGCCGGTTCGACTGGGACCACGTCATCGACGACGTCCTCGCGGTGTACGCGAGCGTGACCGCCGGCGGCGAGGGAGTCACGACCGACCTGCGCGGCCAGATCCTCGGGCGCCTGAGCACCGGGCTCGGATCGGGGCAACGCTGACATGAACGGCCTGTGGATCGCACTGGGAGTCGCGCTCGTCGCCCTGTTCGTCTGGTACTTGAGCTCGACAGCAGGGCGCCTCGATCGCCTGCACCGCCGCATCGAGACCTCGACCTTCGCCCTCGACGCCCAGCTGCTGCGACGCTCCTCGATCGCGATCGAGCTGTCCGTGGCCGGGATTCTCGATCCGTCGTCCAGTGAGGTCATCGCCGAGACCGCGCACCTGGCTCGGCTGGCGGCCGACGGCGACGTCGATGACCGCATCCGCGCCGAGTCGGCGCTCACCGAGGTGCTCATGCAGGCGCTGGACGATGCCGAGGAGGTCACCTTCCTGCGCGAGGACGAGGTGGCTGCGCAGCTGCTCGACGAGCTCACCGCCGCGATCCGGCGCGTCGAGCTGTCGCGGCGCTTCCTCAATGACGCCGTGCTGGCCTGTCGGCAGATCCGCGACCACCGGCTCGTGCGGCTGTTCCGGCTGGCCGGGCACACACCGCTGCCCGCGACGTGGGAGATGGACGACCGGGCGCCGGTGGGGCTGGGCTACCTCGGCACCTGACCAGGCACATCGGGGCGCTGCAGGCGTGGGCCTACGATGGGACTCCGTCAGTGCCGGAGTGCCGGCGAATGCCTCGAGGGTCCAAGGGATGGTGCACGTGTCTGCAGAGCCGCTAGTCGGTACCGATCGCGTCAAGCGCGGCATGGCCGAGATGCTCAAGGGCGGCGTCATCATGGACGTGGTCACGCCCGAGCAGGCCAAGATCGCGGAGGACGCCGGTGCCGTGGCCGTCATGGCCCTCGAGCGGGTGCCTGCCGACATCCGCGCCCAGGGCGGCGTCTCGCGCATGTCCGACCCCGACATGATCGACGGCATCATCCAGACGGTCTCGATCCCGGTCATGGCCAAGGCCCGCATCGGGCACTTCGTGGAGGCCCAGGTCATCCAGTCGCTCGGCGTCGACTACATCGACGAGTCCGAGGTGCTGACGCCAGCCGACTATGCCAACCACATCGACAAGTGGAAGTTCACCGTGCCCTTCGTCTGCGGCGCCACGAACCTCGGTGAGGCCCTGCGCCGCATCAACGAGGGCGCGGCCATGATCCGCTCCAAGGGCGAGGCCGGCACGGGCGACGTCTCCAACGCAGTGACGCACATGCGCACGATCCGTGCCGAGATCAGCCGACTCACCTCCATGGCGCCCGACGAGCTCTACGTCGCGGCGAAGGAACTGCAGGCTCCGTACGATCTCGTGGTCGAGGTCGCCAGGCGCGGCTCGCTTCCGGTGGTGCTGTTCACCGCGGGCGGCATCGCGACTCCCGCCGATGCGGCGATGATGATGCAGCTCGGCGCCGACGGCGTCTTCGTCGGCTCTGGCATCTTCAAGAGCGGCAGCGGCGCTGCGACGCCGGCTGACGCCCTCAAGCGCGCCTCCGCGATCGTTCGGGCGACCCGCCACTTCGATGAGCCCGACGTCATCGCCGAGGTCTCGCGCGGCCTGGGCGAGGCCATGGTGGGCATCAATGTCGCCGACATCCCGGTGCACCATCGCCTGGAGGATCGGGGCTGGTGACCGCGGCCCCCGTCATCGGGGTGCTGGCGCTGCAGGGCGCCGTCCGCGAGCACCTGAGCGCCATCGAGCAGGCCGGAGCCGCCGCCCGCCCGGTGTCCTCGGCCGCAGACCTCGCCGGCGTGCAGGCGCTCGTCATCCCAGGTGGGGAGTCCACCACCATGTCGAAGCTCGCGATCCACGACCAGCTGCTGGAGCCGCTGCGTGCGGCGCGGGCGGCAGGGATGCCCATGTTCGGGTCCTGCGCCGGCATGATCATGCTCGCCGACCGCGTCACCGACGCGCGTGCCGACCAGGAGTTCATCAGCGGTCTGGACATCACGGTGCGGCGCAATGCCTTCGGCCGACAGGTCGACTCCTTCGAGATCGATCTCGACATCGCCGGCGTGGCCGGCGGTCAGTTCCCTGCGGTCTTCATCCGGGCGCCGTGGGTCGAGCAGGTGGGCGCGGGAGTCGAAGTGCTCGCCACCATCGCGACTGGTGACCGGGCGGGTACGATCGTCGCCGTTCAGCAGGGTCCCCTCCTGGCCACGTCGTTCCATCCGGAGCTGACCGGTGATGCTCGGGTCCACGCATCCTTCGTCGGAATAGTGAGGCGGTACGCATGAGCGGCCATTCCAAATGGGCGACCACGAAGCACAAGAAGGCCGTGGTCGACGCCCGTCGCGCGAAGCTCTTCGCCCGGCTGATCAAGAACATCGAGGTCGCGGCCCGTCAGGGCGGTGCCGATCCCGACGGCAACCCGACGCTCTACGACGCGATGCAGAAGGCGCGCAAGAGCTCGGTCCCGGCCGACAACATCGAGCGCGCAGTCAAGCGCGGCAGCGGTGCGGAGTCCGGTGGCGCCGACTGGCAGACGATCATGTACGAGGGCTACGGCCCCAATGGCGTGGCCGTGCTCATCGAGTGCCTCACCGACAACCGCAATCGCGCCGCCTCCGAGGTCCGCGTGGCCATGACCCGCAACGGCGGCTCGATGGCCGATCCCGGCTCCGTGTCGTACCTGTTCCACCGCAAGGGCGTGGTCATCGTGTCGAAGGCCACCGGCGCGACCGAGGACGACCTCCTCATGACGGTGCTCGATGCCGGGGCCGATGAGGTCAATGATCTCGGCGAGGCCTTCGAGGTCGTGTCCGAGGCCACCGACCTGGTGGCCGTGCGCTCGGCGATCCAGGCGGCCGGCTGGGACTACGACTCGGCTGACGCGACCTTCGTGCCGAGCATGAGCGTGGAGCTCGACGAGGACGGGGCCCGGAAGGTCTTCCGGCTGCTGGATGCCCTCGAGGACAGCGACGACGTGCAGAACGTCTTCGCAAACTTCGACGTCAGCGACGAGGTGATGGCCGGGCTCGACTAGTCCGCGACCGCCCGCGCGCCAATGCCGGGCTGGTGGGGCAGGATCCCGCTAGGCTGTTCGAACTGATGTTCGATGGGAGGTGCTCGATGCGCGTGCTCGGTGTCGATCCCGGCCTGACCCGCTGCGGTGTCGCCGTGGTCGAGGGCGCGGCAGGGCAGTCCCTCAGCGCCCTGCACATCGGCGTGATCACGACCCCCGCCGGCGATGAGCTGGCCGACCGGCTCGTCGCCCTCGAGCGCGGGCTCGAGGCGATCATCGAGCAGTACCAGCCCGACGCGGTCGCCATCGAGCGCGTGTTCAGCCAGCACAACGTGCGCAGCGCCATGGCCACGGCGCAGGCGGCAGGCGTCGCGCTGCTCGTGGCCGGACGCCGCGGCATCCTGGTGTCGATGCACACGCCCACCGAGGTCAAGGCCGCCGTCACCGGCTCCGGGCGCGCCGACAAGGCGCAGGTCACCGTGATGGTGACCAAGGTGCTGGGGCTGGCCCAGGCGCCCAAGCCGGCCGATGCCGCCGACGCCCTCGCCATCGCCATCTGCGATGTCTGGCGTGGAGCCGCCAAGCGCCGGCTGGCTGCGGCTGTGGCGGCCTCAGGTGCGGGTCGGCAGCGCGCATGATCGCGTTCATCCGCGGAAGCGTGCAGGCCGTGGGCCCCGACACGGTCGTGGTCGACCTCGGCGGCGTGGGGCTGCAGGCCACATGCACCGCACCCACCGCCCTGGCGCTGCGGGTGGGGGAGCGAGTCGAGCTGCTCACGTCACTGGTCGTCCGCGAGGACGGCTGGACCCTCTACGCCTTCGCCACCGCCGAGGAGCGCACGATCTTCGAGCAGGTGCAGACCGTCACGGGCATCGGGCCGCGCATCGCCCTCGCAGTGCTGGGCACGATGGCACCCGACGAGCTCCGCGCAGCGGTGGCAACCGACGACCTCACGGCGCTCGTGCGGATCCCGGGCATCGGCCGCAAGGGCGCGCAGCGGCTGGTGCTCGAGCTCAAGGACCGACTCGGTGCACCGAGCGGCGGGGTGGCCTCGCGCGCGCTGCCGGTCGATGCCCGGTGGCAGTCGTCGGTCGCCGCTGGCCTGACCTCGCTGGGGTGGTCTGCGCGCGAGGCCGAAGCCGCGGTCGACGCGATCGCGCCGCTGGCCGTCGACGCAGGCGATGCCCCCGACATCGGCATGCTGCTCAAGGCGGCACTGCAGACCCTGGACCGCGCATGAGCGAGCGCATCGTCGATGCCGACCTCACCCCCGAGGAGATCGCGATCGAGGGCGCCCTGCGCCCGCGCCAGCTGAGCGACTTCGTCGGCCAGGCCCGGGTCAAGTCGCAGCTGGGACTCGTGCTCGAGGCCGCACGCCGCCGGGGTGGCACTGCTGACCACGTGCTGCTCAGCGGGCCGCCCGGCCTGGGCAAGACCACGCTGGCCGGCATCATCGCGACCGAGCTCAATGCCCCACTGCGCATCACCTCGGGCCCGGCGCTGCAGCACGCCGGTGATGTCGCCGCGATCCTGTCGAGCCTGCAGCCGGGCGAGGTGCTCTTCCTCGACGAGATCCATCGCACCTCGCGCCCGGCCGAGGAGATGCTCTATCTGGCGATGGAGGACTTCCGCGTCGATGTCGTGGTGGGCAAGGGGCCCGGGGCCACGGCGATCCCGCTCGAGATCGCACCGTTCACGCTCGTCGGTGCGACCACCCGCGCAGGCCTGCTGCCCAGCCCGTTGCGCGATCGGTTCGGGTTCACGGCCCACCTGGACTTCTATGACCCGGCCGACCTCGAGGTCATCGTCCTGCGGTCGGCGCAGCTGCTGGGCGTCGAGCTCGATCCCGCAGGTGCAGCGGAGATCGCCGGCCGATGCCGTGGCACCCCGCGCATCGCCAACAGGCTCCTGCGCCGGGTCCGCGACTGGGCCCAGGTGCACGGCGACGGCGTGGTCACGCTGGCCACCGCCCACGCCGCGCTCGACCTCTACGAGGTCGACGCCCTGGGCCTGGACCGCATCGATCGTGCCGTGCTCGACGTGCTGGTGCGCCGTTTCGGAGGCGGGCCTGTGGGGCTGTCCACGCTGGCGGTCGCCATCGGCGAGGAGCCCGAGACCATCGAGACCGTGGCTGAGCCCTTCCTGGTGCGCCTGGGCATGATCGTGCGCACGCCCAGGGGCCGCGTGGCCACGGCCACCGCCTGGCGCCACCTCGGACTGACCCCAGAGGCTCCGTTGCAGTCCACCCTCGACCTCGAGGGCTAAGGTAAACGGCGTCGTTGCCGTGCGCTGTCGGGAGAGCTGTGGATTACTTGTCAGGCCTGTTGCCGTTCGTCTTGCTGGCCGTGGTCTTCTACTTCCTGATCCTGCGTCCGATGCAGGCGCGCAAGCGCGCCCAGGCGAGCATGCAGTCGGGCCTGGTCGTGGGCGTGCGCATCATGACCACGTCCGGGATCTTCGGCACGGTCATCGGCGTCGTCGACGACATCGTGCGCGTCGAGATCGCGCCGGGAGTGGTCATCGAGCTGCTCGGTGCAGCCATCGCACGGGTCATCGTGCCCGAGTCGGCTGAGGCCGCCTCCACGCCAGATGACCTCCCGGAGGGCGAGCACTGATGGCCGCACGCACGGCGAGTCGCCCCTGGCGCTCGCTCATCGCGCTGGCGGTGCTCGTCGCCGGCCTCGCGGTCTGGGCCTTCTTCCCGGGCACCGATCACGCCATCCGACTGGGGCTCGACCTCCAGGGCGGCACCCAGGTCATCCTGATCCCTCGCCCTGTCCAGGAGGGCAAGGAGATCACCCAGGAGCAGCTCGATCAGACGGTGACGATCCTGCGCCAGCGCGTCGACAGCCTCGGCGTCGCTGAGGCCGAGGTCACCACGCAGGGCAGTGGCGCCGGCGCAGCGGTCGTGGTGTCGGTGCCCGGAGCCAACCCCGACCGTCTCGTCGATCTCGTGCAGCGCACCGCGCTGCTCGACTTCCGCCCGGTCTATGCGGTGCTGCCGCCGACGGCAACGCTGGCCAAGGGCGCCAAGGCCGGCACCAAGCCGGTCCAGGCCAAGACCCCTGATGCCGCGTTCGAGACGGCCGTCCTGGCGCTCGACTGCACCAACCCCGAGTCCTACGCGGGTGGCACGCCCGACGACCCGACGCTGTGGCTGGGCACCTGCTCCAAGGACGGCACGGCCAAGTACGTGCTGCAGCCCGCCTTCATCAAGGGCACCAACGTCACCAGCGCCAACGCCCAGCTGCCGACCAACGGCGTCGGCTGGGTGGTGTCGCTGGGGTTCGACTCCGAGGGCGCCAAGGCACTCGCTGACGCATCGACCACGCTGTCGGCGCTGCCGGACTGCTCCATCGGCGGCCAGTCGCCCTGCAACGCGTTCGCGATCGTGCTCGACGGCGTCGTGAGCTCGGCTCCGCGATTCAACGAGCCCATCATCGGCGGCACTGCCCAGATCGAAGGCAGCTTCACGGCCGAGCAGGCCAATGACCTGGCCAACGTGCTCAAGTACGGAGCACTCCCGGTCACGCTCGAGGCCGTGGACATCACGTCGGTGTCGCCCACGGTCGGCAGTGACCAGCTGCGCGCGGGCATCATCGCCGGGCTCCTGGGCCTGGCGCTCGTCATGATCTACCTGTTCCTCTACTACCGGATCATGGGCCTGGTCGCGATCTTCTCCCTCATCATCGCCGCTGGGATCACCTACCTCACCTTCGTCGTGCTGAGCAAGACGATCGGCCTCACGTTGACGCTCGCGGGCGTGGCTGGAGCCATCGTCGCGATCGGCATCACCGCGGACTCGTTCATCGTCTACTTCGAGCGCATCCGCGATGAGATCCGCGACGGCCGCACCCTGCGCCAGTCGGTCGAGACCGGCTGGATCCGTGCCCGGCGCACCCTGCTCGCCGCCGACTTCATCTCGCTGCTCGCCGCAGTGGTGCTCTACATCCTGTCGGTCGGCAGCGTGCGCGGCTTCGCGTTCGTGCTGGGCCTGACCACGGTGATCGACGTCGTGGTGGCCTTCCTGTTCACCTACCCCGTGGCGGTCCTCATCGGCCGGCGACGCTGGATGCAGACAGGCTCGCGCTGGACCGGGCTGGATGCCGCGAAGTCCGCACCGGTGGTCGGCGTCACCGAGACCCTGGCCTCGCGCCGCAGGCGAGCCGCGACGCAACCCGACGCTTCGACCGAGGAGATCCAGTCATGAGCCGCCTCTCGGGCCTGGGCCATCGTCTCTACAGCGGCCAGGCGTCGATCGACATCGTCGGCAGGCGTCGCACGTGGTACATCGTGTCGGGGATCATCATCGCCTTGGCCATCGGCTCCCTGCTGTTCCGAGGGCTCAACCTCGGCATCGAGTTCCGCGGCGGTGGGGACTACACGATCCCCAACGCCACCTGCTCGGTCGAGCAGGCGCGCGCCGTCGCCGAGGCCAAGACCGGCTCGCAGGCGATCGTGACCGTGTCGGGGCAGGGCACGGTGCGCGTGCAGACCGAGGCGCTGACCACCACGGAGAGCGCCGAACTCGCCAAGTCCCTGTCCACGACCTGCGGTGTCGGTGTCGACACCATCAAGGTGCAGGTGGTCGGGCCCACGTGGGGCAGTGAGATCAGCAAGAAGGCGCTGCAGGGGCTGATCGTCTTCCTCATCCTCGTGGCGCTGTTCATGTCGATCTACTTCGAGTGGCGCATGGCGGTGGCAGGTCTCATCGCCCTGGCGCACGACCTCATCATCACGGTGGGCCTCTACTCGCTGTTCGGGCTCGAGGTGACGCCGGCGACGGTCATCGGCATCCTGACGATCCTCGGCTACTCGCTCTACGACACCGTCGTGGTCTTCGACAAGGTCAAGGAGAACACCCGCAACATCACGGGCCAGTCGGTGCTCACCTACAGCGATGCGGCGAACCTCGCCGTCAACCAGACGCTGGTGCGAAGCATCAACACCTCGATCGTCGCGCTGCTCCCGGTGCTCGCCATCATCATCGTCGGCGCGGGACTCCTGGGCGCGGGCACGCTGCTCGATCTGGCGGTCGCGCTCGCGATCGGCATGGCGGCCGGTGCCTACTCGTCGATCTTCGTGGCCACACCCTTCCTGGCGCAGCTGAAGGAGAAGCAGCCGCAGATGGTCGCGCTTGCGACGCGAGTGCGAGCGAGGCGTGCGAATGCTGCGCGCAGCGGTGCGAGCAGTGAGTCGTCAACCGATGCGGCAGCCCGCACCACGACGCTGGTCGACAGTGCACCGCGACAGCAGCCCAAGCGCGTCCCGCGCTCGAAGCGCCCGAAGAAGTAGCCGTGCGCCCGGAGGTGGAGCAGCTGCTGCGCTCGCGCATCCGCCAGATCGACGACTGGCCGATCGC
>JAQTXL010000180.1 GCA_028688835.1 Candidatus Nanopelagicales bacterium | reverse complement strand
TCATGCCCAACTGCTCGTGGTCGATCGTGGTCGAGTCCGAGCCCTTCGTGCGGGCGCCCTGGCGCCTGCAGGAGTACGGCGCCAAGGCGCCCGGACGCTGACTGCAGGGGGAGGGGCAGGCGGTCGATGCTGACCGGTATGCTGCTACCTCCCGTGCTGGTTGCGACCAGCGCATTCGGGGCTGTGGCGCAGCTGGTAGCGCACCTGCATGGCATGCAGGGGGTCAGGGGTTCGAGTCCCCTCAGCTCCACAAAGTGGATTACCACACACGTGTCCACGAAACGAGAATCGGAGTCTCCGTTCGGAAGGCCCAGCGACACACTGTCCGCCTAGGATGCGGAACGAGGTCTACGCGGCGGACCCGGGGCCTGAGAGCAGCGGTCAGTGGGAGTCCGTGTGCAGCAGGGAGGGGCAAGAATGGCGCGTGCTCCGATCAATGCCGCCACGCTCCGATGGGCGCGTGAACTTAGTCGAGTACCGATTGAAGACCTTGCGGCAGCAGCGGGAACAAGCTCTGCTCGCATTGAGGAATTCGAGGCAGGGTCGCACTCGCCGACCTTCAGGCAACTAACGCTCATTGCGGCAAAACTGGATAGGCCACTGGGCTTCTTCTTCGCCACTGCACCCGCGCATTCTGATGTGCCCGAAGCAGCGGACTTCCGGGGCCGAAGTCTGGAAGTGCCTCCAGCTCTCCTAAGAGAGATGAGGAGAGCGGAACAGCACCGAGATGCCATTCTGGACTTGACTGGTGCCCGAGAGAGTCGAATTGAACTTCGCGCACTAACCAGAGCAAATATTGCGAGTGAGGCCTCTCGACTCCGAACACAATTGGGGCTCACTGACGCCTTTACGCCGCCCGAATCGCAGCAGAATCAAGTCTTCAACTTTTGGCGCGGCCTCCTGGAAGAGAACGGAATCATCGTTTTTCAGACGTCGCGTATTCCGTTGACAGCATTTCGCGGCCTATCCATCCATCATGATGCTTTACCGCTCATTCTGGTGAATGGTGCAGATTCCGCGAGCGGCAAGTCCTTCACTCTGTTTCACGAAGTTGCGCACCTGGCCAATCGCACAAGCGGTTTGTGTTTGCTCGACGACGGCGTAAACGAGGAGGCTATTGCAAACAGCTTCTCTGCGAATTTTCTGATGCCTGAGGTGGCTGTTCGCCGTTTTCTGGCCAGTGCGCCACCGGGCTTTGACGCAGCAATTCAATTGGCGGCTGCCTTCAAGGTAAGCGTTCTTGCTGCCGGTGTGCGTTTGCGCAATCTCGGTCAGATAAGCGACGAGCAACTTGCAGGGATTCGTCAGCAGAGCGATGAAACCTGGGGCCGAGTTCGTGAGCAGCAACGTGAAAGCTCTGGATTCGTGCCTCCCTGGCGATTGCGATATCGCGACTTGGGCAACACTTACATCGGGACTATCGCCGATGCACTGCGCGAGGGGCGAGTCGACATGACTGACGCCACCTACTTACTGAATGCCCGAGTCCCGATGGTCGAGCAGTTGCTTGATGAGTACTACCGCACAGGCGGAGCCTCGTGAAATACACGCTTGACACGAACATACTCATCAATCTCGCGCACCAATACCCTCGCGACATCTTTGGCTCTATTTGGGATTCCATCGAGCAAGCGGTCGCGCAGGGTGACGTTTGCATTTGCGAAGCGGTTCTCCACGAGTTGCACAGGGGTGGTGACGACTTGTACCGATGGGCCAAGAGCCTTTCGGGGTTCATGTGTTCCTCGACCGATGAAGAATTGATGATTGTGGCGGAGATCGCCAGTGCTCACCCTGACTGGACGCGCGGGCAATTGAATGAAGCAGATCCATTTGTCATCGCTCATGCACAGGTCCAAGAACGTGTGGTTGTCACTGAGGAGAAGCGCAAGGGTCCAAACGCGGAAGATCGAAATCAGAAGATTCCGAACATTGCCGATGAATATGATGTTGATTGCTTGCTGTTCTTCGAATTTGTGCGTCAGATGGGCTGGAAGTTCTAGCACCTCATAGCTTCAGGTGGCACAGCTTGTTCGACTTCGCCTTTCGCGGTGAATTCGCGAGACCATGACACCGTGCGAATCACCGCTTGACGAGCGTCACCAGCCAGTCGATCTGTCGCCGCGCATCGCTCTGGATCGTCGTCGTGCACGAGTCGATCCACACGCCCGTGCCGTACTCCAGGATCACGAGCGCCTCCACCTCCCGGCGCGTGTAGCCGTGCAGCCCGAGCTCCGGAGAGGCGTTGACGCGGGAGTCGCCCTCGGCGGCGAGCACCAGCAGCGCGCGGCCTCCTGGCCGCAGCGAGTCCACCAGTCGCGGCACTGCTCGGCGTGCCTCGTCCCGGCCGACGGCATCGAGCAGGCCCACGCAGATCACGCACGACATGGCACGAGAGGGGAACGCGAACTCCGCGAGCGGGGTCGTCTGCACGTCGAGCGTGCCGGGCAGGCCGGCGGTGAGCTCCTGCGTGCTGGCGATCGCCGCGGGAGACCGGTCGACGGCGGTGACGTCGAAGCCGCACTCCATCAGGTAGCGCGTGTCGGCGCCGGTGCCGCAGCCCAGGTCGAGGGCGCGAGTGCCGGGAGCGACCGGAGTGGAGAATCCCTCGCGCACGAATCGCACGACGTGCTCATGGGGAAAGCGCGGCGGTGCGCCCGCGTTCCACTGGTCCCACGCTGCAGCCGTCACTGGCACTCCCTGATCATCGGTGCTCGGCGAGCCTAGTGACGCCGAGGGCTGCTGGGCTGTGGTGCGCCCGCTGGCCGACCGCGTCTGCGCCGCCATGCGGCGCGAATCCGCAGTAGCGTGCAGGACATGGCCAGCGTCATCTCCGCCGCGAACGTCGTCAAGTCCTTCGGCTCCACCCGCGCCCTCGACGGACTGGACCTCGAGGTCCACGCGGGTGAGGTGCACGGGTTCCTGGGCCCCAATGGGGCCGGCAAGTCCACCACCCTGCGCATCGTCCTGGGCCTGCTGCGGGCCGACTCTGGGGCGATCTCGGTGCTCGGCCGTGATCCATGGTCCGATGCCGTCGAGCTGCACGCGCACCTGGCGTATGTGCCCGGCGACGTGGCCCTGTGGCCCAATCTCACGGGTGGGGAGATCATCGACCTCATGAGCCGCCTGCGCGGCGGCATCAACGAGGAGCGCCGGGCCGACCTGCTCGAGCGGTTCGACCTCGACCCGACCAAGAAGGCCCGCACGTACTCGCGCGGCAACCGGCAGAAGGTCGCGCTCATCGCCGCCCTCGCATCCGATGTCGAGCTGCTGCTCCTCGATGAGCCCACCGCCGGACTCGACCCCCTGATGGAGGCGGCCTTCCGCGACTACATCCGAGAGGAGCGGGTCGAGGGCCGCACCGTGCTGCTGTCGAGCCATATCCTCGCCGAGGCCGAGGCGCTGTCGGATCGCGTGAGCATCATCCGCAACGGCCGCATCGTCGAGACCGGCACGCTGGCGCAGA
>JAQTXL010000179.1 GCA_028688835.1 Candidatus Nanopelagicales bacterium | reverse complement strand
GGGATGAGCGGCGACCTGGAGGCCGCGATCGCCCTCGGCGCGACACAGGTGCGCATCGGGGGAGCGATACTGGGGAACCGACCGCCCCTGAAGTAGCCTGAGGGCTTCACGCAAGACGATGTAGGAGGTTCCTGGCCCATGGCTGGCGCAATGCGCAAGATGGCCGTGTATCTCGGCCTCGTCGAAGACACCGATCACGACGATCAGTACGCCGACGAGTACGAAGATGTACGCCAGAACGTCCGCACGCGCGATCGGCGCCCGGCGCCCTCGTACGACGAGCGCGAGGACGACCGCTACCAGAGCCGCAGCGTGCGCCCGCTTCCCGACACCAGGGCAGTGCGCACCTTCCGCACCGACGCCACCCCCGACCGTCGGCCCTCGATGGCGCCGATGGCCGATCGGCGCCCGGTGGCCCCCGCGGAGTTCAGTCGCATCGAGACCGTGCACCCGCGCAGCTACAACGATGCGCGCCGCATCGGCGAGGACTACCGCGACGGCGTGCCCGTGATCATGAACCTCACCGAGCTCGAGGACTCCGACGCCAAGCGCATCATCGACTTCGCGGCCGGGCTGGTCTTCGGCATGCACGGCAGCATCGAGCGCATCACGAACAAGGTCTTCCTGCTCTCCCCGGCCAATGTCGACGTCGGTGAGGCAGCGCGCGCGCAGGTCGCGCAAGACGGCTTCTTCAACCAGAGCTGATGGGCCAGGTCGGGCAGATCCTTGCCACCATTCTGTTCATCTACCAGCTCGTCTTCTTCGCCCGCATCGTGCTCGACCTCCTGCAGATGTTCGCGCGGTCCTGGAGCCCACGTGGCCCGCTGCTGCTCGTGGCCGAGGCCGTCTACTCGGTGACCGACCCTCCGCTGAGGCTCCTGCGCAGGTTCATCCCGCCGGTGCGCCTGGGCGGCGTGGCCCTGGACTTCTCATTCCTGGTGCTGCTCATCGTGCTGCAGATCGCGATCAGCATGCTCAGTCGCCTCTAGCAGCTGCGGCCCGACCGCTCAGGCGTCCTGCGTCAACGGGTGCGCGTGATGGCGATGACGCCCGGCACGTCGACGACGTCGACGGCGACCTCGCCCCCGATTCCGCTCGTCACCGACGTCGCCAGCACCTCAGCGGCGATCTCGTCGGCATGCACGGCCCACATGTGCTCGATGTCGGCGTCGGTGCTCGACCACCACAGCTCGATGCGGTCGGCGACCTCGAAGCCTGCGTTCTTGCGGGCCTCCTGCACGGCACGCACGACCTCGCGCGCGAGTCCAGCCCGGCGCAGCTCGTCGGTGATGAGCAGGTCGAGGGCGATGCTCTCGCCGCCCTCGGACGCCACCGCCCAGCCCTCGCGCGGGGTCTCGGTGACCACCACATCATCGGCGGTGATCGTGACCGTGCCCAGCTCGGCTGCCTCGACCTGGGCGGCGCCCGCCGACCGGATCGCCGACTGCAGGGCAGTCGCGTCGGCTGCTCCGATGGCCGTGGCGACCAGCGGGGTCTGCTTGCCGAACCGCGACCCGAGGGCGCGGAAGTTGGCCTTGATCGAGACCTCAACGAGGTCGGCGTCCTCGGTGTCGAGTGCGGCAGCGGTGACCAGGTTGAGCTCGTCGCAGACCTGCTGCTGCAGGTCTGCACTGAGCGACGCCCATCCGGGAGCCGACACGAGCGCCCTTCCCAGCGGCTGCCGCGTGCGCACGCCGCTGGTGGCGCGGGCGGCGCGGCCGAGCTCGACGATGCGGCGCACGAGCGCCATGTCGTGCGCGAGCGACTCGTCGACGAGGTCGGCGTCGACCTGGGGCCATGAGGCCAGGTGCACGGAGTCGGTGCCGGCGCTGGAGGCGAAGAGGTCCTGCCAGACCCGCTCGGTGATGAACGGGGTGAACGGGGCCATGCACAGCGTCGTGATGCGCAGCGCCTCGTGCAGGGTCGCCAGCGCGGCAGGATCGCCATCCCAGAACCGGCGACGTGACCTGCGGACGTACCAGTTCGACAGGTCGTCGATGAAGGTGGCGATCAGGCGTCCGGCGCGCTGTGTGTCGAACTGCTCCAGGGCGCTGTCGACGTCGCGGTTCATCCGGTTGGCCTCGGAGATCAGCCAGCGGTCGATCACCGGGCGATCGGCGACCGCTGGGGCCGGGCCCGCAGGATCCCACTCGGCAAGCCTGCCGTACAGCGACTGGAAGGCGACGGTGTTCCAGTACGTCAGCAGGGTCTTGCGCACGACATCGGCGATCGCGCCATGTCCCACGCGGCGCGCCTGCCAGGGCGAGCCGCCGGCGAGCATGAACCAGCGCACCGCGTCTGCCCCATGGTCGTCCATGAGCCCGATGGGCTCGAGCACGTTGCCCAGGTGCTTGCTCATCTTGCGCCCGTCCTCGTCGAGGATGTGGCCCAGGCACACGACGTTCTTGTACGACGACTGCTCGAACACCAGGGTGCCGATCGCCATGAGTGTGTAGAACCACCCGCGCGTCTGGTCGATCGCCTCACAGATGAAGTCGGCCGGGTACTGCGCGGCGAAGTCGCCCGACTCATGCGGGTACCCCACCGCCGCGAACGGCATCGCACCCGAGTCATACCAGCAGTCGATGACCTCGGGAACGCGCGTGGCCACTGCTGAGCAGGTCGGGCACGGCAGCGTGATGTCGTCGACGTACGGGCGATGCGGGTCGGTGGCTGAGACATCGCGTCCCGCGAGCTCGCTCAGCTCGGCCATCGACCCGACAGCGACGAGATGGTCGTTCTCGCAGCGCCAGATGGGCAGGGGAGTGCCCCAGTAGCGGTTGCGCGACAGCGCCCAGTCGACGTTGTTCTCCAGCCAGTCGCCGAAGCGGCCGTGCTTGATGGTCGACGGGAACCAGTTGGTCGCCTCGTTCTGGGCGATGAGGTCGTCCTTGATTGCGGTGGTGCGGATGTACCACGAGGGCTGCGCGTAGTAGATGAGCGGCGTATGGCAGCGCCAGCAGTGCGGGTACGAGTGCTCGTACTGCACATGCCTGAAGAGCCGGCCGGAGGCATCGAGCATGGCCACGAGCGCTTCATCGGCCTTCTTGAAGAACACGCCGCCGATCAGCGGGACGTCGTCATCGAAGTGTCCGTCCGGGCGCACGGGGTTGACGACCGGAAGGCCGTAGGCGCGGCAGCTGACGAGGTCGTCGGCGCCGAAGGCCGGGGCCTGGTGCACGAGGCCGGAGCCGTCGTCGGTGGTGACGTAGTCGGCCAGGATCACGTAGTGCGCGTCAGGGATGTCGACGAGCGTGAACGGCCGGTCGTAGGCGATGCGCTCCAGCGCCGACCCGGGCATGCGATCGAGCACGGTGAAGCCCTCGTCGAACAGTCCTGCTGCCAGCTCCTCGGCCACGACCAGCACCTCGCCGTCGACCGTGCGGACGACCGCGTACATCGCGGTGGGCTTGACGGCGACCGCCGTGTTCGAGACCAGGGTCCAGGGCGTGGTGGTCCACACG
>JAQTXL010000178.1 GCA_028688835.1 Candidatus Nanopelagicales bacterium | reverse complement strand
GTGATGCTCTGGCCCCAGGACGTCTCGACGAGGTACTGGGTCGACACGCCCGTGTAGGACACGTCGGTGACGACGCCGTGCACGCGGTTGTGCCCGCCTGGCACCTTCGGCTCGTCGATGGCGTCGAGGACCGTGATCTTCTCCGGGCGCACGCCGACGACGACCGCGGTGCCGGGGGCGACATTGCGCTTGGCCGGCATGGTGAAGTGCACGCCGTACGCGTCGACCTCGATGCTGTCGCCCGAGGCCACGCGCACGCCCTGGATGAGGTTGGACTGGCCGAGGAAGTTGGCCACGAAGATCGTCCGCGGCGTCTCGTAGACATCAGCCGGGTGGCCGAGCTGCTCGATGCGCCCTGCATTCATGACCGCAACGGTGTCGGCCATGGTCATGGCCTCCTCCTGGTCGTGCGTCACATGGACGAAGGTGGTGCCGACCTCGGACTGGATGCGCTTGAGCTCGATCTGCATCTGGCGGCGCAGCTTGAGATCGAGGGCCCCGAGGGGCTCGTCGAGCAGCAGCACGTCCGGGCGGTTGATCAGGGCGCGAGCCACGGCCACCCGCTGCTGCTGGCCGCCCGAGAGCTGGCTCGGGCGCCGCCGTGCCAGGGCGCCGAGCTCGACGAGCTCGAGCATCTGGTTGACCTGCGCATCGACCTGCTTGATACCGCGACGGCGCAGGCCGAAGGCGACGTTCTCAAAGATGTCGAGGTGCGGGAACAGCGCATAGGACTGGAACACGGTGTTCACCGGGCGCTGGAAGGCGCGCAGGTCGGTGATGTCCTGCTCGCCGATGTAGACGCGTCCGGCCGTGGGCTCCTCGAGCCCGGCCACCATCCGCAGCGTCGTGGTCTTGCCGCAGCCGGAGGCACCGAGCAGCGCGAAGAACGAGCCTGCCGGAATGGTCATGCTCAGGTCGTCGACGGCTCGCTGGTCACCGAACTGCTTGGTGATGCCGACCAGTCGAAGGTCCTCGATCTGGCGAGAGGCCCCCGCGGGCACCTCAGTTACCGATCGCCTTCTGGAACTCGCGCTGGTACTTCACGTCCTGCTCGGGGGTGAGGGTCATGAACACGTAGGCGCGCGACAGCGTCTCAGGCGTCGGGAAGATCCACTCATTGTCGACCAGTGCGGGATCCACCTTCTTCATGGCCTCCTGTGCACCCTGGACCGGCGAGATGTACTGCACGTAGGCCGCGACCTGCGCAGCGACAGTCGGGTCGTAGTAGTGGTTCATGATCAGCTCGGCGTTCTTCTTGTGCGCGGCCAGCGGCGGGATGAGCATGTTGTCGGTCCAGAGCGTCCCGCCGGACTCGGGGAGTGCGACGCCGAACTGGTCGCCGAGCTGGATGACGTCGCCGGACCATCCGATGACGGCGACCACATTGCCGCTCTTCATGTCGCCCATGTAGGAGTTGCCCTCGACACTGCGGATCTGCCCGTTGTCGATCTGGGTGCGCAGGGCATCGATCGCCTGCGTGAACTGGTCGTCGGTGAAGTTCGCGGGGTCATTGCCCTGCGACGCCATGATGATGCCCATCGTGTCGCGCATCTCGGACAGCACGGTCACGCGGCCCTTGAGCGCCGGGTCGAAGAGCTGGTCGACGGACGTCAGGGTGTCGGTGCCGATGAGCTCCTTGAGCTTGGCCTTGTTCCAGCCGAACAGCCCGAAGCCGGACTGCCACGGCAGCGAGTACTTGCGGCCCGGGTCGAAGGCGACGTCGGCCAGCTTCGGGATCACGTTGGCGGCATTGGGAATGTTCGACTTGTCGAGGGCCTGGGCGTAGCCGCTCTCGATCCACAGGGCCGCCATCCAGTCAGTGAGCACCACGATATCGCGGTCGATGGGCTGGCCCTGCTCGAGCTGCGTGCGCACCTTGGCGTAGAACTCGTTGTTGTCGTTGATGTCCTCGGTGTACGTGACGCTGATGCCGGTCTGCTGCTCGAAGGCCTCGAGCGAGGGGCGGCCACCGGACTTCTCATCGGTGTCCATGTAGCCGGGCCAGGTGGACCACAGCAGTGTCTTCTCGGCGTCCGAGCGGTCCTCGGCCGAAGGCGCCGCCGACGCGGTGCTCGATCCGGTGTCACCGCTGGCGCCGCACGCGGCTGCCACTGCCGCGACCGAGCCGAGTCCGGCGGCCTGCAGGACACGCCTGCGCGAGAGCGTGGAGCGCATCATCGCGACGATCTCCCGGGCTGCAACATCACGGTTCTCAGACAACTTCTCTCCTCCTGCAGGGTGACCAGTAACCGACAGTGGACGTGCGCAATGCGCTCAACCTACCGCCCGAACTCCCTGATCGTGCCCCGGCCCGCCGCGGGACGACGACAGCGCCCCCCGTGTGCACGAGGCACAGGGAGGGCGCTGTCGTGCACGGCCTACGCGGTGGGTGCAGGCGTCCAGCGCAGGTAGGGCTTGATCTCCTCGACATCGCCGAATCGCGCTCGCGCGTCCTCGGTCGACACGGTCGGCGCGACGATGACCTTGGAGCCGGGCTTCCAGTCGGCCGGGGTGGCGATCGGAGCCAGGTCGGTCACCTGCAGCGCGTCGATCACGCGGACGATCTCGTCGAAGTTGCGACCGACGGACTTCGGGTAGGTGAGCGTCAGGCGGACCTTGTCGCTCGGATCGATGATGAACACCGACCGCACCGTCGAGGTGTCGCCCTCGCCGGGGTGGAGCATGTCGTACAGGTGCGAGACGGTGCGGTCGGGATCGGCGATGATCGGGAAGTTGAGCTCGGTGCCACCCACCTCACCGATGTCCTTGGCCCAGCTGCGGTGGTCCTCGATCGGATCGACGGACACGGCGATCGCCTTGACGCCACGCTTGTCGAACTCGCCCTTGAGCGCTGCGGTGCGGCCGAGCTCGGTGGTGCAGACGGGCGTGAAGTCAGCCGGGTGGCTGAAGAGCACGGCCCAGCTGCCGGACTTCCAGTCGTGGAAGTCGATGACGCCGTCGGTGGTCTCGGCGGAGAAGGTCGGGGCGATGTCGCCCAGTCGGATGGCCATGCTCACTCCTGGTTCAGGTGACGGTGGTGGCAGTCGGCTGGACCGCCTGCGCGTTGCCAGGAGGGTACATTCCCGATAGGGCTGCTGGGAGTTCTGCGCGAGCACCTGCGAATGCCTTGCAGGCACACGACTAGTCCAGGCTGGCCATGACGTGCTTGATGCGCGTGTAGTCCTCGAACCCGTACATCGACAGGTCCTTGCCGTAGCCCGAGTGCTTGAAGCCGCCATGCGGCATCTCGGCGACGAGGGGGATGTGCGTGTTGACCCAGACGGTCCCGGCATCGAGGTACTTCGACATGCGCAGCGCGCGCCCGACATTCGAGGTCCAGACGCTGGCGGCGAGGCCGTACTCGACGTCATTGGCCTTCTCGAGCGCCTCCTGCTCGTCGGTGAAGCGCTGGATCGTGATGACCGGCCCGAAGATCTCGCTCTGGATCATCTCGTCGTCCTGCTGCAGGTCGGCGACGATCGTGGGCTCGATGA
>JAQTXL010000177.1 GCA_028688835.1 Candidatus Nanopelagicales bacterium | reverse complement strand
TCGATGCGCGTGCGCGCGCTCACGCCCTGCAGGGAGTCGCGCTGGAGCGCATCGATCATCACCTCGAGCTGGCCCGAGGGCATGATGTTGTCCGAGCCCATGTTGAGGATCAGGGCCTTCGTCGTGTGCGCGATGCCGACGTTGCGGGCATTGCCCAGGCCGGTGCCCGGGTCGACGACCACGCGGTCGGCGAGCCGGTCGGCAACTGCACGCGTGCCGTCGGTCGAGCTCGCGTCGACCACGATCAACTCACCGACGCCGGCATCACGCAGGCTCTTCAGGCACTGCTCGATCGAGGCGATCGAGTTCATCGTGCACACGACCGCCGAGACATCGGCAGGCGTCAGCGTCTCCATGGTGCGTCCATTGTCGCGCATGGCAGGTGGCGCGCGCTGCTAGAGACCGAGCAGCGATGCCGAGCGATCGAAGTCGGGCACGCGGCCGCGGACCTCCTCGAAGTTGCCCTGCGCCTGCACGCGGCCGTCGCGGATGTAGAGCAGCAGGTCGGCGCGGCGCACCGTGGCGAGCCGGTGCGCGACCGTCACGGTGGTCACCTCGCCCTCGAGCTCGTCGAGGGTCTGGATGATCGCCTGCTCGGTCTCGGCATCGAGGGCGCTCGTGGCCTCGTCGAGCACCAGCAGCTTGGGCCGGGTGTAGAGCGCCCGGGCGATGCCCAGGCGCTGGCGCTGCCCGCCGCTGAGGCGGAAGCCCCGCTCGCCGACCGCGGTGTCCAGGCCCTCGCGGCTGTCGGTCAGGAAGTCGGCCAGGTGCGCCCGGTGCAGGGCCTCCCAGACGAGCTCGTCGTCGATGAGCTCCGTGGGCAGGCCCAGGGCCACGTTCTCGCGCACCGAGCCGATGACGAGGGCGACGTTCTGCGGCACATAGGAGATGGCGCCGGGCCAGCGCTCGACGGCGTCGCGCGGTGCGATGCCGCTGATGCGCGCCTGGCCGATCTGCGGCTCGAGCACGCCCAGGATGACATCGGCCAGGGTCGACTTGCCTGCGCCGGTCGGCCCGACGAGCGCGATGGAGGCGCCCATCGGCGCGGTGAACGAGACATCGATGAGTGCCGGTGCGGCTGCATCCTGGTAGGTGAGCGCGACATTGGAGATCTCGATGTCGGCGACGAAGTCGGGGTACCCCGTGGCGATGTGGCGGTGCAGGCGCTCGACCGACACCGGGATCGGCGGCGTGACCTTGGACTCCGAGTCATCGAGGGTCAGGCCCAGGAACTTGGCCATGTAGAAGGTTGGCTGCGCCTGCACGGCCGCATTGCGGATCGTGATGCCGGCGCCCTGGAGGCGCAGCAGCGCAGGCGTGACGCGGCTTCCGGCAGCCAGGAAGATCGCCGTGGTGGCGGCGGCCGAGGCCCAGTCGTTCGTCAGGAACTGGATGATGGCCAGGAAGACCACGCCGAAGTACAGCGCCGCCTCGAGCACGTACTTGGGGATCTCCATGATGTACGAGGTCGTGGCGCCGGCGCGCGCGGTGCGCGTCGCGAGATCCTCGTACTTGGCCAGGTAGAGGTCGCGGCGGTCGAGCACGGTGGTCTCGCGGTAGGTGGCCAGGGCCTCGGAGACTGCCGTGAGGGTCGAGATCGACGAGTCGGTCATGATCTGCGCGGTGCGTGCCGACCAGCGTCCGAGGATGCGCTGCAGGCCGATGCCCACCACGAAGAACAGGGCGACGGCGATGAGGGTGGTGAGCGGGTCGTAGGCGAGCAGCGAGACGCCGACGATCGTGAAGAGGAAGAGCTCGGATGCGATGGTGATCGCCGCGCTCAGCAGCAGCACGGTGGCCGAGGCGACGCCGGGGCCGAGCGCGTACACGGCCTCGGAGGTGGTCCAGCGCTGCACCTCCATGAGCGGACGGCTCAGGAACGAGCGGGCCAGGCGCACCGACAGGTCGGCCTGCCGGTTGGCCAGGAACACCATGATGCGCCGCGACATGATCGCCGACAGCGCCGTCTTGCCGATGAGGATCACGACGGCCAGCCCGGCGATGATCACCGTGGTCTTGGACACCGACGCGTCCTCGATGCCGAACCAGCCCATGACGGTCTGGGCGGCCGCCGGCAGGCCGCTCTCGTCGATGCCGGACACGGCCACTGCCGCGACGAGGCCGATGAGGGCGATGCCCAGCAGGTCGAGCAGCCCGAGGGAGACCTGGATGGCCGAAGCGAAGAACAGCAGGCGACGCTTGGAGCGCGGGATGAGGCTGATCGCCTCGCGCAGGGCGGCCGAGACACTGCGCTTGGCGAAGTCGGCGACGCCGAGGCCACCGTGGTCGTTGTCGGGCTCCGCCCCTTGGTCCGACCCAGTGATGCTCACGAGTGGGTAGCCTACTTACCCATGACCCGGCCCGACCTTTTCATCGGCGTGGTCAGCCACCGGGGCTCGCGCTTCGCGGTGAGCCAGGGTCCGCAGGGCCTGGCGGCCCTGCTGGAGGCCGAGCTCGCGACTGCAGGCATCGCGACCACGGTCGTCGTGAGCACTGACGACCACTTCGATGCCAGTCCCTTCCCCCTCTCGGAGGCCTCGGTCCAGGCCAGCCTCAGCGCCCAGCTGCGGCTGCATGGCACGTGGGCGCGCTTCATCGGGCGCCGGTGGTCGCCGCGCTGGCTGGCCGAGCAGGCGCTGCGCAGCGGCAAGCGGCAGACCCAGCGGGTGCGCTCACCCGGCGTCGCGATGCTGCGGCGCCTGCTGAACATCGAGCTGTCCCATGTCGATCTCATGCGGCGCGGCCTGGCCAGCGGCGCGGCCTGGGTGCTCATCATCGAGGACGACGGGGCGGCCTCGGATGTCGCTGACTGCGCCGCCGGGCTTCGTGGCCTCATGGAGCACGCCGACCGGATCGCGTACGCGAACGTCTCGCAGTCGTACTCGAGCCGCACCCTCGGGGTCGATCACCTGCTGCATGCCGACCCCGGCGTGCGCTGGGCGGGCACCGTGAGCCGCGGGCTGTTCGCGGCCGACCGTCCCGTGACGAACACCGTCTGCGCGATCCTCTATGCGCGCGAGTTCCTGCCCGGGCTCGTCCGCGTCATGGACGAGCTGCCGATGGAGCCGGTCGTCCCCATCGACTGGAAGCTCAATCTGGCGATGATGCGGCTGTTCGACGAGGGAGCCTTCGCCGAGCGGCGCTGCTGGCAGGTCGAGCCGGCGCCGATCGATCAGCTGTCGATGCGCTGAGGCCCGGGAGCCCAGCCTGCGATAATGCCCCGATGAAGCGCTACGAGCAGATCATTGACTCGACTGCTCGCCGGTTCGGGCTGCAGATCTCGAGGGTCGCGTCGAGCCAGCAGCGCCTCCCCGTCGAGGCCACGCCCGACGATGCCACGCTCATCGCCTCGCTGCGCCCGTACACGATGACCTCGGCCGAGCGGCTGTGGTCGCTGCTCAATGCCGTGCGCTACGTCGTGGCCGAGGGCATCCCGGGCGACTTCGCCGAGTGCGGGGTCTGGCGCGGCGGCAGCATCATGGCGATGGCCCGTGAGCT
>JAQTXL010000042.1 GCA_028688835.1 Candidatus Nanopelagicales bacterium | reverse complement strand
CAAGCGCATCATGGAGGGGATCTGCGCAGGCTTCCAGCCCGGCTCGACGGCGCTGAACCCCGACGGCACCAACCTGAGCATGGGCGACACAGTGCCGGTCGCACCCATCGACAGCCCCGACGATGCCTGGGCCTGGCATGAGCTCACGGACCCCGAGGGTCCGTCCCATCGACGCTCGCGCCGCATGGACCTGTGGATCGACAGCGGCGTGCTGCACATCGAGGCGTTCTTCCAGGACTCGTACACGTCGCCTTCAGGGCAGCGGTTCGGCATCCATGAGTACGAGGTGTCGGCGACTGCTGATCCGGTCACGGGTGAGGTGCTGACGATCAGTGCTGATCCGCGGATCCTGCCGCACTACGAGTGCCCGCTGGCCACGGTCTCGGTCGGGCGCATGGTCGGGCAGCCGCTGCGCGGCTTCCGCACGACAGTCAACGAGCAGCTGCCGGGCATCGACGGCTGCACCCACATGAACGACACACTGCGTGCCCTGGCCGAGGTGCCGGTGCTCGTCGCTCAGCTGCCCTCCTAGCGCGGAGCCTGGCTACCATCGAGACATGGCTCGACTTGTGAGCACCGGCGACGGACTGCAGGTGCAGCTCACCGCATGGGAGTGCGTGGGTGCGCTCCATCGCCCGTTCGCCGTTCCCTGGGAGCACGTCGTCGCGATCGCGGAGGTCGACGACGTCTGGGCGCGATTGCGCGGCATTCGCGCCCCCGGCACCGGATGGCCAGGGCGGATCATGCTCGGCACGACGAGGTACTCGGGAGGCAGGGACTTCTGCGCCGTCTACCGGCATCGTCCGGGGTTCGTCGTGCAGCTGCGTGAGGAGGGGTTCGCGCGGCTGCTCATCACTGCTGAGGAGGGCGCGACTGCGCCGGTGATCCCGGTCGGCTAGTGCGACGACTTGGGTCGCGCCGTGCGGATGAGCGACTCCTGCACCACTGAGGCGATCAACTGACCCGACGGCTCGTAGAACAGGCCTCGCGCGAGCCCGTGGCCGCCACGCGCCACGGGAGTGTCCTGGGCGAACAGCAGCCACTGATCGGTGCGGATCGGCGCGTGGAACCACACGGCATGGTCGATCGAGGCCATCTGCAGCTGATTGCGCATCTGCACATTCGGGGCCAGCGCTGTGGGCACCATGGTGAGATCGGAGAGGTACGTCAGCGCACAGGCCTGGATGAGCGGGTCGAGGGGGAGCTCCTGCCGGATGCGCACCCATGCCATGCGCTCGTAGCGGCCATCCTGCATCTCCAGGGGCTTCTCAGGCTCGAACAGCCGCAGGTCGATCCACTTGTGCGCGCTGTTGTGCCGAGCCTTGGCCATCTCAGGGGTGTCATCCTCCTCCGAGAACTGGTCGGTGGTCCCCTCCTCCGGCGGTGGGGCGAGGGGCTGCTGGAACTGGTGCTCGGGACCGGAGTCGACCACTGAGAACGAGGCGGTCATCATGAAGATGGTCTCGCCGTTCTGCACGGCGCGCACGATGCGCGAGGAGAACGATCCACCGTCACGCGGGCGCTCGACCAGGTACGTGATGCGGTCCTCATTGCGTCCGGGACGCAGGAAGTAGCCGTGCAGGGAGTGGACCACGCGCTCAGGATCGTCGACGGTCATGCCGGCGGCCATGAGTGACTGCGCGGCCACCTGACCGCCGTAGGTGCGCAGGCGACCGCCCTCGCGACTGTGGGCGGTGAAGATGTCGCGGTCGATGCGGCGCAGCAGCAGCCGGTTGGCGAAGTCGGCGTTGACGAGCGGGATGGGCTCAGTCAGGTCGCGTGGCGGCAGCGCGGGATTCACAGGCCGATTCTAGTGAAGACCGAGCGGTCGAATGCCCGCGCTGAGTCCAGTCTCACACCTCGGTTGCGGCGGTGAGCTGCGCGAGCTCGGCGTCGGTCAGCTGCAGATCGACCATCGGCAGCAGGTCAGCCAGCTGCTCAACCGTTCGGGCGCTGGCGATCGGCGCGGAGATGGTCGGCTGGGCGAGCAGCCAGGCGAGTGCCACCGCCGACACCGGCACGTCGTGCGCGGCGGAGACGGCATCGAGTGCGCCGAGCACCGCGAGGCCGCGGTCGTCGAGCAGCCGGCGCATGCCGCGCGCCCGCTGGCTGTCGACCTCGACGCCGGGGCGGTACTTGCCCGTCAGGAAGCCGCTGGCAAGCCCGAAGTACGGCGCATGCGCCATGCCGGCCTTGGCGACGACTGCGCGCACGCCGTCCTCGTACTCGCTGCGCTTGATCATGTTGTACTCGTTCTGCAGCACCGCATATGCCGCCAGGCCGTTGGCGGCGCTGAGGTCGAGTGCCTCCTGCAGTCGCTCTGCGTTGAAGTTCGAAGCGCCGATGTACCGCACCTTGCCAGCGCGCACCAGCGCGTCGTATGCAGTCAGCGTCTCGAGCTGAGGCGTCTCGGCGTCATCGCGGTGCGAGTAGTAGACGTCGATGTAGTCGGTCTGCAGGCGGTTGAGGGACTCCTCCGAGGCGAGCTGGAGGTTCGCAGCGGACAGGCCCGTGCGGCCCTCGAGGCTGCCGACCTTGGTGGCGATGATGATCTGGTCGCGGTTGCCGCGGGCCTTCATCCACTTGCCGATGATCTCCTCGGACTCGCCGCCCTCGTGCCCGGGAAGCCAGCCGTTGTAGGCGTCAGCGGTGTCGATGAAGTTGCCGCCGGCCTCCGCGTACGCGTCGAGGATGGCGAAGCTCGTCTCCTCGTCGGCGGTCCAGCCGAAGACGTTGCCGCCGAGGCAGAGGGGGAATGCGTCGAGTGTGGTGGTTCCCAGGATGGCCATGACGGTCATGGTGCCCTAGATCAGATCGTCGTGTGGGGCACTTGCGTTCGCACGTAGCGAAAGTCCCGGATGGCGCGCCCCTGCTCGAGACCGAGGGACTCGTAGTGCGTGACCGGCCGCCAGTCGGGCCTGGGCACGCAGCCGCCCTGCCATTGCGGCTCGAGCGCCATCTGCGCCTCGATGTGCTCGGCGTAGGGCGCCCAGTCGGTCGCAAGGTCCCAGGTGCCACCAGCGCGCACCCGGCTGGCGATGAGCTGGATGCGCTCATGCTGCACGAGCCGGCGCTTGTGATGACGGGCCTTGGGCCAGGGGTCCGGGAAGAAGCTGCGCACGCCTGCGAGGGCACCGGCGTCGATGCAGTCGCGCAGCACGGCGATCGCATCGCCCTCGATCACGCAGAGGTTGGTGAGCCCGTCCTCGTCGATGCGGGCCACGAGGTCGCCGACGCCGGGGGTGTGCACGTCGATGGCCAGGAATGCGAGGTCAGGGCGATCACGAGCCATGAGGGCGGTCGTGACTCCCGTGCCGAAGCCGATCTCGCAGATGACCGGGAGGTCGCCGAAGAGGGCCGCGAGGTCGATCGGTGCATCGGCCGGCAGCAGGCGGGGATGGCGGGCGTCGAGCGTGCGCGCCTGGCGCGCGGTGATCCGGCCGCGTCGGGGCTTGTAGGTGCGGATCGGCGGGTGTTCGCTCTGGGCAGGCACGGAAGCATCCTCGGTGGGTGAAGGGGAAAGTATGCTCAGGTCATCAGATGCACGGCCAGTTGAACCCATGACCGCAGGTGCCCATGAGCGTGGTTGAGGAGATCGACCTTCCCGTCATCGGCATGACCTGCACCGCGTGCGCGCGGCACATCGAGAATCGCCTCAACAGTCTTCCTGGCGTCCAGGCGTCAGTGAACTATGCGACCGAGTCCGCGCATGTCGCAATGCCGCCGGGCACGACCGTCGATGTGCTCGTCGAGGCCGTGCGCGCCGCCGGCTACGACGCCGTCGCGCCGGATTCAGGGGTGAGCATCGAGGAGGCTGCCGCAGCCGAGGTGCGCGCAACGCGGCTGCACTTCTGGGTGTCCCTCGCATTCGCGATCCCGGTCTCGCTGCTGTCGATGATCGCGGCCCTGCAGTTCACCGGCTGGCAGTGGGTGGTGCTCGCCCTCGCTGTGCCGGTGGTGACGTGGGGTGCGTGGCCCTTCCATCGTGCGACCTGGCTCAACCTGCGTCATGGCACCGCGACCATGGACACCCTCATCAGCATGGGAGTGACTGCGGCGTTCCTCTGGAGTGCGTGGGCTGTGCTCCTGGGTGGCGCAGGATCGCTCGATTACCACGGCGCGCACGGCCTCGGCAGCATGGGCGATGCCATGGAGCTGCCCGCGCTCTACTTCGAGGTGGCGGCCGCGGTGCCGGTGTTCGTGCTGGCGGGGCGCTGGTTCGAGGCCCGGGCCAAGCGTCGATCGAGCTCCGCGATCCGCGCCCTGTTGACGCTGCAGATCGCCGATGCGACCGTCCTGGTCGACGGCGTCGAGCAGCTCGTGCCCCTGGCGCGACTGCGCGTCGGCGACCACTTCATTGCGCGGCCCGGAGAGCGCATCGCCACGGATGGCGAGGTCGTCGCTGGGGAGAGCGCAGTCGACGAGGCGCTGCTCACCGGGGAGTCGGTCCCCATCGCAGTAGCGCCCGGCTCGCGGGTGGTCGGTGCCACGATCAATCTCGACGGCCGCCTCGAAGTGCGGGCGACGGGGGTCGGCGCCGACACGCGCATCGCGCAGATCGCCCAGCTCGTCACGGCCGCGCAGTCAGGCAAGGCGCCCATCCAGCGACTGGCCGATCGGGTGTCTGCGGTGTTCGTGCCAGCCGTGCTCGCCGCGGCACTGCTGACCCTCGCCCTCTGGCTGGTGACCGGGCATCCCGCACAGCAGGCGTTCTCGGCCGCGGTCGCCGTGCTCATCATCGCGTGCCCATGCGCCCTGGGTCTGGCGACGCCGATCGCCCTGCTCGTGGGCACCGGCCGCGGAGCGCAGCTGGGCATCGTCATCCGCGGGCCCGAGACGCTGGAGCAGAGCCGCCGCGTGACCACGGTGCTGCTCGACAAGACCGGCACGGTCACCACGGGCCAGGTGCAAGTGCGGCAGGTGCTGCCCGCGCCGGGCCTGAACACCGGCGCCGTGCTCGACGCTGCCGGACCGATCGAGGCCTACAGCGAGCATCCGCTGGCGCGTGCCATCGCCGGGCAGCCGCATGTGCAGGCACAGGTGTCCGAGTTCCGCAGTCACCCCGGTCGCGGCGCCCAGGGGCAGGTCGACGGGAGGGCCATCGTCGTCGGGAGCCCTTCGTGGGTGATCGAGCACGCCACGAGCCCGGGTGTCGACGACTGGTTCGCCCCCGCGGTGCAGCAGGCGCAGCGCGAAGGCCTCGCGCAGGTGGGCGTGAGTCGCGACGGTCGCATCATCGGGCTCATCACGCTGGCCGACTCCGTGCGTGGGTCGAGCGCGCAGGCCGTACGCGCACTCGTCGACATGGGCATCGAGCCGATCCTGCTCACTGGCGACAGTGCGATCGTCGGTCGCGTCGTCGCGGACGAGGTCGGCATCGCGCAGGTGATCGCCGAGGTGCGGCCCGAGGGCAAGGTTGCGATGGTGCAGGAGCATCAGGCAGCCGGGCGCGTGGTGGCGATGGTGGGTGACGGCGTGAACGACGCGGCTGCACTCGTCCAGGCCGATCTTGGGATCGCGATGAGCGCCGGGTCCGACGTCGCGATCGAGGCGAGTGACATCACGCTGGTGCGCAACGACCTGCTGGCAGCCGTCGATGCGCTGCGCCTGTCGCGGCGAACCCTGCGCACGATCCGCGGCAACCTCTTCTGGGCCTTCGCCTACAACGTCGCGATGATCCCGCTCGCGGCCATCGGCCTGCTGAGCCCGCTGCTCGCTGGCGCCGCCATGGCCTTCTCGTCGGTGTTCGTGGTCGCGAACTCCCTTCGCCTGCGTCGATTCCAGCCGATTGCGCCTGTGCGATCCTGAGCCATGTCCGATTTCTCATGGGTGCCGCTCGAAGAGCTGCGCCTGCGCTCGAGCGTCAAGTGGCGGGCCTACAGTCCGGATGTCATCCCCGTGTGGGTCGCGGAGATGGACGTGAGGCTTGCCACGCCCATCACCGAACGCCTGCGTCGAGCCGTCGAACTCGGTGACACCGGCTATGCGTGGACGGCCGAAGTCGGCGAGGCCCTCGGAGTGTTCGCCGCGACGCGCTGGAACTGGATCGTGGATTCGGCTCGTGTGATGCCGGTCGCCGATGTGCTCACCGGTGTCGGCCAGGCGCTCATCGCCTTGACCGAGCCCGGCGACGCCGTGGTCATCAACAGCCCCGTCTACCCGCCGTTCTTCACGACGGTGCAGCACGTGGCCCGGCGCGAGCTGCGCGATGTGCCGCTGGTCTGGGACGGACAGCGCTACGTCCTCGACCGCGAGGCGATGGAGCGTGCCTTCGCTGACCCCAGTACCCGGGCCTACCTGATGTGCAGCCCGCACAATCCCACCGGCCGCGTCTTCGACCGAGAGGAACTGAGGTTCATCGCGTCACTTGCCGACCGGCATGGCGTGCTGGTCGTGGCTGATGAGATCCATGCGCCCACCACCTACCCTGACCGCGCGTTCGTGCCGTACCTGACCGTCTCGGGCGACGCCCCGGCAGTGTCGGTCATCTCGGCGTCCAAGGCCTGGAACCTGGCAGGGCTCAAGTGCGCCCAGGTGGTTGCGGGATCGGCAGATGTGCGCGACAAGTTGCGCGCGCGCGTGCCGCTTGAAGTGCAGCATGGCGCAGGTCACCTCGGTGCCCTTGCGGCCATCGTGGCCTACACCGAGGGCACGTCGTGGCTCGACGAGCTGCTCGAGCAGCTGCAGGGCCAGTCGATGCGGCTGCGCGCGCTGATGGCCAAGCAGGTGCCGCAGCTCACCTTCGCACCACCGGAGGCGTCGTTCCTGGCCTGGCTCGACTGCCGCGCCCTCGAGCTGCCGGGTGACCCGGCAGCCTTCTTCCTGGCGCACGGGCAGGTTGCACTCAACTCGGGACCCACGTTCGGGCCCGGCGGTGCTGGGTTCGCCCGGCTCAACTTCGCGACCTCGCCGGAGGTGCTCGACGAGGTCGTCGCACGCATGGCCTCGGCGGTCGCATCGCAGTCCGCCATCGCCTGACAGCGCCGCCGCACGAGCCTGTGCGCGGGGCCGAAGTGAGGCGCGACACGTTTTGCCGCACCAACTCGTGACAAACCTGTGCAGTTAGTCACACGAACGCCCTTTCAGGGGGTCGAGCGTGTGTGGAACACTGAAAACAGGAGCATCCTTAGCCCTAATCACCAGCTCAACGAGGAGTGTTCATGTCGGTTCCCGGTCTCGAGAATCCCCCCACGCGCAACAAGAAGCTCCTCGAGTGGGTGGAGGAGATGGCAGCGCTCACCCAGCCGGATCGCGTGGAGTGGTGCGACGGCTCGCAGGCTGAGTGGGATCGCCTGACCCAGCAGATGGTGGAGGCCGGCACGTTCATCCGCCTGAACCCCGAGATCCGCCCGAACTCCTTCCTGGCGCGATCCAGCCCCAGCGATGTCGCCCGTGTCGAGGACCGCACCTTCATCTGCTCGCAGCGCGAGATCGACGCCGGCCCCACGAACAACTGGGCCGACCCCGCAGAGATGCGCGGCAAGATGAACGAGCTCTTCGCCGGCTCGATGCGCGGACGCACGATGTACGTGATCCCGTTCTCGATGGGCCCGCTGGGCTCGCGCATCTCGCAGCTGGGTGTCGAGATCTCCGACTCGCCCTACGTCGTGGCGAGCATGCGCATCATGACCCGCATGGGCCAGGCGGCCCTCGACATCATCGGCGAGCACGGTGACTTCGTGCCTGCGATCCACAGTGTCGGCTACCCGCTCATCGACGCCGACGGTGCAGCCCGCCCCGACGTCGCATGGCCGTGCAGCGACACCAAGTACATCGTGCACTACCCAGAGACCCGTGAGATCTGGTCGTACGGCTCCGGCTACGGCGGCAATGCGCTGCTGGGCAAGAAGTGCTTCGCCCTGCGCATCGCATCCGCGATGGCCCGCGACGAGGGCTGGCTGGCCGAGCACATGCTCATCCTCAAGCTCACCTCGCCCAAGGGCAGCGTCCGCTACGTGTCGGCGGCCTTCCCGTCGGCCTGCGGCAAGACCAACCTGGCCATGCTCCAGCCGACGATCCCGGGCTGGAAGGTCGAGACCATCGGCGACGACATCGCCTGGATGCGCTTCGGCGATGACGGCCGCCTCTACGCCATCAATCCCGAGGCCGGCTTCTTCGGCGTCGCACCTGGCACCGGCATGGACACCAACGCCAATGCCATCCGCAGCCTCGACGCCAACTGCATCTTCACCAACGTGGCCCTCACGGACGATGGCGACATCTGGTGGGAGGGCATGACCCCCGAGGCGCCTGCGCACCTCATCGACTGGAAGGGCAACGACTGGACCCCTGCTTCCGCAGACCCGTCCAGCCACCCCAACGCCCGCTTCGCGGCGCCGGCCAGCCAGTGTCCGTCGATCGCCCCGAACTGGGAGGACCCGGCCGGAGTCCCGATCGACGCGATGCTGTTCGGCGGCCGACGTGCGACGAACGTCCCGCTCGTCACGGAGTCCTTCGACTGGACCAACGGTGTCTTCGTCGGCTCGACCGTCTCCAGCGAGATGACGGCTGCTGCCGTTGGCGGTATGGGCCAGCTGCGGCGCGACCCCTTCGCGATGCTGCCGTTCTGCGGCTACAACATGGCCGACTACTGGGGCCACTGGCTCAAGGTCGGCGGGTTCACCTCGCCGGAGAAGCTGCCCCGCATCTACTCCGTCAACTGGTTCCGCAAGGACGCCGATGGCAAGTTCATGTGGCCCGGGTACGGTGAGAACTCGCGCGTGCTCGAGTGGATCGTGCGCCGACTCGACGGCGAAGCCGACGCAGTGGAGACGCCGATCGGCCGGGTCCCGGTCGCGGGCGAGCTCAATGTCGAAGGCCTCGACATCTCGGCAGAGCGACTCAGCGAGCTCTTCGCGATCGATCCGCAGACCTGGCTCGCCGAGGCGGACCTCACTGAGGAGTACTACAACCAGTTCGGTGACCGTGTGCCGGCCGCACTGCGCGAGCAGCTCGCAGGCCTGCGCGATCGGCTCAGCAAGGCCTGAGTCGCACCACCTCGACAGTGAGGGCCCGCAGCGCATGCGCTGCGGGCCCTCACTGCATCGTGGGGCTAGCCCAGCGTGGCGACCAGCAGCGCCTTGATGGTGTGCATGCGGTTCTCGGCCTGGTCGAACACGATGCTCGCGGGCGACTCGAAGACCTCATCGGTGACCTCGACGCCATCGAGCAGGCCGAACTGGCTGGCGATCTGGCGACCGATGTCGGTGTTCTGGTCGTGGTAGGCCGGCAGGCAGTGCATGAACTTGGCGCGGTCGTTGTCCGCCAGCCGCATGAGCGAGGCATCGACGCGGTAGGGGCGCAGCAGCTCGACGCGCTGCTCCCAGACGTCCTTGCCCTCGCCCATGGAGACCCAGACGTCGGTGTGCACGAAATCAACCCCCGAGAGCCCCTCGGCAGGATCCTCGGTCAGCGTGATGCGCGCGCCGCTGAGCGCGGCTCGGTCGGCGGCGAGCTCCTGCACCGCAGCGTCGGGCCACAGGCTTCGCGGAGCCACGATGCGCACATCGGAGCCCATGATCGCGCCCATGACGAGCAGCGAGTTGCCCATGTTGTAGCGGGCATCGCCCACGTACGCGTAGCGCAGCGGCCCGGCAACGGTCGCGTGCTCCTGCATCGTGAGGAAGTCCGCGAGCATCTGGGTCGGGTGCCAGCGATCGGTGAGCCCGTTGTACACCGGTACTGAGGATGCCTCGGCCAGGGCCACCACGGTCGCATGATCGGCGCCGCGGTACTCGATGGCGTCGAACCATCGATCCAGGACCCGCGCGGTGTCGGCGATGGACTCCTTGTGGCCGATCTGCGAGCTGGCGGGATCGAGCACGCTCACGAAGCCGCCCTGGTCCTTCATGGCGATCTCGAAGGCCAGCCGCGTGCGCGTCGACGTCTTCTCGAAGATGAGGGCCAGGTGCCGACCGGTCAGGCGCGGGCGCTCGACCCCAGCGCGCCGGTCGGCCTTGAGCGACACAGCGAGATCGAGCAGGTCCTGCAGCTCTGCTGCAGTGAAGTCAGACTCCTCGAGGAAGTCGCGATGAAGGAGCGTCACTCGCCAACGATACCGACCTCGGACGGACCTGGGCCGGGCAGGCAGCGCAGCCGGGGGTTACGCGATGCCGAGCGAGCGAGGTGAGACCGCCGCAGCGATCTCGCGGGCGGCGGCAGCAGAGCCCTCGCCGCGGCGGCGCGGATAGCACTTGTTGTCGAGCCGGGAGTAGATCTGCTCCCGCTCATCCTCGGAGAGCCCGCCCCAGACGCCGTAGGGCTCGCGCGCGCGCACCGCGTAGTCGGCGCACTCCAGGCGCACGGTGCAGCCGGCGCAGATCATCTTCGCGGTACGGTCGCGACGGGCACGCGCGTTGCCCCGCTCGTTCTGCGGGTGGAAGAACAGCAGCGGGTCCGAATCGCGGCAGGAACCGTGGTCCTGCCAGAACCATTGTGCGTCGTCCGGGACCTGGGCAAGTGGTTGCTGAGGCATACCTGAAACGTAGGGCGGAGTCCACAGGTGAGCCAAGGACCAAAGTCCCGTCATCGGCTGGCATTGGACCTCTGCATGAGGGTGGCGCCTACACTGCTCGCCATGAGCACGCCCCTGGACACGCCTGGCCTTGCAGGCGGCACCCTGCTCGAGGAGAGCACCCGTCTCAGCAACGACGATGGCGACCATGAGCGCTTCGCGCACTACGTCGAGAAGGCCAAGATCGTGGAGAGTGCCGTGACGGGGGAGCCCGTCAAGGCACTGTGCGGCAAGACCTGGGTGCCCGGCCGCGATCCTTCGCGCTTCCCGATCTGCCCGGACTGCAAGAAGATCCACGAGTCCCTGCCGCGCGGTGGCGACTCCAACTCGTAGCGGCGGGCGGACGCGCCCTGGCGCGATCCTGCTCGTCGCCCTCGCAGGCGCCTGCGTGCTCGCGGGCTGCAGCCAGGTGCCGGATGCGCAGCCGGCTGCCGTGCCCAGCGCCACCTCGACCACAGCAGGGCCGAGCCCCATCGCGACCATCGGCAACTGTGCGAATGAGAACCTCACGACGCGCACGGCAGGCCAGCTGACCGTCGCGCACTCGCGTGCCACTGCGCCGTACTTCACCGATCGCACGCCTGCTGACCCGGTCGGCTTCGAGGTCGACGTGATCGATGCCATCGCGGCAGGTCTGGGCTTCGCGCGCACGCAGATCGCCTGGCAGTCCACGCTGACTCGTGAACTCACCGCCCCGACTACGGCGAGGTTCGATCTCGGCATCGCCCAGCTCGAGCAGGACCGCAGCAAGACCCTGGTCGACTTCTCCGACCCGTACCTCGTGCAGACCCAGGTGCTCATCGGGCGCCCGGACTCGCTCGTGAACAAGGTGACCGATGCCGCTGAGCTCAGCGATGCCAGCATCGGGGTGCTCAAGGGCTCGTCGAGTGATGAGTACGTGACGCGCGTGCTCGGCCTGGACCCAGTGGCGTACCTGACGACCGATGCGCTCAAGGCCGCGCTGCGCGACCGCCACGTCAGCGGCATCATCGTCGCCGACGACATGGTCAATCTCGTGCTGACGACCTTCACCGGCGATCTCACCGTCGTGGGGCAGTTCCCGCCTGCGCCCGATGCGGCGACGCTGCACCTCAGCCTGCCGGCCGGAGACCCCCTGCGCTCGTGTGTCGACGAGGTGCTGGCGCGCATGTCGGCCGACGGCACCCTCGACGAGCTTCGGGCGAAGTGGTTCGCCGAGGGCGTCGATCGCATCATCACCTCGCCCTAGCGAATGATCGTGCTCTCGGGCGTGGCACCGGGAATTTCGCTCTCGCACGCGCCTACCATCTGCGTACGTGCGCCTCAGCGCACTCTCAGCAATTCCTTTGGAGGAAGCATGTCCACGGTCAACATCACGACGGTCGACGAGAATGACCTCGTCGCCGCAGTCAGTCGCAACTGGTGGGTGCTGCTGTTCATCGGCCTCGTCAGTCTCGCCGTCGGCATCTGGGCGGTCGTCGCCCCGGAGAAGGCCTTCGGCACCCTCTCGCTGATCTTCGCCGTGTGGCTGCTCGTCACTGGCATCTGGCAGATCGTCCGCGCCTTCGCGTCAGGCCTCAGCGGTGGTGCTCGCGCGCTCTTCATCATCACCGGTGCGCTGTCGCTCATCATCGGCTTCGTGTCGCTGCGCTACTTCTTCAACCAGGACAGCATCGTGCTCGCCGGCTGGGTCTTCTCGATCTTCATCGGCATCGGCTTCCTGATGCGCGGCTTCGCTGACCTCTTCGGCGGCATCTCTGCGGCCAAGGGCACTCCTGGCCGCGGCTGGGCGATCTTCGCCGGCATCGTGATCCTCATCGGCGGCATCGTGATCCTCGTGTCGCCACTGTCCGTGCTCGCGCTCACCTGGGTCGTCGGCATCTGGCTGATCGTCATCGGCCTGTTCGAGATCATCGGCTCGTTCATGGTGCGCAAGGCTGCATAGCCGCACACTGTCCTGATGGCCCACGGCGCTGCCGTGGGCCATTAGATTTGGGCCATGGCGGCCGAGACCTCACAGACCCTGGGCCGCGGACTGCGCATCCTCGAAGTCGTGTCCGAGGCGCCCGACGGTCTCACGGTCACCGAGATCTCGCAGGCGCTCGGCATCGGGCGCACGGTGATCTACCGCCTCGTCGTGACCCTGGAGCAGCACGCCTTCCTGCGACGGTCCGCAGACGGCAGGTGCCGCCTCGGCCTTGCACTGCTCGCCATGGGGCGTCAGGTGCAGCCGGTCGTGCGCGATGTCGCCCTGCCCGCACTGCGACTGCTGGCCGATGCCGTCGGCGCCACGGCGCACCTCACCATCGTCGATGGGCTCGAGGCCGTGGCCGCCGTGGTCGTGGAGCCGAGTCGCTCCGATGTGCATGTCGCCTATCGCGTGGGCTCGCGTCACCCGCTCGAGGCCGGTGCCGCCGGTCGCGCGATCCTGGCGGCGCGCACGGCGGCGGGCCGGGCGCTCGACCCGCCGTGGATCCTGGCGACCAATGACGGCCCTCAGGGCGCCTTCGGCATCGCGGCGCCGATCAGCTCCGTGCCCGGGCTCGAGGCGAGCGTGGGCGTCGTGTCGCTTCGCGAGCTGCCCGAGCAGGAGGTGGGTCCGCGCGTGGCGCGCGCGGCCGGGGAGATCTCGCGAGCGCTGCGCTAGCTGTGCAACTGACGACGGTTGATGACTGTCTAGGCCTTGGTCTTCTGCTTTAGTCTCTCGTACGGGGTTTGGCCGCCGAGCGCGCCATGCGGACGCTGGTAGTTGTAGTAGTTCTCCCATTCCTGCAGCTTGTCGTTGAACAGGCCCGTGTCGTCGATCATGACCCCGTCGAGGAGACGGTAGAACTCCTCGGAGTCAATGCGATGGGATCTTTCGACCTTGCCATTCAGCCGCGGGGTGGCTGGCCGGATGTAGACGTGGTTGATGCCCTGGTCGAGCAGGTGCCAGTGGAAGCCGGATTGGAACTCGGCGCCATTGTCGGTCTGGACCTTCTCGACTTGGAACGGGAGTCGGGCCAGGACGTAGTCCATGAAGGAGATTGCGGTCTTCTGGTCATGCTTGTCGTAGATCCGCAGCACCCGCAGCCGGGTGCAGTCCTCGATAGCGGTGTATTGGTAGTACTTCTTGCGCCGGCCTTCAGGAGTTGTGACGGGCTCGATGAACTTCACGTCGACCTGGAGGGCGTGGCCAGGGCGCTGCTTCTCGTATCGCTTCCATTTCGTAGCGGTGCGCTTGTGGCGCTGGGATGCCGGGAGCCGGTTCATGTCCAGGCGTTTCAATATCCGCCAGATGCCTGACGTGCTGATCTCGATGTCGTGATAGCGCTTCAAGTACATCTGGATCTTGTTCGGCCCGAAGTGGTAGTGCTGGCGCAGGTGGATAATCTTGCCTACCACCTCTGTGGACGTGGCATTCGGCGATTGATGAGGCGCGCTGGAGCGGTCCCTGAGGGCCTCCAGCCCCCCCTTGGTCGAAGCGGCGCTTCCAGGTGTAGAAGACATTCCTGCTGATCCCGTAGTAGCGACATGTCGCCGCGACGCTCCCCGAGACCTCCTCCGCGTGCCGCAAGATCGATAGTCGCCTCAACGAACGCCGATCCAGTTCCTTCTCGCTCCAAACTCTCCCTGACATCTGATCTCCCTCCTAGGAAGACCCAGACTGTCAACAACCTACGTCAGTTCTAGACCTAGGTCACTGAGCCGCCGAGTTGGCTCTGTCCATGCGCTCCACGTAGGTCAGCAGGTCCTGGGCTGCGATGCGCCGGTGGGTGCCGTGCATGCGGTAGGCGATGGCTCCGCGATCCAGGAGGCTGACCACATGGGGCCTGGAGACCCCAAGGATCTCGGCGGCCTGCGTGGTGGTGAAGTCACGCATGGTGGGGACGACGACAACGCCGGATCCCTGCGCGATGGCATCCAATGCGCCAAGAATCGCCGGCATCAGACTCGCTGGCACCTCAACGCTGGCTGCTGCAGTGCTGACGGCAACGGTCACCCGCGTCTCGGCATCGGCCGTCTGGGCTTTGACGGCTGGGGCGAGTGCGTCCTGGGCGCAGCGCGCCAGCTCTCGTTCGCGTCGTGCCATGACCAGATCGAGCATCTGCCTGCTCACGTGCTCCCCCAATTCGTGTTCACGCGGTGGCGCGCGCTGGCCCCGCCGCGTGATTCTGCTCTG
>JAQTXL010000176.1 GCA_028688835.1 Candidatus Nanopelagicales bacterium | reverse complement strand
ACCTGGCTCGTCACGGGCGGCGCCGGCTACATCGGCAACCACGTGACCCGTGCGCTGCTGGCCAGCGGGCGCGATGTCGTGGTCGTCGACGATCTTTCCACCGGCCACGCGGCCCGCATCCCCGAAGCCGCCGTGTTCGTGCAGTGCTCGGTCGCCGACCGCGCTGCGGTTGCCGAAGCCCTCACTGCACACGACGTCGACGGCGTGATCCACCTGGCGGCGAAGAAGGCCGCGGGCGAGTCGGTGTCCACGCCCTTGCACTACTACCGCGAGAACGTTGGCGGCCTCACCACTTTGCTCGAGGCAATGGGCGAGGCAGGAGTCACACGCATCGTGCACTCGTCCTCGGCTGCCGTCTACGGCACGCCGGTGAGCAACCCGATCGACGAGTCTGCGCCGCTGCAGCCGGAGTCGCCGTACGGCGAGACGAAGGTCGTGGGCGAGTGGCTGGTGAAGGCTGAGGGTGTTGCGACGGGTCTGAGGTGGATCGCACTGCGCTACTTCAACGTCGCCGGGGCTGGCAGCGACGAGCTCGGCGACACCAGCGCGAACAACCTCATCCCGATGGTCTTCGAAGCACTTGCCCACGGGGAACGGCCGCGCATCTTCGGCGACGACTACCCGACCCCCGATGGCACCTGCATTCGTGATTACGTTCACGTGGTCGACCTCGCCGATGCCCACGTCGCCGCCGCGGCCCACCTCGAGCGGCACCCCGAGGCCCAGGCCCTCAATGTCGGCCGCGGGGTCGGCTCCTCGGTGCGCGAGGTCATGGACGTCATTTCCGACGTGATCGGCACCGACATCGACGCGCAGGTGGGCGCCCGGCGTTTGGGGGATCCCGATGAGTCCACCGCGGCCACCGACCGCATCCACGAGGTGCTCGGCTGGCAGGCCCAGTACGACCTCGAGGCGATGGTGCGGTCCGCATGGTCGGCTTGGGGCACCCAGCACGGCCGATAGACTCGTGCCGTCCCCAAGCCTCAGGAGTGCCCGTGGCCCGCGTCGTCGTTGACGTCATGCTCAAGCCAGAGATTCTCGACCCCCAGGGTCGTGCCGTGCAGGGGGCCCTCGGGCGCCTGGGCATCGAGGGTGTCCTCGATGTCCGGCAGGGCAAGCAGTTCGTGATCGAGCTCGAGGGCGAGGTCACGGCCGAGCGCCGCGAGCAGCTCCACGCGCTGGCCAGCGAGCTCCTGTGCAACCCCGTGATCGAGGACTTCATCCTCATCGTCGAGGGGGACGAGTAGGCATGCGCATCGGAGTCGTGACCTTCCCCGGTTCGCTCGATGATCGTGACGCCGCCCGCGCGGTGCGCCTGGCCGGCGGCGAGGCCGTCGCGCTGTGGCACGGCGACGCCGATCTCAGGAACGTCGATGCCGTGGTGCTGCCCGGCGGGTTCTCCTATGGCGACTACCTGCGCTGCGGAGCGATCTCGCGCTTCGCGCCCGTCATGAGCGAGATCGTCAGCGCTGCCGGTGGCGGCCTTCCCGTGCTCGGCATCTGCAACGGCTTCCAGATCCTGTGCGAGTCGCACCTGCTGCCCGGTGCGCTCACGCGCAATGACCACCTGCACTTCATCTGCCGCGACCAGCGCCTGCGCATCGAGGACACGACCTCGGCCTGGACCGCCGACTACGCGCAGGGCCAGGAGATCGTCGTGCCGCTCAAGAACGGCGAGGGCTGCTTCGTCGCCGACGAGCACACCCTCGATGCGCTCGAGGGCGAGGGCCGCGTGATCGCCCGCTACGTCGGCGTCAACCCCAATGGCAGCCGTCGCGACATCGCGGGCATCCGCAACGCCCGCGGCAACGTCGTCGGCCTCATGCCGCACCCCGAGCATGCGGTCGAGGAGCTCACCGGCCCGACCACCGACGGCCTGGGCTTCTTCACGAGCATCCTGCACTCGGTGGTGAACGCATGAGCATCGACACCGTCGTGCACGCGCAGGAGTCGCCCGACCACGCGCAGCCATTCGCCGAGCTCGGACTCAAGCCCGACGAGTACGCACGCATCCGCGAGATCCTCGGCCGCCGTCCGACGAGCAGCGAGCTGGCGATGTACTCGGTCATGTGGAGCGAGCACTGCTCCTACAAGTCGAGCAAGGTGCACCTCAAGCAGTTCGGCGACAAGAAGCCGGTGACCGACAAGCTGCTCGTCGGCATCGGCGAGAACGCCGGCGTCGTCGACATCGGCGACGGCTGGGCAGTGACCTTCAAGGTCGAGAGCCACAACCACCCGTCGTACGTCGAGCCCTACCAGGGCGCGGCCACCGGCATCGGCGGCATCGTGCGCGACATCATCTCGATGGGCGCGCGTCCGCTCGCGGTCATGGACCCGCTCCGCTTCGGCCCGGCCGACGCCGCCGACACCCGGCGCGTGCTGCCGGGCGTCGTGTCCGGCATCGGCGGCTACGGCAACTGCCTGGGCCTGCCGAACATCGGCGGCGAGATCGTCTTCGACGAGACCTACCTCGGCAACCCGCTCGTCAACGCCCTGTGCGTCGGCGCGATGCGGCACGAGGAGATCCACCTGGCCAGCGCCAAGGGCGTCGGCAACCTCGTGGTGCTCTACGGCGCCCGCACTGGCGGCGACGGCATCGGCGGCGTCTCGGTGCTCGCCTCCGAGACCTTCGATGAGGACGGCCCGGCCAAGCGCCCGAGCGTGCAGGTCGGCGACCCGTTCATGGAGAAGCTGCTCATCGAGGCCACCCTCGAGGTGCTGCACGCCGGGCTGGTCGAGGGAATCCAGGATCTCGGCGGCGCCGGCATCTCCTGCGCCACGAGCGAGCTCGCCTCCAACGGCGATGGCGGCATGCATGTGTGGCTCGACCGCGTGCTGCTGCGCGATGCGACCCTCACGCCCGAGGAGATCCTCATGAGCGAGTCGCAGGAGCGCATGTGCGCCGTGGTGGCTCCGGAGAACCTCGACGCGTTCATGACCCTGATCCACAAGTGGGATGTCGAGGCCGTGGTCATCGGCGAGGTCACCGACTCCGGCCGGCTCACGGTCGAGTGGCACGGTGAGCAGATCGTCGACGTGCCGCCGCGCACGGTCGCCCACGAGGGCCCGGTCTACGAGCGCCCCTACGCACGCCCGTCGTGGCAGGACGCCCTGCAGGCCGATGCGCCGACCGCCGAGCGCCTGGCCCGCCCGAGCACGCCCGACGAGCTCCGCGCGACCCTGCTGAGCATGGTCGCCGCGCCGAACCTGGCCTCCAAGCAGTGGGTCACCGACCAGTACGACCGCTACGTGCTCGGCAACACCGTGCTCGCGCAGCCCGAGGACGCCGGCATGGTGCGCATCGACGAGGAGTCGGGCCTGGGCGTGGCCATCGCCACCGACTGCAACGGCCGCTTCACCAAGCTCGACCCCTACACGGGCACGCAGCTGGCCCTGGCCGAGTCGTACCGCAACGTGGTGGCCACCGGCGCCGTGCCGCTGGCGGTCACCAACTGCCTGAACTTCGGCTCCCCTGAGGACCCCGACGTCATGTGGCAGTTCGCCGAGGCCACCCGCGGCCTGGCCGATGGCTGCCTGCAGCTGGGCATCCCCGT
>JAQTXL010000175.1 GCA_028688835.1 Candidatus Nanopelagicales bacterium | reverse complement strand
TAGGCGATGAAGCTCACGAGCACGATCACGGTGACCAGCGGCATCACCCACCACTTGTCGGTGCGCAGGGTCCGGACCCCGATCTTCGCCTTCGTCCGCGTGACTGCGCTGCTGGCAGGCGGAATGTCGAGTGAACTGCTCACAGTCGAGACCTTTCGAGAACCCAAGGGGGAAAGCCGTGGCTCGAATCATAGGGGTCGGCCAACACGCCGGGTCTGGGATTGCCTGCGAACTTCATCACAAGCAGCACCCGGTTTACGATGGCTCGATCATGCGCAGGATCCTGGTCAGCGGCATCGTCGCGGCAGCGCTGGCGGCCGGCCCAGCCCTCCTGGGCATCAGCCCCGCCGGGGCCGCGACCCTCGGCGGCGAGCAGCTGGCCCTGCCGGGAGTCCAGGTCAGTGCCGGCGCCGGCGCCACCCCGCTGCCCACGATCAAGGCCCGCACCTGGATCCTGGCCGACGCCACGACCGGCGAGGTGCTCGCGGCCAAGCGGGCGCACAAGCCCCGTCCCCCCGCCAGCACCCTCAAGACCCTCACGAGCCTGGCCCTGCTGCCCCGCCTGGCCCTGAACGGCACCGTGACCGCCACCGCCAAGGCGGCCAACATCTACGGAGCCAAGGCCGGCCTGGCGGCAGGCCAGCAGTACACGATCGAGCAGCTCTTCTACGGGATGATGCTCCCCAGCGGCAATGACGCGGCCATCGCCCTGGCCCAGGCGGCCGGCGGCGTGAAGGCCACGGTCGCGGCCATGAACGCCGTGGCCCAGCAGCTGCAGGCGGCCGACACCCGCGCCCTGACCCCCAATGGCCTCGATGCACCCGGGCAGACCTCCAGCGCCTACGACCTGGCCCTCATCGCGCGCGCAGCCCTGGCCCGCAGCGACTTCACCCAGATCGTGAGCACGAAGAAGTACCTGTTCCCCTCCAAGGGCGGGGGCCAGCACCCCATCTACAACCTCAACCAGATGCTCACGAGCGGGTACCGGGGGGCCATCGGCGTCAAGACGGGCTTCACGACCAACGCCGGGCGCACCTTCATCGGCGCAGCGACCCGCAAGGGCCGCACCCTGATCTTCGTGGGCATGGGCATCCGCGAGTCCTCCAAGGTCGCAGCCGAGGATGCGATCACCTGGGGATTCGCGAACCGCACGAACCTCACCCCGATCGGCACGCTCGTGGAGCCGCTGAGCCCGCTGCCGACCGTGGGCCAGCAGCTGCCCGCCGCCGCAGCCTCGTCCGACCAGTCCCTGGCAGCCGTGCCGGTCGCCGCAGCGACTGCGCCTGCGGCGCCGACCCTCGACCCGGTCGCGCTCAAGGCGATCGACCAGGCCGCGCTCAAGGTGCCCGCCGAGCAGGCGCAGGCTCCCTCGTTCTGGCTCGGCGTGATCGCGCTGGCCGTGATCGGCCTGCTGCTGCTCGCCTTCAATGCCAGCCGCAACCGGCGGCGGCGCTTCCGCTGATCCGGCGGTCAGCGATCGCCGTAGGACTGGTCGGCGTAGGCCAGGGTGACATCGCTCGGCGTCCAGTAGTGATCCCGCACGTGCGCGGGCAGCTGCGTGAGGTCGGAGCGACGGATCGCCCTGGGGTCGATCTCCAGCGGCGGACGCACATGCTCGCGGATCCCGGCGAAGTGCGAGCATGACGACGAGCTGTCGACATGGATCTCGAACCCGAGCTCGCGCAGCAGCCAGCACAGGTACCAGTCCTCGCTGTAGTACATGTCGCCGCGCAGGCCCGTCTGGAAGACGTCGTAGAAGCGGGGGCCGCCATCATCGGGGTCTGCGTACAGGCCCTGCGCCTCGCAGTGCTCGACGAGCGCACTCACCGCGCGATCCGAGAGCAGCAGGGCGCCGGTGCCGGTGAACTTGGCCTTCACCAGGTATCGGTCGACCTGCTCATAGGCCCCGAGCACGACACAGGGGATACCCCACTCGCGGTCGTAGGTCTTGAAGGGGTAGGCGATCCCCACGACATCGAGCCCAAGCCCCACGATGTGGGCCAGCCCATCGCCCTGCACCGCGACGTCGTCGTCCTGCCAGAACAGGTGGGTGTACCCGCGCTCGCGTCGCGCATGCACATAGCGGCTGAAGAGGAGGTTGCGCGCACGCGTGACGAGGCTGTCCCCCGACACGATGTCGTAGCTCCAGGCCGGCATCCGAGTCGAGTTCGAGAACTGCATCAGTGAGTGCAGGTAGCCCACGGAGACGGTGTGCGCATACGCGGGCGTGGCCACGAGCACATGCGTCATCCGAATGCTCCCTCGATGCAGTTGCTGGGCAACGCTACTCGGCAGGAAGGGTGACGAAGCCGATCGCGTCGTAGACGTCGGCCAGGGTGTGCCGGGCCGTGGCGCGCGCCTTGTGCGCACCCAGGGCCATGAGGCGCTGCAGCTCGGCGGTGTCGGACATCAGCTCGTCGACCACGTCGCGGATGGGCCTGATGAAGTCGACGACGATCTCGGCAGTGTCGGCCTTGAGGTCGCCGTAGCCGCGGCCCTCGTAGTCCTGCACGAGCCGTTCGACGGACTTGCCCGTGAGCGCCTGCTGGATCGTCAGCAGGTTGGAGACGCCCGCCTTGGCCTCGGGGTCGAAGCGGATCTCGCGCTCGGAGTCGGTGACCGCGCCCTTGATCTTCTTGACGAGCGTGCGGTCGTCATCGAGCAGGAACGCGCAGCCAGCCGGGCTGGACTTGCTCATCTTCGCGGAAGGGTCCTGCAGGTCGACGATCTTCGCGGTGTCCTTGACGTACATGCCCTTGGGCACCGTGAGGGTCTGCCCGAAGCGGGTGTTGAACCGCTGCGCGAGATCGCGCGTGAGCTCGAGGTGCTGGCGCTGGTCCTCGCCGACCGGCACCTCGTCGGCCTGGTAGATGAGGATGTCGGCCGCCTGCAGGATCGGGTACGTGAACAGCCCGACCGTCGACCGGTCGGTGCCACCCTTCTGCGACTTGTCCTTGAACTGGGTCATCCGGCTGGCCTCGCCGAACCCGGTCTGGCACTCGAGCACCCAGGCCAGCTGGCTGTGCTCGGGCACATGGCTCTGCACGAAGATCGTGCAGAGCTCAGGGTCCAGGCCGATCGCCAGCAGCTGCGCGAAGGAGACCAGCGTGCGCTGGCGCAGCAGCGCCGGGTCGTGCTCCATCGTGATCGCGTGCTGGTCGACCACCACGTAGTACGCGTCATTGTCGTGCTGCATGGTCACCCACTGGCGCAGGGCTCCGAGGTAGTTGCCCAGCTGGAAGGAGTCAGCTGTGGGCTGGATGCCGGAGAGCACACGTGACTGGCGGGTGGTGGTCATGCCCGTCATTGTGGCAAAGATGCATCCGCTTCGAGCACGGGGTCGTCGACCACGACGGGCAACACGCTGATCCGCGCGATGCGGCGGCCGTCGAGCTCGGTGACGGTGAAGGCGTGCCCGGCCGCGGTCACGGTGTCGTCGATCTCGGGCAGGTGCCCGAGGCTGGCGATGACGAAGCCGGCGATGGTCTCGTAGGGGCCCTCGGGCAGCTCGATGCCGCACTCGTCGGCGAAGTCGTCGACGTTCATGAGCCCGTC
>JAQTXL010000174.1 GCA_028688835.1 Candidatus Nanopelagicales bacterium | reverse complement strand
CAGGGGAGCGATCGCAGCAGCGACGACGCTCATCGCTGACCCGACGAAACGCGGATCAGGGTTCTTGATGACCCCGTGCAGTCGCGCATCCCACGTGGGGCAGGCGTCAGGGTGAGATTGGAGGATGGCGAGTGCAACCTCCAAAGAGTGCTCGGATTGCAGCCACCGATAGGCAGTCTCGATGTTCGCGCCGGCCAATGCGGCAGCGTGCAAGGTGGTCTCGATGACGGTCTTCGCGTGACCACGCCAGATGCGGTTCTCGCTGCCATCGCCGATTCCAGTATTGGCGGCAAGGGCGTCAGCGCGGGTTGCTGCCCGCATCGGGTCCTGGCATCCGGCCACTGCATCCCACGCAACGTGATGCTCGAAGGCCGCGCCGAGCATCCCTTGAGGGTCGAAGACACCGACAGGTCCCTGCTGCGCCCGGACCGTCAGCGTGGCTTTGAGATTGTCAGGTTTCGTACTGGTCGTGATGACAGGGCCCGGGGCGTCCAGGATCGCATTGATGGCAATGTGTAGGCCTTTGCCTGACCCGGGAGGGCCGATCACCAGGACGCTGCGCTCGACAGAGGCCCACACCTGCTGCCCCTTGCTCGTGCCGAGCAGGTAGCCGAGGTCCTGCGGCCGGGGCAGGCGGATCGATGGTCGCAGGGTTCCCGATTGAGTGTGGAGCTGAGCGATGGAGGCTGAGGTGCGCACAGCGGCGGGTGTCGCCCAGCCGGGCCTGGCCGCGAACACATCCGCCCGATGCTTGACCGAAGCAATGCGGGCTTGGCGCCACCGCACGACGCGTCGGGCGACCTCAAGACCTGCAATCAGCACGGCCCCGATGACGATCACGTGAGCGATCGGCGACACATGTGGCGCATACGGCTGCAGCCGGATCACCCCCAGCGCCCGTGCTGGCGCGAAGGCGGGTGCTTGGTCGCCAGCGATGGCGGCCAGAGCGATGCCAGTGAGGTGGATCAGGCCGAGCGCTGCTGCCGCGGCGGCGACGAACACCACGATGGCCTTCTCGAATCCGAACGAATTGCTCGAGCCCGCGTTACCGCTCATGGCCTGGGCTCGCTGTCGTGACTGCCGGTGTTGTGCATGCCTGCGGTGGTGTCCCACCACTGCAGCTCGTGCGGGTGCAGGTCCACGCGGATGCGATAGGAGCGCACGCCGGCGGTGGTTTGCAGTTTGACCAGGAACTCACCGCGGGAGGCGTTTCCGACCACGTCGACCTCGGCCTGGGTCAAGTCCAACGCTGCGGCGGTGCCGGGGAGTTCCTTTGCCGGCTGGTAGCCGATCACCTTCGTGCCGGCCAATGCCAGGAGTGATTCGGCCTTGTTGCGTTCAGCGCTACCGGCGTCACCGACGTTGAGGGTGTCGCGCAGGTTGTGCAGGACCAGGACGTTGGACAGCCCCCAGGCCCGGGCCAGGCGGAACTGCTGCTGGAGTCGGTCGATGGCGCCGTGGGCGTGCGCCAGGACGCGCCAGGCTTCGTCGTAGACCGCGAACCGCTGCCCGTTACCTGGTGTGGCAAGGGCTGCTTCCATCCAGGCGGAGGCGCAGGTGAACGCGATCGATAGGTTGGAGTGGTCGTTGTAGAGGTCGGAGAGGTCGATGGCGACGATCGGGGCGGTGGAGTCGAATCTGGTCGTGCTGGGGCCGTCAAAGAGGTCTCGGGCGACTGTGGAGAGCAGTCCGTCGAAGGCCCAGCGGGCGGCGTTGCCGGCGTCAAGCATTTCCGTGGGTGTGCGGGCGATCGCCTTCGATAGGTGTGGGTCGGGGTCGCGCAGTGCCGTGGCGATGTCGCTCAGGATGGGTTTGCCGCCGGAGGCGTGCAGTGCCTGTTCGAGGGCCAGAGCGACGGCGGTCTTCTCGTCCACGCGCAGGGATCGCTCGAGTCGAATCTCGATCAGGCCCTCGAGGAGTCGCAGTTGGGAGGCCTTGGCCAGGATCTGGGGGTCGATGCGGTTGCCTTCGGCGTCGACTCTGGCGCGCAGGAGCGCATCGGAGACGTCCAGTGGGTTGAGCCGGTTGCCTCGTCCGGGGCCGATGCTGATGGCCGCCCCGCCGTAGGAGCGTGCGAAGCGTGCCCAGTCGCTTTTCGCATCGACGGCGGCGACCTTGAAGCCCAAGGGGATGGAGCGCAGCGTCAAGGCGCAGGTGGTGTTGGTCTTGCCGGATCCGATCTCGCCGGCGATCAGGATGTTGGGGTTGGTGATGAGCCCGTCGCGGTACAGCTCAAACGGGGAGAACGTGAAGGGTGCGCCAGTTCCCAGATTCGTGCCCAGGAACGTGCCCTTGTGGGTCAGGGGTGCCTGGGCCAGGAATGGGTAGGCGACGGACGCGGTCGCGGTCGACACGCGCAAGCTGGGCAGGGTGAACCGTGAACGGTCTCGTCCTTGGCGCGCGAATCCTGCCGCGGGTGCGCCGGGCTGTGTCCAATTCGTGGACTCAATCGGGCCTAGGTGGTTGCGTCGATTGCGGCCGGGCGGCGGGATGGTCATGCGATCACCTCGATGCCGATGGGTAGCGCTGCGGCAGTGAAGGCCTGGAGCTGTTGTCCATAGACGCGGCGCAGATCCAGGCTCGCTTGGGTTGCGGCGGCGTGAATCGTGGTGACATCGGCCTCGAGCGCATCCAGCGTTGAGGCGGTGATGGTGATCATGCCGACTAGGCCCACTTCGGCATGTCCGGCGAGGAGTTCGGCTTCGCGGTTCAGGACGTCATCGAGTTCCTTGGAATCGGCGAGGGTTTCGACTCGACCGAGTTTCTCCTTCAACCAGGAGCTTTGCAGGATCTCGGAGTGCTTGGCCCGGATCGCGGATTCGGACTGGGCGCGGGTGAAGGGCTGGTAGAACAGCGACAGGGCGCGGTGCACGCCGGAGGGGAAGATGACTGGCCACAGCACGTCCGCGGCGACGTGAGCGCGCGGCCATTCGGCGACCCACAGCACGGCGTGGAACGCGCCGTCTGTGCGCAGGTGATCCCATTCCTCTCGGCCCGCGGTCGGGCCGCATGCGGCTGGGTCGACCCCTTGGCCTGGTCGAATCGTGCTCGTCGAGGCTGGGTCGTAGGCGGTGCGGACCACCTCCGCCAGACGCCTGGCAGATAGCTCGTCGACGACAGCCAGCCCGGCGGCGGGCAGGAGCCTCTCCAGGAGTGCGTACTCCTGACGCCAGGCGTGGATGAGTCCGGCGATCTGACCGCCAGCGGCCTTGATGCGAGGCGCGGCGGCGGCCCGATCGACGGTGATGGCCAGGAACGTCTGATGCCGGTCGGCGCCGCCGCGAAGATCACCGACCAGGTCACGGTAGGCGTCGGCGAGCGTGAGCTGGGTGGGCTCGGTCGTCAGGTGCGCATCGGTGTAGGCCTTGAGTTCTGACCCGTCGTCGGGGATGGAACGCTCCAGCAGTTGGACTTGGTGGATCGCGCCAGTGCGCGTCGAGGCAGCGAGTACGCGCCCCCATCCGGCGATGCGACTGTTGCGGTCTACTGGGTCGCGCAGCAAGAACGCCGGGCTGGTGACCTCCACTACTGCCGTGACGGTGGCTTGATGGGGATGGAAGAGGTATCCGACACCGTCCAACT
>JAQTXL010000173.1 GCA_028688835.1 Candidatus Nanopelagicales bacterium | reverse complement strand
ACGGACTGCCGGGTCCGGCGAAGACCCAGTCGGCACGCTCGATGAGCGCGAGCGTGCGCTCCTGCTCGACCGGTGAGCCGTCACGTCGCTTCCAGGTGGCCAGGTCGATGCTCTGGCCCACGGACTCTTCGAAGTACTGCTGGTACTTGCTCGTCAGGTCATCGGCATTCACCTGGAAGCCGAAGGGGGTGTCGATCATGACGCGCGGCCCGGCGCCGAGATGGTCCATCAGCGTGCGGTGGTACTTCACCATGGCCGGTGCGTTCTCACCTGATCCCATGATGACGAGGCGGCCGCTCACGCGTACAGCATGACGCAGGGGCGTGGATGGTCCAAACAGCGGCGCCGACGCCGGACGTCAGGTCGCGTCATCCTGCTGAGCGCGAGGTGTCCTCCCATGCGGCGAACTCGGCCAGCCGACGCTCGTAGACGGCGTTCACGAGTCCGACGGCCTGCTCGCCGAGCAGCAGGCGCACGGGCGGCTTCTCGGCGTCGACGACCGCGAAGAGCGCGGCGATGCTGTCGTGCGGGTCGGAGCCGGCGGAGGTGCCGAAGAGCTTGGCGAGCTTCTCGTGCGATTCGGCGTAGGCCGGGTGGATCTCCGAGGTGCGGCGACCGGCAGTGCCGAAGCCGGTGGAGTATCCGCCCGGTTCGATGAGGGTGACCTTGATGCCGAACTTGCGCACCTCGGTGGCCAGGGCGTCGGAGATGCCCTCGAGTGCCCACTTGGATGCGCTGTACAGGCCCATGCCCCCCGCAGCCGTGAGTCCGTTGACGCTGCTCACCTGGATGATGTGCCCGGAACCCTGCGCGCGCAGGTACGGCAGCGCTGCCTGGGTCACCCAGATCGGGCCCAGGACATTGGTCTCGAACTGCGCCCGGATCTCGGCCTCAGTGAGCTCCTCGACGTAGCCGATGTGCCCGTAGCCGGCGTTGTTGACCACGACGTCAAGACGACCGAAACGCTCATGCGTCTGCGCGATCGCGGCCTCGACAGCAGCCTTGTCGGTGACATCGAGCGGGATGGTCAGCAGCGAGTCGCCGAATCGCGCGACGAGGTCATCCAGTGGTGCCAGGTCACGTGCCGTGGCAGCGACCTTGTCGCCGCGCTCCAGTGCCGCCTCGGTCCAGACCTTGCCGAAGCCGCGGGATGTGCCAGTGATGAACCAGACCTTCATGGAGCCTCAATCTCTCGGGAGCAGTGCAGGGGCGAACCGTACCGAAACACCTTCGATAGCGAGCGTTGTTCGTGTTGCTGGAATCCCCCGTCTCACCCTCGTGCGAACGCGTAGGCTCCCGCTGCATGGCGACCTACACGTGCGTGGTGGAGCCATTCGCGCGGGTGTTCGTGACGTTCGTCGATGAGCTCAAGGCGTATCCGCAGGAGAAGGCCGCAGCCCTCGCGGCTGAGTCGCTCACCCCAGTCGAGCTCGAGACCTGGGAGTCGATGCCGGCGCAGCAGACGCGCCGGATGGAGTGGCTGCTCGGACGCGTCGCCCTCAAGGAGGCCGTGTGCGAGTGGATGCTCGAGACGCAGCTGCGCTCGATCGCCAGCACTGATGTCGTCATCACGCGCACGGAGGCCGGTGCGCCCCAGGTCGAATGGGCCGGCGACGATGACGGTGCACTTCCGGTGGTCTCACTCGCGCATTCCACCGGCGTGATCGTGGCAGCCGTGGCGGGGGCGGCCTCCGTCGGCGTCGATGTCGAATGCGCCGATCGCCGTGCGACGACGATCGCGCGCGTGCTCACCGACGTGGAGTCCGAGCTCTTCGCTGCTGAGCAGATCACCCTGCTGAGTGCGGTCGTCGCGAAGGAGGCTGCGTCCAAGGCCGTCGGCCTCGGTCTCGGTGGAGACCTGCGGCGCTGGCCGATCATCGAGGCCGATCCGCGTCAGCACATGGTGACCTGCGTCGACGATCCCGAGCTGCGACTGCTGGTGGAGCTGCTGCCGGTCCCCAAGCTCGTGCTCGGCGTCTGCGTCGTCATCTGATTCAGTCGGCTGCCAGCTCCGGCAGCTGCATCGCTGCAGGGCAGTCGCGCAGGGTCCTGCTGATCGCGGCCTTCTCCGTGGTGTCCACGGCCAGGCGCCACCGGTACTTCACGCCGACCCAGGCCTTGGTGTAGCGGCAGGTGTCCGCAGTGTTCGGCGGCATCCAGTCAGCCGGGTCCTGGTCACCCTTGGAGCGGTTGGACGATGCGCTCACGGCGATGAGCGAGTCGGAGTAGCCGAGGTCATTCGCGTAGGCCTTGCGACGATCCGGCGTCCAGCGCCAGGCGCCCGAGTCCCAGGCCTCCTTGAGCGGGACCTCGTGGTCGATGTCGAAGGAGCGTGCGCTTGCGGTCGTCACTCCGTCGTATCGCGAGTACCAGCGCCCGTCGGCAACGGTGCAGCCCGTCACGCGTCCGGCGATGCGGTCGCGGATGAGCACGCCCTGCCGGGTGGTGCAGCCGTCCTGGCGGATCCAGTGCCGGAAGAGCGCGCGGTCGTAGCCGCCGGCATGCTCCGGTGACACCGGCAGCGAGTTCAGCAGCGTGACGGCGCTGCGCGTGGTCGCCTGTGCGGGGGGTGCAGCAGCAAGGCCGCTGGCGAGGAGGATCGCGGTGAAGCCGATCGCGATGGGACTGGCAGTGCGCACCTGCGCACGGTAGGGCACCGTGCGACGCGTGGGCGGCTACAGCGTGTCGAGCACGCACTCCGCGGTGCTGGCGAGCACGGAGAATCCGTCCTCCTCGGGCAGGAACTGCGTGACGACGCCCTCCTCGATCACCATGGCGTAGCGCTTGGAGCGAAGGCCACCGAGCGCGGGAACGTCGACGTCCATGCCGACTGCCTTCGTGAAGGCACCGACCGGATCCGCCGCCATGACGAACTGGTCGCTGACGCCCTGGGCCTGTCCCCAGGCATCCATCACGAACGCGTCGTTCACCGAGATGCACACGATGCGGTCGACCCCCTTGGCCGAGAGGTCTGCAGCGCGCTTGACGAAGCTCGGCAGGTGCATCTTCGAGCAGCCGGGGGTGAAGGCGCCCGGGACGGCGAACAGCACGACGCGGCCGGTGCCCAGGATCTCCTTGGTCGACAGGGTGGCTGGTCGGCCGTCCTGGATCTCGAGGATCTCGGTGTCAGGGATGGTGTCGCCCACGGCAATGGTCATGGAATGAGCCTAGGGGCACTGCGGGCACCCACGGCTCGGACGGTCCGAGGTGGCACGAGAGAATCGTCCTGTGCGCGCAGACCTCCCCATCCATGCCGATGTGCTCGTGGTCGGCGCCGGACCGGCCGGCTCGGCTGCAGCTGCCTGGGCGGCGCGCAGCGGGCTGGATGTCGTGCTGGCCGATGCGCAGGACTTCCCGCGCGACAAGACCTGCGGCGACGGGCTCACCCCGCGCGCAGTCGAAGAGCTCGAGCACCTCGGACTGGGCGACTGGCTGGCGACGCAGCCCCGCAACCAGGGCCTGCGCGCTGCCGGCTTCGGCCAGACGCTGCTGCTGCCCTGGCCGGGCGGATCGCTGCCGGATCACGGCTCTGCGGTGCCGCGCGTCGAGCTGGATGCGCGCATCCGCCAGGTCGCCGTCGACGC
>JAQTXL010000041.1 GCA_028688835.1 Candidatus Nanopelagicales bacterium | reverse complement strand
GGAGATCCATGAGAAGGCAGTACAAGACGACCGGTGACTTCGGCATCGGCAACATGATCCACTTCGTGCACATGACGGACGACGTCAACAAGCTCAATGCGTTCTACCGCAGGGTGTTCGGCGGCTACGTCTACATGGGCATCGACGAGCTCAACTACCTCCCGCCGGAGGACCGCTGGGCGTCACTGCTCATGGTCGGCGACGTGTGCATCGAGACCATGGCGCCGGCCTTCCCGGTCGACGTGAACAAGCCGGTCGGCAAGTTCTACTCGAAGTTCGGCGAGCACCTGCACTCGGTCGGCTACAAGGTCGACGACCTCACGGGCCTGGTCGATCGGCTGCTGGCCAAGGGCGTCTTCATCGGCCAGCCCGGTGGAGGCAAGATCGAGAAGCTGCCGGACGACATGGTCTACGTGTACCCGAGCCCGCGCGACACGGCTGGCCTCATGGTCGAGCTGTGCAAGACCGACATGCGCAACGATCCCAAGGATGCCGACACGTACACGGAGCTCATGCGCCTGTACCGCCAGCACCCGATGACCATCGACCGATTCAGCTACGTGACGCTGGGCGTGCGCGACCTCGACAAGGCCGTCGAGGTCTACGTCGACACGATGCAGGCGATCCCGCTGCAGGAGGGCATCGACGACGATCTCCAGTCGAAGTACTACACGATGCAGCTGGGCGACTGCCTGCTGCAGCTGGCCCAGCCGCTGGAGCCGGACAGCGACCTGGGTCGCCACGTCGAGAAGTACGGCAACTTCATCTACAGCCTGCGCTGGAAGGTGATCGACCTGGACTCCGCCGAGGCCTGGCTCAACCAGCAGGGCGTGCGCACCACGCGCCTGCGCGAGGGGCTGCTGGCCGCCAATGTCGAGGACACCTACGGGGCTCCGATGTTCTTCACCACCGAGGACATCCCCGGAGACCCGTTCGCCAGCTAGGAGCACGACGATCGACCGAGCGCAGGCGAGGGGCCCCACGGATCTCCATGGGGCCCCTCGCTCCTCTCGGGCGGCGTCGCCTCAGGCGTGCGCCAGCTCGTAGCGCCTGCGGTACTCGGCCTTCGACGTCTCGCTGACATCGACATCGGTCGCGCGAGCGCGCAGGGCGCCGACGGTCGCCTGCTCCTTGGTGATGTGCTGGAACGGGTCCCAGCTGAAGAACCTCGCGACGTTCTCATGCGTGATCTTGTCAATCTCCGCGTCGGTGCAGTCGGTGGCCTGCATCTCCTCCCAGAGCATCTCGGGCGAGCGCGGCCACGTGGTGTCCGAATGCGGGTAGTCGCACTCCCAGGCGATGTTGTCGATCCCGATGCGGTTGCGGTTGTTGAGTGCGCTCGGCTCGGTGATGTAGCAGGCCAGGAAGTTCCTGCGCCAGACCTCGGTCGGGGTCATCCCCTTGGGCAGCGAGTCCAGGTGCGTCCACGAGTGGTTCACCATGTGCCGGTCCATCCGGTCGAGCCATGGCGGCACCCAGCCCAACCCGCCCTCGCTCATGGCGATGCGCAGGTCGGGGAAGCGCTTGAGCACCCCGCTGAGCATCATGTCCGTGGCCGTGAGCGTGGAGATCAGCGCGGCCAGGATCACCAGGTCGTCGACCAGGAACGACGACGGGTCCAGGAAGTTGGGGACGGTCGGGCGCTGGATGAGGTTGAAGCCGCCGCCGATGTGCAGGCTCACGACCATGTTGGTGTCGACCATGGCCTTGAAGACCGGATCCCAGTGCCCGGAGCGGAACTCGGGCTCGCCGATGCCGTATGGGGTCTCCGGCAGGCTCACGGAGCGGCAGCCCATGGCTGCGAGCCGGTGGATCTCGCGCACCGAGGCATCCATGTCGAAGAAGGGGATGATGCCCATCGGGATGAAGCGCCCGGGATGCGCACCGGGCACCTCGCCCACGACCCAGTCGTTGTACGCCTGGAGCGCGGCCAGTGAGAGGCGCTTGTCGGGCAGGCTGGCCACGTGCGTGCCTGCGAACCCGGGGAAGGTCGCGAAGAGCATGGACGCCAGGGTGCCGTTGGCGTCCATGTCGCGCACGCGAAGATCCATGTCATAGACCGCGGGTCGGATCTCGGCGTGGTCAGTCGGATCCAGGCCCCACTCCTCCTTGGGCCATGAGGCCACCGCGTTGAGGCCGACATTGCCGACGGGGACCCCCTGGAAGACCCAGGCCTGGAGCTTGGGGTTGAGGGGATGCGACGTGAGCTTGGGAGCCTCGTCCTTCATGCTTGCCGGGAAGTGCCGCTCGAAGATGTCGAGGGGCTCGACCACGTGGTCGTCGATGCTGACCATCACCATGTCATCGAGATTCATGGGCGTCCTTTCGGTGAGTACCGGGTGGAATCAGTACTCGGACCCTAGGACGATGTGACGCGTATCACAAGAGTTGCTCAGGACGGCAGGGTGACCGACGCCGTGCCGACGCCCAGCGTCGTGCCGTGCTGGTCCTCGGTCCAGATGTCGAGGGCCAGGGAGTCATCGGCGCGCGAGGTCACGCGGCCGCGAGCGGTGAGCACCTGGCCCTTGATGTTGGGGCTGCGGAACTGGATCTCGACGCGCGTGATGGTGCCGTTCGGTCCGGTGAGCTCGCGCAGCATCCGGTGCACGACCGCCCACTGGTGGTTGCCCTGGCCGATGGCCGCATCGAAGCCCTCGGCTCGTGCCGCCTCGTCGTCCATCGAGTGCGGGAGGAACTCGTCGTTGACCGCCGCGAAGCGGTTCCAGCGCGCGACCTCGGACTCGACGCTGACCGCAGGGATGAGATCGCCGACCTCGAGATGGTCCGGAGCGCTCAGAACCTGATCCCGGAGTTGATGGTGCGCTTGACGAGCTCGCCGCGCTGGTTGGTCCAGGTGCTGATGGACTGCGTGATGAGCATGAGCCCATTGCGTCCCTGGCGCTCGGTGTACTCGCCGCACGACTTGGTGTCGGTGATGACGTCGCCCACGTGCATGCGCACGCCGTAGGTGCAGTTCATACCGCCGTTGAGGCCTGCCCGGAACTTCCACTCCGGGAAGCCCAGGGCGCGCTCGTTGATCCCATGCCGCACGATGACGCTGCCATCGTCGTCAGGCAGGAGCGACTCGTAGCTGGCTGGGCCCCAGGCGAAGGGGTCGAAGTCCTCAGGAGCGACCTCGGCATCGATGAGGAACTGCGGCGGACGCTCGGGCCAGTAGGCGGCCAGGGCCCACTTGCGGATGTCCGAGGCCTCGATCGGGTAGCTGACGGCTCGCGAGCACTCTCGCCCGGCCGCCTGCCGCACCACGTCGGTCAGGTAGGTGTCGGTCATGGGGTCTCCTTCATGTCGTCATGCCCTGGGACGGCGTACGGCCACCGGCGATCCGGTGGCCGTACGCGTGAAGTCCGGTGGTGCTACTGGGCCAGGCGGACCTTGGCCGTGCCCGGGGCGAGCTTGGTGCCCTCCTGCTGATCGGTCCAGACCTCGAGGGTCACGACATCACCCTCGACTGCCGTGACCACGCCATGGGCGGTCACGGTCTGGCCCTTGACGTTCGGGCTGCGGAACTGGACCTCCATGCTGAGGATCTCGCCATTGGGCCCCATCCAGTCGCGCAGCATGTTGTGCAGGTAGGCCCACTGGAGGTTGCCCATGCCGAAGGCCCCGCCGTTGCCGGCAGCAGCACCGGCCTCGTCGTCCATGTGGATCGGCACGAACTCGTCGTTCACCGCTGCGTAGCGGTTCCAGTTCGCAAAGCCCGTCGCGCGGGTGAAGGTGGGGATGGCATCGCCAACGTTGACCGTCATATTCATTCCTCCTAGTACCGAATGAGGGTGCCGGTGGTCCGCTTGACCATCTCACCCTTCTGGTTTGTCCAAGTCGAGATGCTGCGGCTGAAGAGCATGAGGCCGAGTCGGCCCTCGCGCTCGCTGTACTCGCCGACCGAGGCCTCGCTGGTGATGACGTCTCCAGCGCGCATGCGCACGCCGTACTCGCAGACCATCCCGCCATTGAGCATGAACGTCAGGCCGGGGCCCTCGATGCCCAGCGACTTCTCGGTCGAGTCGGGATCATTCGTGCCCGCGCGCAGCGAGTTCGTGATGAGCGACTCATGACCTGCACTCGCCCAGGCGAAGGGGTTGAAGTCCTCCGGAGCGACGATCCCGCCGTGCACGGTCTTGGCAGCCTCGGCCGGGTCGATGAAGTAGGCAGGTGGCTTGTCCGGCCAGTAGACAGCGAGCGCCCACTTGCGAATGTCGGATTCGCTGATCGGGTAGCTCGTGGTGCGGGCGGTGACCGTGCCCACAGCGGCCTTCATGGCCTCTGAGATGTTGCTCATGGCTTCCTTTCCTGGAGTGAACCTTGCGTGGCGCTAGTCGAGCTGTTCGATAAATGCTTTCAGTTGACGGACGTTTCTGCATTCGAATACCGAATTGCAGTAGGGGGCGTACTTGCTGATGATCGAGTCGCCCTCGTTCCAGCTCACCTCGCGCTCGGGATTGAGCCAGTAGACGCGGTGCGCGCGCTTGTGCATGAACTCGACCGCATCGGCATTGGGCTGGCGGTAGTTCGACCGGCCGTCGCCGAGGATCAGCACGATGCTGCGGCTGGTGACCTGCTGGCCCCAGCGCTTGTGGAACATCTTGAACGCCGAGCCGTAGTCGGAGCGGCCATCGAGCGAGAACCCCTTCTTCTCCTCGTCGATGCGCTGGGCCGCCTGCGAGATGTTGTCGGCGGTGGACATGATGTCGGTGACCTCATCGATGCCGTCGATGAACACGAAGCTGCGCACGGCGCGGAACTGCGACCGGATCGCGAAGGTCAGCTGCAGGGTGAAGGTGGCGAAGGACGCGACCGAGCCGGAGATGTCGGCCAGCACGATCAGCTCGGGCTTGGGCGGGTGCGGCTTCTTGTAGGCGATGTCGACGGGCACGCCGCCGGTGGACATCGAGTGTCGGACCGTGCCGCGGAAGTCGATGGCGCCGTGACGACCGTGCGACCGCTTGGCGGCAAGCTTCTGCGCCAGCTGGATCGGCAGGGGCGCCAGGGTCCACTCGAGGGCCTCGATCTCGGCGGTGGAGCCAGTCAGGAAGTCGATGTCCTCGGGCAGCTTGGAGCGCAGGGAGCGGGCAACGGCACTGGGCCCGCGGTCTGCGACGAGCTGCGCGCGCACGGCTGCCTCGACCTTCTGCTGCAGCGTCTCGACCTTGTGGTCGGCGTCGCTCTCGGCGATGCGCTGCTGCAGGTCGGCACCCGGGCTCTCGGGATCGATCCCCTCGCGCTCGATGAGCTCCTCGCGGATGCCCGGGAGGTCGAGTGCGCGCAGGACGCGGAAGACGTAGAGGTTGCCGGCGACCTGGGCGCCCTGCTGGATGTTCGCCTTGCGGTTGACGAAGACCTGCACGAGCGCGTTCATCATGAGCTCGTCATTGGAGGCGGTGGCGTCGACGAGCATCTCGTGCAGCTGGTCGTCGTCGAGGGCATTCAGCATGGCCTCGATGCTGTTGCCGTCGCCGCCCTCGCTCAGCTCGAAGGTGATCTCGGACTGCGCCAGGCCCGAGAAGAACAGGTCGAAGACCGTGTCGAAGGTCTTCATGTGCTCGATGCGCTTGATCATGGTGGCCGACAGGGCCGCCTTGACCTGCGAGCGGTCGCCAATGTCGATCACCTTGAGCGCTCGCGCAGCATCGATGTGCTCGGTGGTGGACACTGGAATTCCGATCGTGCGCAGCTCGCGCACGAGGCCCTCGACTGTTGTCAGCATCCCGCCCCCTGCACGTGCAATCGTCCTATGCTCTGCGGATGTCCGTTCCGGTGGTGCTCGTCCATGGTCTCGGCTCGTCCTTCGCCCACAACTGGGGGGTGAGCGGCTGGGACGACATCCTGCAGTCGGAGGGCTTCGAGGTCGTCGCGCATGAGCTGCCTGGCCATGGCGCAGCAGCGGAGGCGCCCGGCGGCGAGGACGAGGCGATCGCCCGCCTGGTCGAGCTGGTGACGCAGATCGGCCCGGTCGCGGCCGTGGGCTTCAGTGCGGGCGCCCGGCTGGTGCTGCGTGCTGCCCTGGCCAGGCCCGAGGCCTTCACCCGGATCGCGCTGCTGGGCATCGGCGATGGCATGTGGAGCCATCGCCAGTCCGACAGCGAGGAGATCGTGATGGCCGACCTCGTGCTCCAGCTGCTCGAGACGGCGGGCAACGACCGCGCGTCGGTGGAGCGGTATGTGCGCGGCTTCACGGAGATGCCCGATCTCGGCACGCTGGCCAAGGTCACGGTGCCCGCGCTCGTGGTCATCGGCGATCGCGACATGGTCGGCCCGGCCGACCAGCTGACCGCGGCCCTCCCGAATGCGCGCATGGTCGTGCTCAAGGGCGTTGACCACTACGCGACCACCTCGAACTTCACGTGCCAGGACGAGGTGCTCCGATTCCTGTCGGAGTGAGGGGGAACCGCACGGGCGCTTCATGCTCCGGTGAGCTCCTCGGTGGCCTTCTCGATGTCGGTCTGGTGCTTGAGCAGCACTGACAGGTGCTCGATCACGATGTCGGTGGTCACCGCATCGCGCCCCTGCAGCACGAGTGCGCGTGCCCAGTCGAGGGTCTCGGACACCGACGGGCTCTTCTTCAGGTTGAGGTCGCGCAGCGTGCGCACGATCTTCGCGACCTGGTCGGCGAGGTTCTCGGTGATGCCGGGCACGGCGGCCAGGATGATCTCGCGCTCGCGCTCGACGCTGGGGTAGCCCACGTGCATGAACAGGCAGCGGCGCTTGAGCGCCTCGGACAGGTCGCGGCTGTTGTTCGAGGTGAGCACCACGAGCGGGTGTCGGACCGCGTTGACCGTGCCGAGCTCGGGGATCGAGACCTGGAAGTCGGAGAGGATCTCCAGGAGCAGGGCCTCGGTCTCGATGTCGAGGCGGTCGACCTCGTCGATGAGCAGGACGACGTCCTCGTCGGCACGGATCGCCTCGAGGAGCGGACGCTCGAGGAGGTAGGCCTCGCCGAAGATGTCATCCTCGATCGCGTTCCAGTCGCCGGCTGCCTCCTGGCGCACGGCCTGGATGCGGAGCAGCTGCTTGCGGTAGTCCCACTCGTACAGCGCGCGGGACTCGTCCAGGCCCTCGTAGCACTGCAGGCGGATGAGCCGGGCGCCGAGGGCGCGCGCGACGGCCTTGGCGAGCTCGGTCTTGCCGGTGCCTGCCGGACCCTCGGCGAGCAGGGGCTTGCCCAGCTGGCTCGCGAGCGACACGACCCCGGCGATGTGCGGGTCTGCGACGTAGCCGACGGCCGCCAGCCTGGCCTGGACCTCGGTGATATTCGGGAAGGCGGAGACCGCCGACGCCATCACGGACGGGGCTGGGTTGGACGTGGCAGACATGCGGCTCCTTCAGGGCTGAACCATGCGACGAACATCTCCGACGGGTTGTCCGAGATCGGTTGACAAGGCCTTCATCGAGTGGTCATATAACCATCTAGGTCGAATAGGCAGATTTTTAGCACTTATCGGACCTCTCGTGTTCGCATTCGCAAAGTTTGTGACCAACACCCCTTGGTCGCACCGGAGTTGGGGAGTACATGTCAGACCAGATCGAAGCGGTTGAGGATTTCCGGCTGCGCGCCCGCGCCTGGCTCGCCGAGAACATGCCCAAGCTGGACCCCGACAAGGAGTACAACACCAACCGGGTGGCCGACCGCGAGTGGGTCGAGCACCGTGAGCTGCAGAAGAAGCTCTTCGCGGGCGGGTTCGCCGGCCTGTGCTTCCCCAAGGAGTACGGCGGCCAGGGCCTGACGCCCGCGCACCAGGCGGCCTTCACCGAGGAGTCCCTGCCCTACGAGATGCCCCTGCGCCTCAACATCCCGTCCCTGGGCATCTGCTCGGGAATGCTGCTCGACATGGGCTCTGAGGAGCAGAAGCAGAAGTACCTGCGCGGCGCCATCTCGGGCGAGATCATCCTGTGCCAGTTCCTGTCCGAGCCCAGCGGCGGCTCCGACCTCGCGGGCCTGCTCACCCGCGCGCAGCGCGACGGCGACACCTATGTCATCAACGGCCAGAAGACCTGGAGCACCTTCGCCTACGCGGCCGACTACGCCACCTGCCTCGTGCGCACCGACTGGGACGCACCCAAGCACCGCGGTCTGTCGATGATCATCGTGCCCGTCCACGACGCTGCCACGCACCTCAACCGCGTGCGCATGGTCGATGGCTCCGATGAGTTCTGCGAGGAGTTCTTCACCGATCTCGTCGTGCCCGCCGAGAACCTCGTCGGCACGGAGAACGACGGCTGGACCGTGGGCCAGCGCCAGCTGTTCTACGAGCGTCAGGCAGTCGGCGGCGGCTCGCCCTACGTCAGCGGCCGGGCGCCCTCGCGCGGCAATGCAGCAGGCCTGTCGATCGAGAGCCTGGCTCGCGAGGTCGGCAAGGACCAGGATCCTGCGGTGCGTGAGCTCGTGGGCTGGACCCACGCGCAGGATGTCGTCAACCACCAGCTGATCAAGCGCATCACCGTGGGCATGGCCTCCGGCGAGTACCCGGCGATGGCCAGCTCGATGATGCGCCTGGCGCACGCCGAGATCCCGCAGGCCAAGGTCGACGTCATGTTCGAGATCGCCGGCGATGCAGCCGTCACCAGCCTTCCGGAGGGCGACGGCTACCTGCGCTCCGTGGGCGTGGCCGTGCTCATGCGCCAGGGGGCCAGCCTCGGCGGCGGATCGTCCGAGATGAGCCGCAACATGATCTCCGAGCGCGTGCTCATGATGCCGCGCGAGTACGCAGCCGACCGCGACGTGCCGTTCCGTGAGGTTCGCCGCGGCCGCTGACGCGACCACCCACCCTTCATCCCCAGACCACCTGCTCACCTGAGCGACCAACACACCGAGGAGTCCGCATGGACCTGGAACTCACTGAAGACCAGAAGCTCTTCCGCAACACGACCGTCAAGTTCCTCGAGACCGAGGCGCCGGTCGAGAAGGTGCGCGAGCTGAACAAGGCCGGCGAGGGCTTCCCCGCGGAGTTCTGGGCCCAGGGCGCCGAGCTCGGCTGGGCGGCGCTGCTCGTGCCCGAGGAGCTCGGTGGCGGCAGCATCTCCGGCAACGGCTTCCAGGACCTGGCGATCGTGGCCGAGGAGTTCGGCCGTCTCGTCAGCCCCGGTCCCCTGCTGCCCGTGAACACGGTCATCGCCGGACTCGTCGACGGTGCCGCCAGCGGCGCCGACCACAGCGAGGCGATCGAGGGCCTGATGTCCGGCGAGGTCATCGGCAGCTGGGCCGCCTACGAGCCCAACGGCCACTGGGAGCCGCTGAGCCCCAGCACCACTGCTGCCAAGAACGGCGGCAACTACGTCATCACCGGCGTGAAGGACCGAGTCGAGGTCGGCGATGTCGCCAACGTCGTGCTGGTCACCGCCCGCACCGACGAGGGCGTGGCCCTGTTCCTCGTGCCGACCGATGCCGACGGCGTCACGGTCGAGCCGGTCGAGTCCCTGGACTTCGTGCGCCACTACGCCACGATCCGCTTCGACGGCGTGACCGTGCCGGCTGAGGCCAAGGTGGGCACCGAGGCCACCACGGCCAACATCGTCGAGCGCATGTTCCAGGTCGCCACCGTGCTGCAGACCGCGGAGATGTGCGGAGCGATCGACCGCGTCTTCGAGTTCACCGTGCAGTGGGCCTTCGACCGCTACTCCTTCGGCCGCCCGCTGGCCTCCTACCAGGCCCTCAAGCACCGCTTCTCGGACATGCGGACCTGGCTCGAGTGCTGCATGGCCACCACCGATGAGGCGGTCAAGGCAGTCAACAACCGCGCGGAGAACGCCGGCCGCCTGGCGAGCATCGCCAAGGCCTACGTGGGCACGAAGGCCATCGTCATCATCCAGGACTGCGTGCAGATGCACGGCGGTCTGGGCGTGACGTGGGAGCACGACTGCCACCTGTACCTGCGCCGCACCATGGTCGACCGCCAGCTGTTCGGCACCCCTGCCGACCACAAGCGACGCATCGCCGACCTGATCGGGCTCTGAGCCCCACCAGCACGCAGACGAAGGGCCCCGGCACTGCGCCGGGGCCCTTCGTTCGTCGTGGGTGCGTGCGGCCTGAGGCGTGACCGTCAGCGCAGGTGCGCGCGCAGGCCCGACAGGAGCAGGTCGAGCCCGGCCTGGTAGTCGACCTCGGTCGAGTACGAGGCGTGCCAGTAGTGGGCGGTCACGTGCAGGTCGGGGTAGCGCTCGGCGATCTGCTCCATCGCGCCCGGGTCGTCGATCGGGAACATCTTGGCCTCGGGCGGGGTGCCGCGCAGCTGGCTGAGCCGCACCTTCTGCACCGACCCGGTCGTGTACACCGACATGGCCTGGTAGGCGTGGGTCGCGAGCTCGGGGGTGAACCCGGCGGCCAGCAGCACCCCGACCTCGCGGTCCATGCGGTCGATGAAGAACTGGCCGGTGTTGACGATCGAGACGTCGGTGCGCATGACCAGGAAGTCGCAGATCACGTCATTGGTGAGGAAGATCCGGCGCATGGCGGTGAAGTAGCGGCGCAGGTGCTCGTCCCACGGCAGGTCGTCGTCGTCGGGCAGGGCGTGCAGGAACTCGTGGGCCACCTGCTCGAGCATGGCCTGGAGGAGCTCCTCCTTCGTGTGGAAGTACCAGTAGAGACTGGTGACGCCCACGCCAAGGCGCTTGGCCAGCTTGGGCATGCTGAGCTCGTCGAGGGACTCGTCGGCGCACAGCCGGAAGGCCTCACTGACGATCACCTCGCGATTGAGCGAGCCGCGCGGATTCCGCTTGCGGCGCACGGGGGGCGCCGACGGCGCCGCCTCGAGGTTCGCCGTCATGTCGGGGATTCTTGCATGTCTCGGGGTGACGTTGGATAGGTTCAGCAGGCCCAGGGGGCGATGGCCCATTTGTGCTAAAGTTATAACTCATTGTGTGATCTGGGAATCCCCACACAATCGGTCTGCAGGGAGTGAACTGGCATGGAGTCGGACATGGTGTTGCGCCTGGTCGTGGGCCTCGCACTGACCTTCGGAATCTTGGCCTTCGCCGGTCGCCGGATGGCGTTCCTGGTGAAGCTGGCCCGCAGCGGCAAGCCCGCAGTGGGGCGCCTCACGGATCCGACGGCACGCGTCGAGGCGGAGGCCGTCGAGGTCCTGGGCCAGAAGAAGCTGCTGAAGTGGACCATCCCGGGCATCGCCCACGTGTTCGCCTTCTGGGGCTTCCTGGTCCTGGGCGCCACGATCCTCGAGGTCTACGGCGCGCTGTTCATCCCCGACTTCGCGATCCCCGTCGTCGGCCACTGGTCTCTCGTGGGCTTCCTCGAGGACCTCTTCGGCCTGCTCGTGCTCGTCGGCATCACGATCTTCGCGATCCTGCGCCTGCGCAACAACCCTGAGGTCAAGGGCCGCTGGTCGCGCTTCTTCGGCTCGCACACCTCGGGCGCCTGGATCATCCTGTTCATGATCTTCAACGTGGTCTGGACGCTGTTCCTGTACCGCGCTGCCCAGTACAACACCGGTGTCTTCCCCTTCATGGACGGCGGCGCCTTCGTCACCGAGATCGTGGCGGGCTGGCTCGAGCCGCTGGGCGAGACGGCCAACGAGTGGCTGGAGACCATCGGCATCTGGCTCCAGATCGCCGTGGTGCTCCTGTTCCTGCTGATCGTGCTGCACTCCAAGCACCTGCACATCGGCGCAGCGCCGATCAACGTGTTCACGTCACGTCGCCCGGACGCCCTCGGCCCGCTGCTGCCGATGATGTACAACGGCGAGCCGCTGAACTTCGAGGATCCGCCGGAGGACGCCCTGTTCGGCAAGGGCCATATCGCCGAGTTCACCTGGAAGGGCTATGTCGACTTCATGGCCTGCACCGAGTGCGGCCGCTGCCAGTCGCAGTGCCCGGCCTGGAACACCGAGAAGCCGCTGTCGCCCAAGCTCATGATCATGAACCTGCGCGACACCATGTTCGCCCAGTCCGACTACCTCCTGGCAGCCAAGGGCAAGCACCCCGGCCTCGGCGAGTTCGACGAGGCAGCGCTCAACAGCCTCAGCCCCGAGGTCCGTGCCGAGGTCGAGCGTCCGTTCATCGGCTCGCGCGAGGGCTCTGATCACTCCGCCGAGGACGGCTACACCTTCGACGGCCACCGCACGACGGGCGCCGACCTGCCGATCATCGACGAGGAGGCGCTCTGGAACTGCACCACGTGCGGTGCCTGCGTCAACCAGTGCCCGGTCGACATCGAGCACATCGATCACTTCATCGACATGCGCCGCAACCAGGTCATGATCGCCAGTGACTTCCCGTCCGAGCTCAACGGCCTGTTCAAGAACCTCGAGAACAAGGGCAACCCCTGGGGCATGAACGCCTCCGATCGCAACGCCTGGATCGAGGAGGTCGACTTCGAGGTCGCCGTCTTCGGGGCCAACGGTGAGGACACCATCCCCGCCGACGTCGACTACCTCTTCTGGGTCGGCTGCGCCGGCGCCTTCGAGGATCGCGCCAAGCGCACCACGAAGAACGTCGCCGAGCTCATGAACATCGCCGGCGTGAAGTTCATGGTGCTGGGCGAGGGCGAGACCTGCACGGGCGATCCCGCACGTCGCGCAGGCAATGAGTTCCTGTTCCAGATGCAGGCCGCCCAGAACGTCGAGGTGCTGAACGAGATCAAGGCGACCAAGATCGTCGTGACCTGCCCGCACTGCCTCAACACGCTCAAGCGCGAGTACCCGCAGCTCGGCGGCAACTACGAGGTGGTGCACCACACCGAGCTGCTCAACGATCTCGTCAAGGCCGGTCGCCTCACCCCGGTGAACAAGATCGACAAGACGGTGACCTACCACGACCCGTGCTACCTCGGTCGTCACAACAAGGTCTACGTGCCCCCGCGCGAGCTGGTCAAGGCCACGGCCGACACCACCGTCGAGATGGAGCGCAGCGGCGACCGGAGCTTCTGCTGCGGCGCCGGCGGCGCACGCATGTGGATGGAGGAGAAGATCGGCACGCGCATCAACCAGAACCGTGGTGATGAGGCGATCGCCACCGGCGCCAAGCGCATCGCGGTCGCGTGCCCGTTCTGCTCCGTCATGCTCAACGACGCGGTGACCAGCCGGCAGCAGGAGGAGGGTCGAGCCGTGGGCGTCGAGGTCGTCGACGTCTCCACCCTTCTGCTCAACGCAACCAAGGCCTAGCATTTACCCAAACCACTGCAGAACGCTCCGCAACCGGCGGGTCGCTCTCGAAAGGAATGTCTCGTGAAGATCGCAGTTTGTGTGAAGCAAGTTCCAGACTCATGGGCCGAGAAGAAGCTCCGTGACGGCGATGCCATCCTGGATCGCGCAGCAGTCGAGGGCGTCATGAACGAGCTCGACGAGTACGCAGTCGAGGAGGCCCTGAAGATCGTCGAGGCCAATGGCAGTGGCGAGGTCATCGTCGTGTCGATGGGCCCGGATCGCGCTGCTGAGGCCGTGCGCAAGGCGCTGAGCATGGGCGCCGACGCCGGCATCCACCTGGCCGATGCTGGTCTCGAAGGCTCCGACGCAGTGGCCACGAGCTACGCGCTCGCCAAGGTCATCGACGGCCGCGGCTTCGACCTCGTGCTGTTCGGCTCGGAGTCGACCGACGCCCGCATGAGCGTCGTGCCGGCAATGGTCGCCGAGCGCCTGGGCCTGGCCCAGCTGACCTTCGCCAACAAGGTCGAGGTCGCCGGCGGATCGGTCACCATCGACCGCGTCAGCGACAACGGTGTCGAGACCATCACGGCCGCGCTGCCCGCCGTGGTGAGCGTCGTCGAGAAGATCAACGAGCCCCGCTACCCCTCCTTCAAGGGCATCATGGCCGCCAAGAAGAAGCCGGTCGAGACGCTGTCCGCAGCCGACGCCGGCCTCGACGCCGGACAGGTCGGCCTCGCTGCCGCCTGGTCCAAGGTCGACAGCTTCGCTGCCCGTCCGCCGAAGGCTGCTGGCGTGGTCGTGCAGGACGAGGGCAACGGCGGCATCGCCATTGCGGACTTCCTGGCCGCGCAGAAGATCCTCTAGAGCATCTCGCTCATCACATCGAAGTTTTCAGCATTCATAAGGAGTTGTAATGGGAGAGGTTCTCGTCCTCGTTGAGGCCGCAGACGGTTCAGTCAAGAAGGTCACCACCGAGCTGCTGACCCTGGCACGCACGGTCGGTGAGCCGAGCGCAGTCTGGATCGGCCCGGGCTACACCGATGCCGCCGGCGCAGTGCTCGGTGAGTTCGGCGCGGCCAAGGTCTATGTCGCCGATGGTGCGCAGTACACCGATCACCCGATCGCACCCAAGGCCGAGCTGCTCGCCAAGCTCGTCGCCGACCTGTCGCCGGTCGCGGTGCTCGTGCCGTCCTCGGCCGAGGGCAAGGAAGTTGCCGCTCGCCTGGCCGTGCGCACCAACTCGGGCATCATCACCGACGCGATCGGCCTCACCGCCGACCTCGTCGCCACGCAGAGCATCTTCGGCGGTTCGACCGTCGTCCAGTCGAAGGTCTCCAGCGGCACGCCGATCATCACGGTGCGCCCGAACTCGACCGCACCCGAGGCATCTGCCGGGGCCGCAGCTCGCGTCGACGTGTCCGTCGACCTGAGCGATGCCGCCACCAAGGCCACGGTCACCGGTCGCGCCGCAGCCCAGAAGGGCGGCCGTCCTGAGCTCACTGAGGCAGCGATCGTCGTCTCGGGTGGCCGCGGCGTCGGTGCAGCCGAGGGCTTCGGCGTCGTCGAGGCACTGGCCGACGCACTCGGTGCAGCCGTGGGCGCCTCGCGCGCAGCCACGGACGCCGGCTGGTACCCGCACACCTTCCAGGTGGGCCAGACCGGCAAGACCGTGTCGCCGCAGCTCTACATCGCCAACGGCATCTCCGGTGCGATCCAGCACCGCGCCGGCATGCAGACCTCGAAGCTGATCGTCGCCGTGAACAAGGACGCCGAGGCGCCCATGTTCGAGCTCGCCGACTTCGGCGTGGTGGGCGACCTGTTCACGGTCCTGCCGCAGCTGACCGATGAGGTCACCAAGCGCAAGGCCTAGCAGCCGCACGCATGATCGACGAGCAGGGCCCGGGA
>JAQTXL010000172.1 GCA_028688835.1 Candidatus Nanopelagicales bacterium | reverse complement strand
AGAGCGGGTGACGGGAATCGAACCCGCATGTCCAGCTTGGGAAGCTGGTGTTCTACCACTGAACTACACCCGCGATGCGCCGAGGCGCGAGGAGCAGAGTACCTGCTCGGCTTCTGGCGTGCAGTGCGGTGATCGGACCTACAGTGTCCGCCTGCCCTGCTTGGAGGAGCCATGAGCGCATCGCCGCTGTCCCCGTCCGTCGCCCGATCGATGTGGGCCGCGGCGGAGCCCTTCGCCCTGGTCGGCCTGGCGAGCCCCGAGGCCATGGCTGCGATCGAGGTGATCGGCGTGCCGCGGAAGGCCGCCTTCCTGGCGCTGCGGGGTGCGCCGATGGGCCGGGCGTCAGCGTCGGTGGTGGCCGCGGCCTTCCATGCCTTCCCACGCTCGCGCTTCGAGCAGCACCTGGATCCGGTGTGGGAGGTGACCACGCCCTTGGCGGTGGTCGAGGCGACGCACACGTCGATCCCGGTGATGGCGGCCCGCATCTTCGGCGACAGCGTCGATGGCGGCGCGCTGCGCTCGGTCGGCGACCTGCTCGTCGCGACTGTCGCCGCACTCGATGTGGCCGGGCGTCCGCTGGCCGCTGCGAACCAGGCCGTGGTGCCGCCTGCCGAGCCGTGGGCGCGGCTCTGGCGGGCGTGGACGACACTGCGCGAGTACCGGGGCGATGGCCATGTGGCAGCACTGGTGGCCAGCGACCTGGACGTGCCCGAGGCGCAGGTGCTCTCAGCCACCTGGGGGTCCGATCGCTACGACATCGACATGCTGCGCGCGACGCGCCGGCTCGACGACGACGTGTGGTCGTCAGCGCAGGCGGCGCTGCATGTGCGTGGACTCCTGGATCGTGCGGGCGCCCTGACGGCATCGGGTCGTGCCCTGCGCGAGGACATCGAGCTGCGCACGGACCAGGCGTGCATGCGAGCCTGGAGCCGGTTCACGACGGACGAGCTCCGCACGATCTTCGACTTCACCTCGGCCTTGAGCGCTCAGGTGATCGAGTCGGGCGGCATGCGGGCCGCCACTGCGGTTGGCGCACCGTGGCCGCCTCCCGCCCTCGAGCTCGTGGGGCACACCCGCTGACCTCGTGATCCGCGGATCGGTCGGCCGCCCGGTCAGGCGAAGGGGATCGTCAGCTTCTGGTCGGCCGGCGCGAAGTCATCGCGCAGCGGCTCGGCGTCTCCGGCGAATCGCACGAGCTCGGCACGGTCGAGGGTCACCTCGCCGAACTCCGAGGTCGGCGCAGGCGGCGGCAGCGGTCGGTCGGAGGCGATGAGCACGCCATTGCCGCCTGCCGGTCGCTCCTGCTCGTCAGGTGTCGTGACCAGTCGCACGTCCGCGAACACGCCGAGCAGCGTCGCTGCCTCTGCCCGCAGCAGCTCGAGCGGCGGGTAGTCGATCACGTTGAGCGCATAGATCCCACCCGGTCGCAGCACTCGCTGGACCTCCTGGGCCCACTCAGTGGTGGCAAGGTGCCACGGCACGGCATAGGTGCCGAAGGCGTCGCCCACGATGACATCGGCCGAGTCGGTCGGCAGGTCGCGCAGGGTGGTGCGCGCGTCGCCGGTGGTGACGCTCAATCCAGGCTGGTCGCGCAGGCCGAGGCTGTCCCGCACCACCTCGACGAGATCGCCGTCGACCTCCAGCACGTGCGCGGTCGAGCCCGGGCGCGTGGCCTGCAGCCAGCGCGGCAGGGTGAAGCCGCCGCCGCCGACGAACACGACGTCGAGCGGCTCATCTGATGCAGCAGCTGCATCGATGCCGTCGGCGATCCAGCGCGTGTACGCGTACTCGATGTGCGTGGGGTCCTCGAGGTCGACGTACGAGTGCAGCACGTCGTCGAGCAGCAGGGTGCGCCCGCTCGCCAGTTCGATGTCCTGCTCGACGCGCACGCAGTGGTAGTCGGTCTCGCGGTCGCATGGGGTCTGGACCGTGGCCGTCATCAGGGCGAGCACCATCGTGCCCACGACGATCGCTGCGCCGCGAGCGGCGCCGAGCCTGGCCTTCCAGACGAACAGTGCCGCACCGATGAGGGCGAGCACCACGCCGATGCCCAGGATGGAGGCCGAGACCGGCGCGAGCGGGACGAGCAGGAAGCCCGTCCCGAAAGTGCCGACCAGTGCGCCGGCCGTGGCCCAGGCCGAGAGCCCGCCGACGATCGAGCCGGTCGAGCCCAGGTCGTGCAGGCGCAGGCGGGCGACGGTCGGCGAGACGGCACTCAGCACGGCTGCGGTCGGCACGAGTGTGATGAGCGTGATGCCGAGCACCGCCGGGTCGCCACCGTCGCGGGCTCCTGGGCCGAGCATGCGCACGAGCGGCACGATCGTCAGCGACAGCAGGCCACCGGCGACGAGCAGGCCGGCAAGCAGCTTGCGCTCGTCGGTGCGGTCGGCCAGCCAGCCGCCGGTCGCAGCGCCGACGGCGATGCCCGCGAGTGCGGCGCCGATGATGGCCGTGGTGGTCTCGAGCGTCAGCCCCACATAGGGCGCGAGCAGGCGCACCGCCAGGATCTCCAGCACGAGCACAGCGCCGCTCGCGACGAACACGAGTGTCGCGGCGAGCAGCGCGGACAGGCTGTGGGTCGTCGGCTCGTGACCGGCGTGGAGGTGCTCGCCGGGTGCCTGCCCGTCAGGCATGGATGCGACGTGCTGCGTGGCCGCGTCGCGTGATGACGCGGCCTTCCTGCCGAACCACCGGGCGACCATGGCGCCAACCGTATGCGAACGGACCGTGCGTCAGCGCGTGGAGTCGTGGATGCTGGCGCCGAGCTCCTCGAAGGCCTGCATCTGGCGATCGAAGTCGGATTTCGCGCGCAGGGCCTCGAAGATCGAGAGCTTGGGTGCCAGGATCGGCTGCACCTTGTCCAGGCTCGCCATGGCTCGCGCGTAGGCGGCATCGAAGGATCGGGCCGTTGCCCGTGCGGCCCTGCGCTGGTCGGCCGCGGGGGCGCCGGCTCGTGCGAGACGGGCGCCTGCCGAGGCCTTGCGCTGCAGGGCGCCGAGCTCGTCGTCGACCTGTGCGACCAGGGTGTTCATCTGCGCGCGCTCGGTCGCGCTGAGCCGGTCGCCGTAGGTCGCGAAGTAGTCGCGCAGGGTGGCCGCGACTCCCTGCCGGAACTGGCTCACCTGGCCGGGGAGGGCTGCGGTCGACGCGGGCACGATGACGCTGGCCTGCACGGCCGTGGACACCAGGGCGGGGCCGGCGAGCGAGATGGACAGGGTCGCCAGGAGCAGCGCGATGAGCCGGGTGCGCAGGGTGGTCATGGTGATCGGACGCCTCGTCCGGACCAGGGGTTCCCGGCGGAAGGGTCCTCGTACATCTCCCGAACACTCGCGAGCAGCCACGACCACGGGTGTTCGCACCGCTGGCCCAGCCGCCGGCACGTCGCGGGACGTGCGCATCCGCTGGCCGCCGCTCGCGCACGGGAGGCCGCAGTTGGGTAGCCTCCTCCCGTGCTGCTTTCAGATCGGGACATCAAGGCCGAGATCGCGTCGGAGCGGGTCGCTGTCGAGCCCTTCAGCGAGGCGATGATCCAGCCGTCGAGCATCGACGTCCGACTCGACCGCTGGTTCCGCGTCTTCGAGAACCACAAGTACCCGTTCATCGATCCGCGGATGGAGCAGCCCGAGCTCACGCGACTGATCGAGCCCGAGG
>JAQTXL010000171.1 GCA_028688835.1 Candidatus Nanopelagicales bacterium | reverse complement strand
CGGCGGTGAGCACCGTCCAGGTCAGCAGTACGAGGAGCGCTCCATGCATCAGTCGAGAGTCGAGCGGAAGTACTCGATGGTGGTGGCCAGGCCGTCAGCCAGGGCGATGGTGGGCTCCCAGCCGAGCTGGGTTCGGGCGCGCGTGATGTCGGGCTGACGGCGGACGGGGTCATCCTCGGGCAGCGGCAGGTAGGTGATCGGTGACGCGGTGCCCGTCTGCTCGATCACCAGGTCGGCGAGCTGCGCGATGGTGAACTCGCCGGGGTTGCCCAGGTTGATCGGCCCGGTCACGTCGTCAGGCGACTGCATCATCGCCATGAGCCCGTCGATCAGGTCGGTGACGTAGCAGAACGATCGGGTCTGCTGGCCCTCGCCGTAGATCGTGATCGGCGAGCCCTGCAGGGCACTGACGACGAAGTTCGAGACCACCCGGCCATCGTGCGGGTGCATGCGCGGGCCGTAGGTGTTGAACAGCCGCACGACCTTGATCTTCAGGTCGTGCTGGCGTCGGTAGTCGAAGAACAGCGTCTCGGCAGCGCGCTTGCCCTCGTCGTAGCAGGAACGCGGGCCGATGGGGTTGACGTTGCCCCAGTAGTCCTCGGTCTGCGGATGCACGAGCGGATCGCCGTAGACCTCAGACGTCGAGGTCAGCAGGATCTTCGCGCCGGTGCGCTTGGCCAGTCCGAGCATGTTGATGGATCCGTGCACGGCCGTCTTGGTGGTCTGCACTGGATCGCGCTGGTAGTGGATCGGGCTTGCGGGGCACGCGAGGTGGTAGATCTCGTCGACCTCGACGTAGAGGGGGAAGGTCACGTCGTGGCGCATGAGCTCGAACCGCGGGTTGGGCAGCAGGTGGGCGATGTTGTCCTTGGTCGACGAGTAGAAGTTGTCGACGCAGAGCACGTCATAGCCCTCATTGAGGAGGCGTTCGCACAGGTGCGAGCCGATGAAGCCCGAACCGCCCGTGACGAGGGCTCTTCCCTTGACGATGCTCATGCATTCCTTCCTGACTGGCACCTAACGTACTGGTTGGAGATGGCATCATGCGGACATGCATCCAGTGTTCCAGCCCATCTTGGTGCTGATGGACTACCGAGGCGGCGACCGGTTCCGGCGCTGCCTCGCATCGCTGGAGGCGGCCGAGCACCTGTTCTCGCGCATCGTGGTCTCGGTCACGACAGCGCCCGACTCGGAGGACATGGCGATCGCACGGAGCCACCTCGCCGCCCACCCCGGATCCAAGATCGAGCTGCTGTGCACGGGCGCCGAGCTGCCGACGATGGAGCACCAGGCCTTCTGGGTCGACCACCTGGAGCGCACGGGAGCGCAGCCCACCGACTGGGTCTACTGGCTGGCCTACGACGACCAGCTCCGCGTGCACGGCATCGAGGCGATCGTCGACGGGCGCGGCTCCTGGCCACTGATCGAAGGCGTGGCCTACTTCGGCCCCTGGGCTATGCGCCATGAGCAAGCCGAGGAGCTCTACAGCGGCCCGTGGGACGCCCCGTTGGAGTCCTGGACCTCCTTCCCGGTGCCCGGCCCGACACGACTGCCCGTCATCGACTGGATCGCGCGCCAGCTGCAGCAGCCGACCTACATGCAGATGTCGGGCTCGGTCTGCCAGTTCGAGAGCTACCTGCAGGTGCGCGACTGCCGGCCGCGCAAGCGCGGACCCATGCGCATCGAGATGGCCATCGCCTCGGCGACCTGCAACCGGTTCGTCGCGGAGTTCGCGGAGCCCGTCTCGATCATCTACGGGCGCCCCAACTCCGACCGCGCCTCGTACGGCCTGACCGCGCGCAAGGAGGACCAGCACCTGGTCGCCTGGCTCGGCCGCTATGTGGTGGCGCATCCGCGGGTGATCCCGACGTCGCTGGGGCGGGCCGGCCTGCTGGCCAAGGAGTGGCTGCGGCTCGGGTCCGATGGCCGATCGCGGATCATCGAGGACTGGGTCGTGCGAGATGTCGTCGAGCCATGAAGGTCCTGCATGTCAGCACCTACGACGCGCACGGCGGCGCGGGCCGCGCAGCCTTCGCCCTGCACACCGCGATGCGCGCGCGCGGCGTGGACTCGTCGATGCTCGTCGCCGAGAAGTCCTCGTCCGACCCGCAGGTCATCGAGCTGACCGGAGCCGCTGACCGGCGCTGGCGCGCCGCGCAGTTCGCCGACCGCAGGCTGTGGGACATGCAGCGCTCGCCCAATCCCACGTGGCGCTCGCCGGCGCGCTTCGGTGCGCTCGACGCCGATGCCATCAACGCCTCCGATGCCGACATCGTCAACCTGCACTGGGTGACCAACGGGTTCCTGACCATCAAGCAGATCGGCCGCATCACCAAGCCGGTGGTCTGGTCGCTCTATGACATGTGGGTGATGGCCGGCAGCGAGCACTACGGCGTCGACACCGATGCCGCCCGCTGGCTGACGGGCTACACCGCGCGCAACCGCGCCCCTGGCGATCGCGGCGTCGATCTCGAGCTCGAGACCTGGAACCGCAAGCTGCTGCACTGGACCACCCCGCGCCACCTGGTGCCCGCGAGCAGCTGGCTCGCGGCCTGCGCCCGCGACAGCCTGCTCACGCGGTCGTGGCCGATCACCCGGATTGCGCACGTGATCGACACCGAGGCCTTCGCGCCGATGCCGCAGGACCAGGCCCGTGCGCTGCATGCCCTGCCGCCCGACGCGCCGATCGTGCTGTTCCTGTCCTCGGGAGGCGTTGCCGACCGGCGCAAGGGCTGGGACCTGCTCGCATCAGCGATGCAGCAGGTGCGTTCGGCAGTGCCGGGCGCGCAGGTCGTGGTCGCCGGGCCGCGCGGAGACGATGCAGCCACTGCCGCGCTCGACTTCGTCCACTGGGTCGGCGAGATCTCGGGCAATGAGCAGCTGCGCGCGCTCTACGCCGCTGCCGATGTCGTCGCGGTGCCCAGTCGTGAGGACAACATGCCGCTCACGGCCATGGAGGCGCAGAGCGTCGGCATTCCGGTCGCTGCCTTCGACATCGGCGGGCTGCCCGACATCGTCGAGCACGGCGTGACAGGCATGCTCGCTGCACCCTTCGATGTCGACGAGCTCGCTGCGGGCATCATCGAGGCCCTCACGACCGGACGGCTCGAGTTCGGTGCAGCGGCTCGCGCCCATGCGCTCGCGACGTGGTCACCCGAGGTCGTGGTGGCCCGCTATCTCGAGGTCTATGCGCAGGAGCTCGCGCAGCGTTAGTTCACTGCGCAGGGGACGGACATCCTCAGGGGCGCGCTCACTTCGGCTCGATGGGCAGGCGCTCTGCGATCACCCGGAGTTCGAGATCGCCTGCGGCGATGTCCCACACCAAGGTGAACGCATCGTCCTGTGACAGCGTGCACCTGAAGCCGTTGAGGTCGAGGAACACCACGGCAGCCAGCCATCCGAGTCGCTTGTTGCCATCGACGAGCGCGTGATGGTTGGTCACCGACTCCAGCAGTGCCGCGGCCTTGAGCTCGAGCGCGGGATACGACTCCTGCCCGAACAGGTGTGAGGCAGGCCGAGCGGCAGCAGCGTCGAGCAGCCCCAGGTCGCGCACAGGACCGACACCCAGCACACGCACGAGAGCGAGGAGGTCCTCCACGGAGAGGTACTGGACAGGCGCTTGCTCGCTCATGCCGTGCCCAGGCGCTCGATCACATCCGCCCATTCCAGGAGCATGCG
>JAQTXL010000170.1 GCA_028688835.1 Candidatus Nanopelagicales bacterium | reverse complement strand
GATGCGCGCGGCGACCTCCGCGGCATGCGCCTCGCGATCCCCGGGGAACTCGGGATCGAACAACCGCCCGAACAGCTCGACCAGCAGCCCGACCACCGCCGGGTAGGTGAGCAGGACACGCTGGATGTAGTCCTGGCCGAAGGCGGTGCCGATCTGGCGCAGGTAGCGCGAGTAGGCGCGCAGCAGCGCTGCCTGCCGCCACGTGAGCCCCGCGCACAGCACGAGCCCGTTGAAGTCGTCGGACTCGGCGCTGCCGAACCACACGGCGCGGAAGGCGTCGATGAAGCGCTCAGCGAGCGAGTCCTCAGCCAGCAGCTCGCCCTCAGGCAGCTCGACGCCGAAGTCGAGGATCCAGGCCGGCGGAAAGCCGTCGCGCCTGACCTCGTAGGGGTACTCGCTGAGCACGCGCACGCCGAGGTGCTGCAGCATCGGGAGCACCTGCGAGAGCGACATCGCATCGCCGATGCGGATGAGGCGGATGCGCGCCGACCTGGTGTCGTCCGCTGCCCGGGCGAACTCGACCTGCAGCTCGCCCTCGGCCAGGCGGCTGATGGTGAGCGCGTCCTGGACGCCGATCTCGGCGCTGCAGGCGGCCTTGTACCCCTCAGGGAAGGCATCGACGAACTGGTGCAGGAACGAGGCCACATCGAGGCTGCCGATCGCGGCCACGGCGGCGGTCGTGAAGTCGTCGACCCAGGTGCGCACTGCGAGCTCGATGGCGGTCTCGAGCTCATCGACCCGCGTCTGCGGCACTGGTGCGCCCTCGCGCAGGTGAGCCACGAAGTGCAGCCGGGCGTGCGGCGCCTCGGTGACCTGCACGGAGTGGTCGACCGTGCCGGCGTCGTAGTACTCGCGCAGGATCTCCTGGATGTGCAGGCGCGCGTCGGTGTTGTAGTGGTCGCGCGGCAGGTAGACGAAGGCGGAGACATAGCGCCCGAAGTCATCAGGGCGCACATACACCTTGACCTGCCGGCGCTCGGACAGGTGGATCACCGAGGTGGCCAGCTCGACCAGCTGCGCTGCGTGCATGGTGAAGAACTCGTCGCGGGGGAAGGTCTCGATGAACTGGCGCAGGTCGCGCGCACTGTGCGAGCCCGGGACGATGTCCATCGCGGTCATCATGCGATCGAACCGGGTGCGCAGCACGGGGATCGACAGCACGCTCTCGGTGAACGCGGCGCCGGTGTACAGCCCCAGGAAGCGCCGCTCGCCGGTCACGCGCCCGGCTTCGTCGACCACTCGGACGCCCACGTAGTCGAGGTACGACGTGCGATGCACGGTCGAGCGCGAGTTCGCCTTGGTGAGCACCAGCGGGTGCGGATCATGGGCCTGCGCCTGCGCGAGCGGCGACAGTGCGAGCAGGTCGGGGCCGGTGCGCGCGTCGGCGCCGGCATCGCGTGCGCGCAGGATGCCCAGGCCAGTGGACTCCACCTCCTTGAGTGCCTCGGAGCCATCGGCCTCGACGAGTGCGTACTCGCGGTAGCCCAGGAACAGGAAGTGCTCATCGGCCATCCAGCGCAGCAGGTTGGCACTCTCGGCGACCTCCAGGGGATCCCAGACGCCGGTGGGTCCGTCGACGAGCGAGGCGGCGACCTCGAGCGCCTGCTCGCGCATCGCACCCCAGTCGCCGATCGCAGCCTGGACGTCGCGCAGCACCCGACGCAGATGATCGGCCGTGCGCCGGTTGTCCTCGTGCAGGTAGTCGCGCTCGAGCTCCACCTGGATCCAGGCCTCGACGACGGCGTCGGCCGGGCGCGGGTCGTCACTGTCGAGATCGAGGATCTCGACCAGTCGCCCGGTCTCGTCGCGGCGCACGACCACCTGGGGGTGCACCACCAGCCGCGGGCTTCGATGCTCGACCTGGAGCGCACCGACGATGGAGTCGACGAGGAACGGCGAGTCATCGCTGATGACCGTGGCGACGGTGAACTCCGTGCCCTCGGTGCTGCGCACCTCGACCGTGCTGCGACCGCGTGCTCGCTCCTCGGCCACCGTGCGCAGGTGCTCGAGATGCGCGGTCAGGATGGCCGGAGTGAAGCCGCGCACGTCGTCCCAGGACAGGTACCGGAACGTGCGCTCGGCGAGCACGCGCAATGAGGGGTCCGCCTCGCTGCCGAGGAGGTCGAGCACAGCATCCACCGCATCAGTCACCCGTCTACGCTAACGAGTAACCGAAGGGATGTCTCGCATGGGAACCAGGCTGCAGTGCACGCAGGCCTACGCGGCCACGCCTGCCGTCGTGCGTGCGATGGTGACGGACGCGGCCTACATCGATGCACGTGCGCGCGTGACGGGTGCCCTCGAGGTCACCGCGACCCTGGAGCAGGGCGCCGATGGCGTCACCTCGGTCGTGATCACCAGGGTGCTCCCGTCCGAGATGCCGGCCTTCGCCGCTTCCATCGTCGGCGAGACGCTGACGGTGACCGAGCACCAGGCCTGGCAGCCCATCGCCGACGGCACCTGCGCCTGCGCCTTCACCGTCGACTTCAGCGCTCCGCTGGTCTTCACCGGCACGGCAGCCATGAGCTTCGACGGCACGCGCACCACAGTGGTCACCGAGGGCGAGTTCAAGGCCGCCGTGCCCCTGTTCGGCGGCAAGGTCGAGCGGCTTGCCCTGGAGCAGACCGAGCGCTACCTCGCCAAGGAGCAGGAGTTCGCCGCGCAGTGGCTGGTCGAGCACAGCGCTGACTCCTAGACGGGCATCACCGGGTCTGCCGCGATCCACCCGTGCGGCAGCCGGGTTTGCCGCCGTGCGTGCGGTACAACGGCAGCATGACGAGTCGCAGCGCGCTGCCCGCATCGCGCTCAGGGCGCACCGTGGCCTTCGTGGTCGCGCTGGCGCTCCTCATGGGCGGCGGCTGGGTGGTGTCGTCGGCCTGGTCCGCCGATTCGGCGACCGACCCTGCGACCGCGCCGGCTGAGGCAGGCGCGGCGACTCCTGCGCTGCCGTCTGCGACACCTGCACCGACCGCCACCCATGCACCGCGCGCGGCGTCGCGCACCCGCAAGGCCAAGTGGGTGCCCGACTACCCCGCCGACCGCGCGCATGCCGGCACCAAGCGCGTGGTCTACGACAAGGCGCTCATGACGGTCTGGCTCATCCGGGCCGATGACACCGTGGCTGCACGCTTCCCGGTGGTCGGGCGCTGGGACCGACCCAGGGCCGGCACCTACCGCGTGTTCTCCAAGTCACCGGTGGCGTTCAATCCCAACTCGAAGGTCACCTTCAACCACATGGTGCGCTTCACCTACGGTCCCGACACCAAGTCCCCCATCGGGCTGCACGCCATCCCGCGCTACTACGACGGCACCGCCATGCACTCGATCAAGCAGCTCGGGCTCCCGATCGCCCGCGGCGGCTGCGTGCGGCTGTCGGAGGATGCAGCCGCCAGGGTCTACCGATTCGCGCACAAGGGCACGCTCGTCGTCGTGCTGCCCTCGCCCTGAGCCGCGGCGTCGCTGCACTGGCCCTGCTCACGGACGTGCATGGTCGATCGCTCCCAGCAGTTGCTCGACCCCTGCCGCCCGCCTGCGCCGCCGTCTCCAGCCGCGCGCGGGCACCCAGGCGTCTAGTGACCGCGCTGCGTCGATGACCGGCAGCTCGACGACCAGGGCATCGCTGCACTGCTCGACTGCACGCCGCGCCGCCGCCAGTGCGGCACCCTCGACTGACGGCCTGAGCGCGAGCACCTCGGGCACGACCTCGATG
>JAQTXL010000040.1 GCA_028688835.1 Candidatus Nanopelagicales bacterium | reverse complement strand
TTCCTGCGTGCCTTCGTGGGCGGGGCGGTGTTCTTCCTGCTGCTGCTCACCTGGCTCATGGTGGTCGGCCAGGACGCCTGGGTCCTGCTCTCGGTCGTGTGCGCGATCTTCGTCGGGCTCATGGGCATCGGCATCGCACTCGTGAGCCGGCTGCCGGCGTGGCCCCTCTGGGTCGCCGGTGTGTGGGTGGGGCAGGAGTGGCTGCGTGGCAGCTTCCCCTTCGGCGGGTTCCCCTGGGGGAGCCTGGCGTTCGCGCAGGCGGACACCACCTTCGGCCGCAGCAGCATGGTCGTCGGGGTCCTGGGTGCCACCGGACTGGTGGTGCTCGTCGCTGCGGGGCTCGTCGCCGCGGTGCTGGCGATGAGCGCCCGCGACTGGAGTCGTGCCGGTGCGTGGCTGACGATGGCGATCGCCGTGGTGGTCGCGCCGCTGCTCCTGCACCCGCCGACCAGCGGTGACACCGTGGGCGGTGCGGAGTCGGCACGCATCGGCCTCGTGCAGGGCAGCACGCCCGAGCTGGGCCTGGGGGCCCTCGATGTGCGACGTGCAGTGCTCGACAACCACGTGCGCGAGACCGTGACGCTCGCCCGCGAGATTGCGGCTGGCCGCATCGAGGCGCCGGCCTTCGTGCTGTGGCCCGAGAACTCGTCCGACCTCGACCCGTTCCGCGATGCGCAGGCCGCGGCGATGATCGGCACTGCTGTGCGCGCCATCGACGTGCCGGTGCTCGTCGGCGCGGTCGTCGACATCCCTGGGGATCCGACGTCGGTGCTCAACCAGGGGATCGTCTGGGATCCGCGCACCGGCCCGGGTGCCACCTACAGCAAGACGCATCCGGTGCCCTTCGGTGAGTACATCCCCTTCCGTTCGCTCGTCGCCCCCCTCATCGACCGGTTCAGCCGGATCGGACGCGACTTCGCCGCGGGGAGCGTGCCGGGCCTCATGTCGATCGGCGGGGTCGCGGTCGGCGACGTCATCTGCTTCGAGATCGCCTACAGCACCGTGATCGACCCGCTCATCGACGGCGGCGCCCGCGTGCTCACCGTGCAGACGAACAATGCGACCTACGGCGGCACGTCACAGCCTGAGCAGCAGTTCGCCATCGAACGCGTGCGCGCGCTCGAGACCGGGCGCAGCGTCGTGGTGGCGGCCACCACGGGCATCTCCGCATTCATCCGTCCCGATGGCTCGGTCGACGCCCAGCTCGGGCAGGGCGAGGTCGGGGCTCTCGTGCGCGAGGTGGCGCTGCGTGGAGCGCGGAATCCGAGTGCCTGGCTCGGACGCCCGCTGGCGGCACTGTGGGTGCTGGCCGCCCTCGGCATGGTCGGCTGGTCGGTTGCACAGGCCATCAGGCGTCGCGGCGAGAGGCAACGTAAGGTTGCCGGGTGACATTCGAGGACCTCGGCCGCATCGTGGTGATCATCCCCACGTTCAATGAGCGCGAGAACATCGAGACCATCGTCCAGCGCGTGCGGGCCAGCGTCCCCGAGGCCGACATCCTGGTGGCTGACGACAACTCGCCCGATGGCACCGGACGCATCGCCGATGCCCTGTCGGCCCTGGACAGCCGGATCCACGTCATGCACCGGCTGGGCAAGGAGGGGCTTGGAGCCGCCTACCTCGCCGGCTTCTCCTGGGCGCTCCAGCATGACTATGACGTCGTGGTCGAGATGGATGCCGACGGCTCGCATCAGCCCGAGCAGCTCCCGCGCCTGCTCGACGCCCTGCGCGATGCCGACCTCGTGCTCGGCTCACGCTGGGTCGATGGCGGCGGGATCGTCAACTGGCCCAAGCATCGCGAGATGCTCTCGCGCGGGGGGAGCCTGTACACGCGCGTGCTGCTCGGCATCCCGCTGCGCGATGTGACGGGCGGCTATCGCGCCTTCCGGGCCGACACCCTGCGCCGTCTCGATCTGCATGAGGTCGCCTCGCAGGGGTACTGCTTCCAGGTCGACCTGGCCTGGCGAGCTGCCCAGCGTCAGCTTCGCATCACCGAGGTCCCGATCACGTTCGTCGAGCGCGAGGTGGGCACGAGCAAGATGAACCAGAAGATCGTCGTCGAGGCGCTGTGGCGGGTGACCATGTGGGGCTTCGACGACCGTGTGACGCGACTGCGCCGCAAGGCGCAGCGGCGGCGCCTGTCATCGTCGCGCGAGGCGGACGGCGGGTGAGGCGTCGCCTGCTCGTCTTCGGGTACCCGCTGCTCGAGATCTGCACCTTCTGGGCCTTCGTGGTCTGGCTCGGATGGGCCTGGGCCATCCTCATCTACGTCGCCGGCTTCCCGATCGGCATCGGGGTGTTCAAGTCCGGCGGACGCATGGCACTCGAGTCGGCGCAGCGATCAGCACTGCCCACGCGCCTGGCCACCTTCCGGATGCTGGCCGGGGTGCTCTTCATGGTGCCCGGCTTCTGGACCGATGTCCTGGCGGTCGCCTGCTTCATCCCGTGGGTGCAGCGCAGGCTGGCTTCGCCGATGCAGAACTTCAGCTCGCCCGCTGGTGGGGTGAACTGGCGCATGAGCACCTGGGGGAGTGGGAGCGAGGTCGTCGAAGGGGTCGTCATCCGTGAGGATGACGACCCCTTCGATCCGCGCTCGATCGAGCGCCTGGACTAGGCCGACTTCAGGGCCGGCAGCTCATGGGCATGCAGCAGCGCGAGCCGCTCATTGAGGAGCTCCTCGAGCTCGCCGATGGTGCGTCGCTCGAGCAGCATGTCCCAGTGGGTGCGCACGTAGCGCTCCTCCTTGACATCGGTGGAGGCCATGTTCTCCAGCGTGCTGGTCGCCTTGGCCTCGCGCCCGCAGCGGCAGCCCCACGTGTGCGGAATGTCCTCGGCCTCGATCGAGAACGGGATCACCGTCGCGTGGCCCTCGGGACAGACGTACTGCAGCACCTGACGTGCTGCCGGTACGACATGCAGGTCGTTCTCGTAGCTGAGTGCTCCGATGCGCGAGCCTCGCATGGACAGTTCATTCATCGCACTGCTCCTTCACTCCACTGGGCGAGCCGTTGCCTGTTTGACGGTGGCTGCGCTCCCGCGGTTCCGTTGACTTCAACACTGGTCTGCAGCAGCGATATTCCGCGAGCAGCGCCAATGAACGGTCACGATTCGGTAAAGGTCAGGTCAGGATGCCCGGGACCGTGCCCGGTGCCGGTGGGACTCAGGAGGACGTGGGGCCCTGCGCCCACGCGCAGTAGACGGCCCCTGCGGCCAGGGCCGCTCCGACGATGCCCCACAGGCTCGAGGCCCAGATCGATGCCAGGGGCCCCTGGCCCTGCAGGAGGGCCAGCGGCAGCAGCCACACGGTGGCCAGGCCTGCCAGCAGCAGGCTCAGGGTCCGGAATCGGGGCACGAGCAGCACCCTAACGGTCGGGACTGACCACGGGGCAGGCTCACGGGGCCTAGGCTGCCGACGTGGAGTGGCATCAGCAGTTCGCGTCGCAGGCCGCGGCCACCGGGCAGCCTGTCCATGTGCCGGTGCCATGGGGAGCCAGCGGCGACGGCTTCGTCTTCTTCCCCGACGGCCAGCGGCGCTGGGGCCTGCACGGAGCCTCCGGGGTGCTGATCCGCCACGTCGACGCCGACGGGCATGAGACCTTCTTCCTGGCCCAGCGCGGGGACAACGTCGAGGGCGGTCGCAGCCAGTGGGCCTTCCCGGGCGGAGCCCTCGAGGCAGGGGAGACCCCGGTGCAGGGCGCCCTGCGCGAGTTCCGCGAGGAGATCGAGATCGACATCGAGGTCGAGGTGCTCGGGCACCACGCCGAGCATGTGCACGAGTCGTGGTCGTACACCACCGTCGTCGTGCAGGTGACCGAGCAGTTCAGCCCGCCCGACGACCTGCACTGGGAGAACCAGGCGTCCGGATGGTTCACCCGGCAGGAGATCGCCGAGCTGGAGACCTACGAGGCGTTCAGCAATGCGCTCGCGTCACTGTTCGCGATCATCGACGACTCAGCGCGGTAGCTGCGACGGCAGCGCCTGTTCGAGCAGCGCGTCGAAGGTCGTCACGGCAGGATCTCCTGCCACGGCACTGACCTGCACGACGATCGGCCACTTGCCGAGGTTGACGCCGCTGCGCTCGATCAGGGCATCGATGCGCTGCGAGATAACCTCCGCATTCGGGGTGCTGCCGATGCCCACCACCAGGAACTCGTCGTCTCCCCAGCGCGAGACGTAGTCGCCACGGCGCACCGTTGCACGCACCGACGCTGCGACGCTCTTGAGCACGTCATCGCCATAGTGAGTGCCGTACTGCGCGTTCGCCAGGTGCAGGTCCTGCACCTGGACCGCCACCAGGCACACATGCTGACCGCTGCGCTGCGCCACGGACGCCATGCCCGGCAGCAGCGTGATGAGTCCGCGTCGCGTGAGCATGCCCGTGAGCACATCGGTGGTCGCCATGGCGGTGGTGCGAGCCTCCTTGGTCGTCAGGGAGTCCACCGAGATGATGCGCAGGCGCAGCATGGTGGCACTGGACAGGGCCGCTGCCAGGGCTGCCGCGACCCAGCTCACTCCAGTGGTGACGGGCATGATCTGTGCTGCGACCAGCACCTCGACGAAGATCACGCCCATGCCCACGAGTGCCGGACCCCACGCGAGGGTGAGGGGAGCGAAGGCTGCCAGCACCACGAGCATGTAGGCGAGATCGACCTCGTTGCCGCTCGTGATGGCGAAGATGCCGAGCAGCGAGGCCAGCACCACCATGAACACGACCCAGGACCAGATCATGGTGATCGCAGCGAAGCGCTTGCGCAGGAGCACCTGAGCGGTCATGAGCAGGCCGGTGCCGAACAGCAGCAGGATCGCGATATGCGCCATGGAGGGCTCAGGGATGAAGAGCAGTCCGGTCAGGGTGACGAGCACGACGAGTCCACCAGCCAGGGCGAAGCCCTGCGGGATGCTGGCGCGCGCCACCCGATGACGCAGGTCGATGAAGGGGTCCTGGTGCTCCTGCTGCAGCTGGGTCACCAGGTCCAGGCCGCTGCGTGCGGTGGCCACGTCGAGCTCGGATGCGGGTGCGGGACTGGCGCCGATGACGCGCAGCCACCGTCGGATCCGCACCGGATGGAACTGATGCGGCCACGGGATGAGCTTCGAGACCGTCAGGCCCAGGTAGATGATCGTGTTGAAGGCGACTGCTGTCGCGAGGACGATGAACCACGGCTGGGTGAGGGTGCTGGAGGGCAGCAGGATGCCCGACGGTGCATGCATCACGCGGCACCCACGGTGTCGTGCTGCACGTGTCCCCAGGTCGTGCGCCGGGCGAAGGTGATGTCGAACAGGCACTTGAGGAAGACGATCTGCAGGTAGACGTCGTAGGCGAGCTCGGGAAAGAGCGCCAGTGCCAGGAGCCGCGCCCGCCAGCCGCCCCGCCAGGCCGTGACCACCCGCTCGGTGACGAAGATGAGGCCGATGACCACCCACAGCGGGAACCAGATCCACTCGTCGATGGCGAGCACGGTGATGAGCATGAGGAGCAGGGCCGAGTTGAGCGCGACGAACCCGTATCCGATGCCGATCTGCTGGCCCCAGTAGCGGATGGTGGCGCGCGTGATGCCGTAGGCGCTCAGGTTCTCCAGCGCACCACGCTGCCACCGCTTGCGCTGCACCCAAAGGTTGCCCCAGGTCGGCATGAGCTCGGTCGTGACCGTGCACTCCGGCGGGGAGACCATGGTCGCGCCCAGGGACTTGAGCGCCAGGGTCAGCTCATTGTCCTCGGTGAGCGCTGCAGTGTCGTAGACCTTGCCCGTCTCGCCGGGGATGAACACCCCGCGCGCAGCGGCGACATCCAGCAGTGCGTCGGCGCGGAACATCGTCGCCGTGCCCGTGAGCACGAACACGCGGCCCTTGCGTGCGCGGATCTGGAGCGAGTACCGGGTGTACTCGTTGCGCTGGAACTGCCCGATGAGCCCGTGGCCGCCCTCGCCGAAGAACACGCCGCCGACGGCGCTGAGCTCGGGGTCGGCCTCGAGTCTGCCGGCGGCGACCTCGATGAACTGCGGCCCGAGCGAGGTGTCGGCATCCATGACGAGGATGACGTCGAAGGCATCGGAGTCGGGCAGGAGTGCAGCCAGGGCCTGGTTGAGGGCGCCGCCCTTCTTGTGCACGTTGCCCACGGACAGGAACGCCTCGTACCCCATCTCGCGCGCGATGTCCGGGGTGCGATCGGTGCAGTTGTCGGCCACCACGATGACCCGGTCAGGCTGACGCGTCTGCTCCTTCAGGGCCTGCAGCGTCACCGGGAGCGAGGCCTCCTCGTTGTGCGCCGGCATGAGCACGGTCACGCGCACGCGCATGCCGGCCAGGTCGACGCCGCGCGTCTGCGGCCGATAGGAGCCGAGCACGCGCCGTCTCGGGTTCACCGACATCAGGGCCGCGACGATCTCGAAGCTCACGGCCGCTGCAGCGATGCCGACCATGCCGAGCAGTGCGGCCGCGATCAGCTGCCTGGGCGGCAGCTGATCGGAGACGAGCACGGTCCACGGCCCGATGACCACCTCCTGCGGAGCCTTGGGGATCTGCAGTCCCGCGTAGAAGGCCCCGATGCCGGCAGCGATGGTGCCGATCGACACGACCAGGGCCGCGACGACGGCCACGACCAGGCCGCCGTACGAGGGAGCCCTCGGGAGCAGGTCCTCGATGTCCTCGGGCAGGTCGACGAAGCGGTGCGGAGCAGTGGGCGCCGCCATCGCCGCATCGTCGATCGCGCGGGCCTCCCTCAGCACGCTGCGCTCCTCGTCGGGCGACGGCAGGTGTCCCGGGGGGCCTTCGGTCATGCGGGCTCGTCCTTGATGAACTGCAGTCCCTGGAGCACGACGCCGCTGGGGTCGAACCACAGCCCGGCGATCATGCGCACCGGTCCGAGCTCGAAGCGCGCGGGTGCATCCAACGGGCGCCCGCCTGCAAGGAGCGCGCGATCGTAGGTCGCCTGCACGTCATCGACGGTGAATGCCAGACGGCGTGCGCCGAGCTGGGTCCCGTTCGTGCTCGCGACCGGCCCGCCGACGACGATGAACTCGATGCGGAACTGGTCGGTGGCGCTGCGCACCTCGACGAAGGCATCGTGGTCGCTGCCCGCCTCGGCATCGTGCACCTCGAAGCCCAGCGCGCCGGCCCAGTGCGCTCGCGTGTCCTCCAGGTCGGCCACGTGCACCCGTGCACCGGCGATGCGGGTGCGGTCCGCCTCGAAAACGTGCACCTGCACGCCGTCAGGATCGGTGAGCGTGCTGCCGCCCAGGCTGGTGCCCGCGATCTCCAGGCGCAGCCCGGTGACACCGAGCCTGGGTGCCTGCGCGGCGGCCGGATCTGCGGGCGCGGTGTACATGATGTTCTCCAGGCTCACCCCGCGTCCACCGGTGTTGATGATGGCCGTCTCCAGGGACGCGGGTGCATCGGCTGCTTCAGGAACCGGGTCGGTGCTGACGCGCCGCACCAGCGTGAGACCGAGCCTGCCCACATAGAAGTCGACAGAGGCATCGAGGTCAGCCACGTTGATGTTGATGTGCGAGATCGAGTAGACAGTCATGGTTCCTCCAGAACGGCGATTGTGCCAGTCGAACGAGCCTCGTTGATGCACTCGGCAATCGTGGTGAGTGGCATGTCGCGCCCGCAGCCGAAGGCTAGTCTCCTCGCATGAATCCGACTGATGCACTGGTGGCCGCCGAGGGCACCTTCGACTCCCCGCTGGCCGGCGTGCGCCCCGATCAGTGGGCCACGCCCACGGGCTGCGAGGGCTGGTCGGTGAGCGACCTCGCGCGCCACGTCATCGGCGCCAATCGCATGTCCGTCGCGCTCCTGGGCGGAGGAGACCGCGCAGCCGGGATCGCCGCCATGGCCTGCACCGAGCCGGACGATCAGCTGGTCGAGGCGTTCCGGGCCTCTGCGGCCGCGCAGGCCGCCGCCTTCGCAGCACCGGGCGCAATGGGCGGCACCGTGGCCCATCCCATCGGCGACATCCCGGCCGGTCAGCTCTTCGAGTTCCGCATCATCGACCTGGCGATCCATGGCTGGGACCTGGCGGTTGCCACCGGCCAGTCACCGGACATCGACCCGGCTCTGGTCGCCTTCCTCTGGGAGCGCCTCGAGCCTCGCGCCGGGCATCTTGCCTCGACCGGGGTCTTCGGCTCGGGCAGCACGGGTCAGGTGCCCGAGGATGCGCCGCTGCAGTCTCGCCTGCTCGACATCCTCGGTCGAGGCTGACATGCAGGTGCAGGAGCTCGGGCACCTCGTGCTGTACGTGAGCGATCTCGATGCCTCCATCCACTTCTACCGCGACGTGCTCGGCTGGCGCAAGATCTTCGGCGGCGATGACGGTGACCGCCGGATCCCCGCGGCCGCATTCTCATCGCCGTCCAACCGCACCCATCACGAGCTGCTGCTCATCGAGGTGGGCAAGGACGCCACGGCCATCCCGCAGGGGCGGCGCGTCGGCATGTACCACTTCGGCCTGAAGATCGGCGACAGCGACGACGAGCTGCGTGCCGCCCTGGCCGTGATCAGGGAGAACAACGTCACGGTGCTCGGCGCCAGCGACCACACGATCACGCACAGCCTCTACATCGCCGACCCCGACGGCAATGAGGTCGAGCTCTATGTCGACGTGCCCGGTGTCGACTGGATCAATGACCCCAGCCTCCAGATGGCCGGGACCAAGCCGCTGATCCTGTGACGCCCTAGACCAGGGTGAAGCCGCCGTCGGCGACGATCACCTGGCCGGTGGTGAGCGCGGCATCGGGTGAGGCGAGCATCATCACGATCCCGGCCATCTCGGCTGCGCTGGGGATGCGTCCGTACGGAGTCTTCTTCGCGATCGCGTCCAGGAATGGCTGGGGTGCCTGCAGCAGGCCCTCGGTTCCGATGTAGGCCGCCGCGACCGCATTGACCGTGATCTCCCGTGGCGCGAGCTCGGTTGCCAGGAATCGCACCGACACCTCGAGGGCGCCCTTGGCCGCCGCCATCGGGAAGTACCCGAGCCCCTGGGTGGCGTGGAAGATGCGGCTCGTGGCGACGCTGCTCGTGGCGATGATGCGGCCCGTGGACTCCGGCAGCATCGGTGCGGCCTGCTGGACGATGCTCATGAGCGCAAGTGGGCCGACCTCCATCGCGCGCATCCACTGCTCTCGCGTTGCCGCCAGCGGGTTGGCATTGGTGAGGTGGAAGGCATTGTGGACGACGACGTCGAGGTGCTCGGTGCTGTCGCGCAGCTGCGCGAACATTCGCTCGATGCCCTCGGCAGCGCCCATGTCGGCCTGGATGAGGTGGGCGGTCACGCCCCGCGCACGCAGGCCCTCGGCGAGCTGATCGGCCGCCTGCTCGTCATGCGCGAAATTGATGAAGAGCTCGGCGCCCTCGTCCGCGAAGCGATCGACGATCGCGCGACCCCAGCCCTTCGTCCCGCCGGTGACCAGCACGGTCCGCCCCTTGCCCTGTGCCATCAGGTTCCCCTCCATCACACCGGGCCGTCGCGGACCGGACGGCGCTAGGCAATCATCAATCGCCCCGGCGCGCCGGGCCTTTCCCTGAATTACCGGGGCGAGGACGTCAGCCTGCCTAGGGTTGGCCCATGAGTCGCGCAGGCAGCCTGCTGGCTGTGCCACCCCAGCACGGGGCCTGGGCGTTCCTGGTGGTCCCGCTCATGCTCGCCGCGATCGCGGGTGCGCGCGGGACGGCAGCCATGGTCTTCGCCGCCACGTGGGTCATCGCCTACCCGGCCACCTACTTCGGTGGGCGGGCCCTGATCTACCGACTGCGCAATGGCGCGGGGAGCCGCAAGGCCGCGGCCGCAGCCCGATCCACCCTGGTGTGGGGCGCCGGGCTCGCAGTCGGGTCGATCGCGCTCACGCTGCACCAGCCCTGGATCGCCATCCCGGGTGCGGTCGTCGCGGCCATCTGGGGGTGCTCGATGGTGCTCACGCTGCGCGGACGTGAGCGAGGCATCACCAACGATCTCGTGCTCGTCATCCTGGCGAGTGTCGCACCCGTCCTGATGTGGCAAGTCGCCAGCGGGGCAGCGTCGCCGGTCGCGACCCCGTGGGCCATCCGCGTGGCCGCGATGGCGAGCCTGCTGCTCTTCATCGGATCCGTGGTGCACGTGAAGTCGCTCATCCGCGAGTCCGACGACGCGCGCTGGCACTGGGCCAGCGTGATCGTGCACCTTGCGGCACTTGCACTCGCGGCATGGATGTCGTGGTGGCTCGTCATCCCGTTCGGCCTGGCCCTGCTGCGCACGGTCGTCATGCGCCCCGGGCTGCGACCCGGTGCGATCGGCATGGTCGAGCTGGTCGTCTGCATCACGCTGGTCATCACCTTCGCTTTCATCCCGACAACCTGAGGAGCACGCATGAGCATCACCCGACTCGACGGCCGCCGGATCGTCATCACCGGTGCCGGCAGCGGCATGGGGGAGGGGCTTGTCCGAGCGCTCCCAGCACTGGGCGCCGCGGTCGTGGCCATGGACGTCAACGAGCAGGCGGGCGCACTCGTGGCGTCGGAGGCGGGGGCGCGCTTCGTGCAGGTCGACGTCGCCGACCAGGCCTCCGTCGAGGCCGCCTTCGCCGAGGCAGCGCGACTGCTGGGCGGGCTCGATGTCCTCATCCACGCCGCGGGCATCGCACCCTCCTCACCCGCCCAGGACAGCTCGGTCGACCTGTGGAACACCGTCCTGGGGATCAACGCGCTGGGCACGATGCTCACCAATCAGGCCGCCTTCGGGCTCATGCGCGAGTCCGGCGGCCAGATCCTGAACTTCGGGTCGGCAGCGGGCATCCTGGGCCAGCCGAACAAGGCCGTGTATGCGGCGAGCAAGGGGGCGGTCACGGCCTGGACCCGCACGGCGGCCAAGGAGTGGGCGGCGTACGGGATCACGATCAACATCATCGCCCCGGCCATCTGGACGCCCATGTACGACCGCACGCGCTCGGAGATGACGCCCGAGCAGCTGGCAGCCCACGATGCCTTCATGGCGACCGCGGTGCCGATCGGCGGTCGGCTCGGCGACATCGATCGCGACTTCGTCCCCGTCATCGCGTTCTACGCGTCGGAGGGTGCTGCCTTCATGACCGGCCAGGTGGTCTCGATCGACGGCGGCACGATGATGGTGCGCTAGCAGCTGCGGCGACCGCTGGCGCTGCGCGGGCAACTGTGTCTGGGCATGACCAGTGAGCAGTCCGGTCATGCCCGTTCGCTGCGCCGACCGGCGTGCGTGAAAACCGTAGGCTCGCTGCACAGGGCCGCAGACGTCGGGACACGACGGGGTGGACGCGCACGCGTGGGGAACTGCCGCACCCTCCCTGACGTCTCATCTGGTGACGCATCAGGAACGGAGGTCGCGAGCATGCCGACTCCACTGCTGCTGATCCCCGTGGCCATCGCGCTGCTGTTCCCGCTGGGCGGGCTCTGGCTCGGCTACATCACCCCGGGTGCGGTGGAGACCGTCAACGCCGACCGTCGCAGTCGTGTGCTGCTCGGCATCACCTGGGTGGTCTGGCTGGTGGCAGCGCTCAACGCCGCAGCCGTCGCGATCTTCGCCTCGATGTTCGTCCCGTCCTGACCCCGTCGCCAGTGCAGGATCAGCTGCGCGCGAAGGCGTACACGATCTGACTCTGGGTGATGACCCCCAGGAAGCCTGCAGCATCCGAGAAGCGGGTCACCGCGAGGCCGATGCCAGCATCGCTGACGTCGCCCTGCGTCTGCAGGCAGAACCACGGACCTGTCGGGGTGCCGGCAAGCGTCACGTTCACATCGACGTTGATGAGCGCCTGGCCCGTACCGGGCTGCACACGCTGCGACAGCGGCGATCCGAAGTCGGCCACCGCGAGCATCTGGCTCAGGGCATTGGTGTCCTCGCCTGCGATCAGGGCCGTCGTCATCCGCATCCAGGCCGATGAGGGCCCCGGTGTGCTCCAGTCGCCTGTGGTGAACCGTGCCTCGATCGCATCGCGATGGAAGATGAGCGGCAGGTCATGCGCGGACGACGACCCGGGTGCGACGGACTCCGTGGGCGGCAGGGGCGGAAGCTCGGGTGTCTCGACCTCGATGAGTGGCACCGGTCCCTGGCCGAGGAGCAGCAGGGCGCGACCCGATGCGACCACGCCACCCTCGGTGAGCAGGCGAACGTCGAGGTGGGCGACGCGTCGGCTGACCTGGCGGCGGGTGACCTGCGTCTGCATGGGCACCAGGGGCACCGGCTTCTCGAGGTCGATGCTCACCCGAGCCACCTGCTCACCGGGCAGCAGGGCTGCGTGGATCCCCAGACCCATGAGTGCTGACGGCGGACCGCCGTGCATGGCATCCGTTCGCCAGGGGCCGGTGGTGTAGGCGGTCGGGATGCACCAGTCGCCCTCGCGCGTGAAGAGCGCGTGCTCCGGGCGACTGCTCTCGGTGTCCATGTGCTCCTCCATGCATGCTCGCCGTCCGACCGGCGCCGACTGCCGAGCGTACTGACGCCGGCATCCTCGGCGCGATCAGGCGAGCGGCCCGCACTCGTCGGCGATGGCCTCGCACGGGGATCCGTGGGTGACCGTGTCGGTGGTCTCCAGGCCGAAGGGATTGAGGTTGCGCGTCTCCGGGCAGGGTGTCCAGCCGCCGGCGGCGCAGGTGTAGTCCCACGCAGGCCCGTCGGCGACGATGGTGCGCAGCGCCTGCACGAGGCGGTCGACGTGACCCGAGTGCGTGCCCGCGCCCAGGCTCACCCGCACCGCTGTGCCGGTTGGCGAGTAGCGGGCGAGCAGCGGGTGTGCGCAGAAGCGGCCATCGCGCACGCCGATGCCGTGCTCTGCGGCCAGGATGGTCGCCAGTCGGCTTGAGTCCTGGCCCGCGATCACGAACGATGTCGTCGCCAGGCGATCAGGGGCGTCGGCCCAGATGCGGATGGTCTGCAGCCCGGGGATCGTGGCCAGGCCGGCCTCGAGCCGGGCGAGCAGCGCCACCTCGTGATCGTGGTGCGCCTGCGCCGGCAGCGCTGCCAGGCTCGCGCACGCCTGGGCCAGGGCGATGGCACCCATCACGTTGGGAGTTCCGGCCTCATGTCGTGCGGGCGCTGGCGCCCATCGCACTGCAGCGTCGGAGACCTCATGCACGGCGCCGCCGCCTGCGAGGTGCGGGGGAGCGGCGTTGAGCCAGTCGGCCCGTCCGATCAGCGCGCCGGCGCCGAACGGCGCGTAGAGCTTGTGACCCGAGACCGCGATGTAGTCCAGGTCCAGGGCCGCGATGTCGATGCGGCGATGGGGGGCGAGCTGTGCGGCATCGACGACGATGCGCGCGCCGTGGCGATGTGCGATGACCGCAAGATCAGCCAGGGGCAGGGTCTCGCCGGTCACGTTCGATGCACCCGTGATGGCCAGCAGGGCTGTGGGCGCACTGGCGATCTCGTGCTCCAGCGCGGCAAGCGTCGCCGCGATGGTCGGCTGTGCAGCCACGGTGCGCGGGGACCGCGAGCGCCAGGGCAGCAGGTTGGCGTGGTGCTCGATGTCCAGGTGCACCACGGACGCGCCCTCGGGCAGGCAGGACGAGAGCAGGTTCAGGGCATCGGTCGTGTTGCGCACGATCACCGTGACGTCGTCGGGGCGGGCCCCGAAGAACCCGGCGATCGTCAGGCGCGAGCTCTCGTAGAGGTCGGTGCTCACCTGCGAGGCGAAGCCGGCGCCGCGGTGCACGTTCGAGTAGTACGGCAGGGTCGCAGTGATGCGCTCGACGACGCTCACCAGTGCCGGAGCGCTGGCGGCGACATCGAGGCCTGCGTACTGCAGCGTGCCGCCCTGGACGAGGGGTGCCTCGAGCTCGGCGCCGATCACCGGCAGCAGGGGCGGAAGGTAGGACTCCTGCGCGACTGCGGCAGCGGCAGGAGCGGTGGCAATGGCCGTGAGTGACATGTCGATCCTTCGGTCCAAGGACCCGACGGTCGTCGAATCCGCGCTTGTCGCCGCGCGTGTGCGCAGCAACCGGGTCCTCACCCAGGGCACCCCACCGCGGTGGAGGGTTGCCGGCCGACAAACTGGGGTTTTGCATCGGCACTCATGACCTGCGCTGATGCTAGGGCATGGCCGCGCGCCATGCACATCACGGGGATCACTGTGCTCCGTGTCGCACACAAGTGGACACTGGTCTCCACTTCCATCTAGCCTTGCCCTGCGCCATGCACGGCTGTGGGCGCCGCCGATGCGGGGGATGGGCGGTGCCCACGGTCCGGCCGCGCGCAGCTGGCCTGGGCTAGTCCTGGTCGGCGTGGGGGAAGCGGCGCATCGCCTGCAGGATCTCGTCCGGCGTCGGCGAGCGCGGCAGGTCGCTGGGCACAGACGCCGCAGCGGCCTGGAGCAGGTAGGCGAGCAGCCGGTCGGACGACACGCGAGCATTCGCGCCGCCTGCGCTGATGACCCCAGCATTGGCCATCAGGAAGATGAGCAGGTCCTCGGGAGTGAACTCGGGGCGCAGGCAGCCTGCGGACTGGGCGCGCTGCACGAGCTCGCCGAAGCCGGTGATGCCCCGCAGCCTGGCCGCCTCGATCTCCTGGGACATCGGGAAGTCCATAGCCAGCACATCGGAGAACCCGCGATCCTGGAACTGCAGGTCGAACACGCTCGTCACGTAGTCGGGGAAGGCGCGGCAGGGATCAGGATTGCCCAGCGCCACCTCGATGGCATCGACCCACACGAGCATCTTGGGCAGGAAGGCGGCGATGACGAGGTCCTCGCGGGTCGGGAACCTGCGATACAGGGTCGCGATGCCGACGCCGGCGCGACGTGCGACCTCCTCGAGCGACGCATCGACGCCACGCTCGGCGAACACCGCCCGAGCGGCCTCCAGGACCTTCTGCTGGTTGGCCCGGGCATCGCTGCGCAATCGCGGGACTGACATGCGCTCATCTAACGCCATCGGCACCTCCTGCGTGCGTCGGTCAGGCGAGGTGGCCCACGCCGGGCATCCGGGCGATCCCGTCCTGACACTCACTGCCGATAATGTACATTATGACAGTTCTGCGTGATCGGGAGCGGCTCCCGGCAAGCGTGGACTGCTCCTCGCCTCTAGGCTGTCCGGCGTCATCCGCGCACAGGAGTGAGGCCACGATGCTGTCGCCATCAAGTCCGACTGCCGTGCTGCGCTTCGACGTCGGCAATCCGGATCGCGCCCTCGCCGTGCTGATCGCCTCTGCCGATGCGTCCCGCGTCATGCCCGCTCTGGAGTTCGCGCAGTCGTGCGCGCAGTGCGGCATCGCGACCGCCGTGGCCTGGACCGGCGCGTCCGTCGGACTCCTCGCAGAGGCCTGCCGAGCTCCCGACACCGCCGCCGGTCTGGGCCCGCAGGTCGCCGCACTCACGGCCACCGGTGCCCGCATCCTGGTGTGCGCGGACGCAGCCACGACCGATGTCGCGCTGGCGCTCGCCGGCAGATTCGAGATGATCGCGATGACTGATCTCATCGGGCTCATCGATGGTGCGCAGCTCATCTTCATCTGACGCCAGCGACTCCCCCGTGCTCGTCCTCGGGAGCGAGCGGTGCTGGGCTGGCGTCAGGCGGCAGAAGCCCCCACG
>JAQTXL010000169.1 GCA_028688835.1 Candidatus Nanopelagicales bacterium | reverse complement strand
CCGCACACGGTGTGGCTGCTGTGCGCGCCGAGCACCGAGGACGTGCTGCCGACCATCCTGTCGCGCACGCGCCATGTCGTGCTGCGCACGCCGCCGACCGCGGTGGTCGTCGAGGCGCTCACCCAGCGCTACGGCGTCGACCCAGCCCTCGCGTCCTTCGCAGCGCGCGCATCGCAGGGTCACATCGGCCGCGCACGTGCGCTGGCAACCGACGAGCACGCACGCATGCGCCGCCAGGAGGTGCTGCGCATCCCGATGCAGCTGCACGACCTGCCTGCGTGCTTCACCCACGCGCAGAACCTGCTCGAGGCGGCGACGCTCGACGCGAGCTCGATCACCGACCCGATCGACGAGCATGAGGCCGCGCAGATGCGCAAGGCCTATGGCGCCGACTCCGACATGCGCCTCAAGGGGCAGCTCAAGCGCTCCCTCGACAGCGCGATCAAGCAGCTCGAGCAGGCGCAGAAGCGCCGCCGCACGCGCACGATCCGCGACCAGGTCGACCGCGCCCTCGTCGACCTGCTCGGCCTGTACCGCGACGTCATGCTCATCCAGACCGACGCCGCTGTGGTGCTCATCAACGACGAGATGCGCCCGCAGCTGTTCCAGCTCGCCGCCGCGAGCACGGTCGAGGACACCGGCCGGCGCCTGCTCGCCATCAACTACACACGCAAGCAGATCGAGTCGAACGTGACACCGCTCATGGCGCTGGAGGCGCTGATGGTGGAGCTCAAGGACCCGTGGGTCCGGGCTGCATCCTGAACTCGGGTTAGCGTTCAGCCATGCGCATCAGGGGGCTCGGGCTCGGGGTCATCGCCCTGGCACTGCTCGCCTCCGGGTGCTCCTTCGGCTCGGCAGGGCCGACGCCGATCCCGAAGCCCTCGGCCACGGAGGCCGTCCCTGCAGGCCTCGCGCCGTTCTATGACCAGCAGGTGCGCTGGACAGACTGTGGCGCGGGCGCGCAGTGCACGAGCATCACGGTGCCCCTCGACTACGACCATCCCGATGGCGGCACGACGCGCCTGGCGATCGCGAGAGTGCCCGCCGCGGGGGAGTCACTGGGCGCGCTGTTCGTGAACCCCGGCGGCCCCGGTGGCAGCGGCTTCGACTACGCACGCAATGCCAGCCTGCAGCTCTCACCCGCAGTCACCGAGCACTTCGACATCGTCGGGGTAGATCCGCGCGGCGTGGGCAAGAGCGATCCGGTGCAGTGCCTGACCGACGCCCAGCGTGATGCGCTGGCGGCAGCGAATGTCAGCCCAACGAACAGCAAGGACGTTGCGGCGCTGGTGACGGCCAGCCGGCTCCCGAGCGAGGGCTGCTCGACCGGCGCTGCCCCGGAGTTCGCCTACATGGGCACGCTCGATGTCGCGCGCGACTTCGACATCGCTCGCGCAGCAGTGGGCGACCCGACCTTCAACTACCTCGGCAAGTCGTACGGCACCTCGATCGGCGCGACCTACGCCCGAGCATTCCCCGATCGCGTGGGCCGCATGGTCCTTGACGGCGTGCTGCCGACCGACCTGACGCTCGACGCGGTGACCAAGGTACAGGCCGCCGCCTTCGAGGCCTCACTGCACGACTTCGCAGCCGACTGCATTGAGCACGACGACTGCCCGTTCACGGGCGACAGCGACGCAGTGGTCGGCCAGGTCCAGCAGCTGCTCGCGCAGCTCAAGGCCAAGCCCATCCGCGTGGGCTCCCGGGATCTCACGGACACGCTCGCGTCGAGTGCGATCCTGTCGTTCCTGTACTTCCCGGAGCAGGACTACCCGCGCCTGCGCGCGGCGCTGGCGGCAGTGGCGACGAAGCGCGACGGCCAGCCGTTGCTGGGCCTGCTCGATGAGCGCACCGGCCGTCGGGCCGACGGCGCCTACGCGGACAACAGCATCGACGCCTACTACGCAGTCACCTGCCTCGACCGCCAGTACTCGACGACCCCCGCACGCACCGCGGCGCTGGCGCAGGACTGGGTGCAGGTGTCGCCCACGTTCGGCGAGACGCTCGCATGGGGACTGCTGCCATGCGCGAACTGGCCGGCCGGGCGCAGCGGTGCCGCGAGCACCGGTGCCTACTCCGGCGCCTCGCCCCTGCTCGTCGTGAACGCCTCGCATGACCCGGCGACTCCGGCGCAGTGGGGCGATGCGCTGGCCGCCAGCCTGGGCAATGCCACGACCGTCACCTGGGACGCCTTCAACCACACGAGCTACGGGCAGGGCTCTGCGTGCGTCGACGAGACCGTGGATGCCTACCTGCTGCAGGGGGTTGTGCCTGCGGCGAACGTGAAATGTGGGCGTCAGTCCTGACTGGTAGCGTCGGCAGCCTGATTCCACCCTCGAGCAGTTGGGGAGACCTCCGTGTCCCAGCCTGAGTTCCAGCACGCCCCTGCCTTCGTCCCCGACCCCATGCGCTGGAAGGCGCTCGTCGTCATCGCGATCTCCCAGCTCATGGTCGTGCTCGATGCCTCGATCATGAACATCGCGCTGCCGTCGATCCAGAGCGACCTGGGCATGTCCGATGCCGACCGTCAGTGGGTCGTCACCGCCTACACCCTCGCCTTCGGTGGCCTGCTGCTGCTCGGCGGTCGCATCGCCGACTATGCCGGCCGCAAGAAGATGCTCATCGTCGGTCTCATCGGCTTCGCCATCGCGTCGGCACTCGGCGGCATCGCGATGACCGCGCTCCAGCTCATCGCGGCACGAGCCCTGCAGGGCGCCTTCGCGGCCCTGCTCGCACCTGCCGCCCTCTCACTCATCACCGTCACCTTCGTCGACAGCAAGGAGCGGGCCAAGGCCTTCGGCGTCTACGGAGCGCTCTCCGGCGGTGGCGCAGCCATCGGCCTGATCGCAGGCGGCCTGCTCGTCGAGTACACCTCGTGGCACTGGTGCCTGCTCGTCAACATCCCGATCGCGGTCTTCGCCGTGCTCATGGCGGTCAAGTACGTCCACGAGTCGAAGGCGACCGGCAACACCAAGTACGACGTCCCCGGCGCCATCACGGCCACGGCAGGCCTCGTCGCCCTCGTCTACGGCATCTCCAAGGCGCAGACGGTGGGCTGGAACGGCAGCGAGACCCTCGCCTTCATGGGCTTTGGTGTCGTGCTGCTCGTGGTCTTCCTGTTCATCGAGAGCCGGTCGACCCACCCGCTGCTGCCGCTGCCGATCCTGCTCAATCGCACACGCGGTGGCGCCTACCTGGCCTCGTTCTTCGTGGGCATCGGCATGTTCGCGATGTTCCTGTTCCTGTCGTACTTCTTCCAGGCAGTCCTGGGCTACTCGGCCCTCAAGAGCGGCCTGCTGTTCCTGCCGTTCTCGGTCGGCGTGGTGCTGAGCGCCGGCATCGCCAGCCAGCTGCTGCCGCGCTTCGGCCCCCGCTGGGTCACCTTCGGCGGCTTCGTCCTCGGCGTGATCGGCATGATCGTCTTCGTGCAGCTCGCAGCGACCAGCACCTACCTGCCCAACATCCTGCCGGGCATGATCATCATGAGCATCGGCATGGGCCTGATCTTTGTGCCGCTGTCTGCCGTGGCGCTGTTCGGCGTGGGCAACCACGACGCCGGTGTGGCCTCGGCGGTGCTCAACACGAGCCAGCAGATCGGCGGCTCGATCGGCCTGGCCTTCCTCAACACCATCGCCGCGTCTGCGACCACGGCCTACATCGTGAGCAACCAGCTGCAGGGCCCGACGCCTGAGGCACTGGTCGACGGCTTCCGTGT
>JAQTXL010000168.1 GCA_028688835.1 Candidatus Nanopelagicales bacterium | reverse complement strand
TCGACGTCGACGAGGACCGGGGTCGCGCCCGACAGCACGATGCCCGCGATGGTGGCCAGCGCGGTGTGCGCGACCGTGATCACCTCGTCTCCTGCGCCGATGCCCAGGGCGCGCAGCACCAGGGCGATCGCCTCGGTGCCGTTGGCGACGCCGACCGCGTGCGCACTGCCGGTGAAGGCGCTGAACTCCGATTCGAGGGCGGTGAGCTGAGGGCCGAGGATGAACTGGTCTCCGGCGAGCACCGCGTCGATCGCCGCCCGCAGCTGCGGCTCCAAGGCCTGGACCTGGGCGGACGGTGAGGCCAGCGGCACCGGAGCCGGGCCGGTCACAGCTCGTGCACCTCGGGCACGTGGGTGAGCCAGACACCGCCCTGGGCTGCGTACCACGCGTGGCGCTGCACGATCTCGCGCTGATGGTTCCAGGCGCTCAGGAACGTGACCCCTGGCCTGCGCGTCTGGAACTCGGCCTCGTCGACCACCGGGATGTGCGCCCCTGGGCTGACCAGGCCGATCTTGTTCGGCGTGTTGTCGAGGATGACGTCGATGTGCTCGCTCGTGATGCCTGCGTAGGCGTAGATCGTGGTGCTCTTCGACGTGGCCCCGTACGCCGCGACCGTGTGCCCCGCCGCGCGGGCCCGCTGGAGTGCCTCGAGCAGTGCGGTCGCCGAGGCGCGCACGCGCTGGGCGAAGGACAGATACGTGTCGGTGCGATCCAGCCCCTGCAGGCGCTCCTGCTCGAGGATCTGCGCGACGGCGGGACGTGGTGCATGGCGACCGTGGCGCCCCAGGGTGTAGCGCATCGAGCCGCCGTGGGTCACCAGGGGCTCGAGGTCGATCAGCTCGAGCCCTGCATCGGCGAAGATCGCCTGGACGCTCAGGGCCGAGAACAGGAACACGTGCTCGTCGTAGATCTGGTCGTATGAGCCCAGCCTGATCACGTCGCCGAGGTAGGGATCCTCGAAGACGAGCAGCCCGTCGTCGTCGAGGAGCGCGGCGATGCCGTCGGCGACCCCGCGGATGTCGGGGATGTGGCACATGACGTTGGCGGCGTAGATGACCGCGGCAGGTCCGTGCTCGGCGCGCAGGCGCGTGCCGAGGTCTGCAGTGAAGAACTCCTGGACGACGTCGACACCAGCAGCGCGCGCGGCCTCGGCGGGCTCGCCCGTGGGCTCAATGCCGGCGTGGCGGATGCCGCGGTCCGCGAAGTGCCGCAGCCAGATGCCGTCGTTGCAGCCGAGCTCGACGACGAACGGGTCGGTGCGGTCGCCGAGGCGCTCGTCGATGATCCGCTCAGCGTGCGCCTGGAAGTGCGCGCGCATGCCCGCGGACGTGCTCGACCGGAAGGCGTAGGCATCGTGGAACATCACGGCCGGATCAGGCTGCTCGATGAGCTGGAACAGGCTGCTCACCTCGCTGAAGCCGCAGCGCAGCCAGTAGGTGTACTCCGCGCTGGTGTCGTCCGGCGCACGGAACCCGTTGCCGAGCGGCTGCTGGCCGAGGTCGAGCACCACGGTCAGCGGGGCACCGGACGCACGGCAGATCTGGGCCTCAGGCATGCGGTGATCCTTGCGTATCGGCCCCGGGGATGATGCCGCGCAGCAGGGCCAGCGTCCGGGCGACCTCGGCATCGAGGGTCCCGCTGCACGTGAACCCCGCCTGGGCGGCGCGGCTCGTGCTGACCGAGAAGCTGAGGTCGTTCATGAGCGCACTGTCGATGCGCGTGATCGAGGCGTCGGGGATGACCCGGCTGATCGACGCGATCACCTCCTCGACGGTCACGTTGAAGCTGGCGGCGTTCACCACCGAGTCCAGCCATGTCCCCGAGGTGATCGACTGCGCGATCAGCGACACGGCGTCGCCGATGGCCAGGTAGGGGCGCACCTGGTGCAGGGCGGAGGTCCAGACACTGAGGGGAGCGCCAGTGGCGGCCTGCCAGCAGAAGCGGTTGACCGCGGTGTGGAAGCGCATGCCCGGCGACGGGCCGACGATCGTGCCGAACCTGGCGATGGTGCCCTGCAGGCCCTGGGCGAACGCGTTCGTGAGCAGCGCCTCCTCCTCGAGCTTGCACTCGGTGTAGGCATGGGTGCCGGCGACCGGCGCCTCCTCGGTGAGGCCGGTGCCGCTGCTCGCGTAGACGCTCGTGGTCGACGGGAGGAACAGCGGCACACCGGCCGTGCCGCAGGCCTCGATGGCCATCCGCGTGATGCGCAGGTTGCCCGACATCGCCAGCGCCGGGTCGGCTGCGATCGCGCCGGGGTCGCTCGCTCCAGCGAGCTGCACGACGGCGCGCACGCTGCTGTCGACGAGCGAGCCGACGAGTGCGCCTGCATCGCCCTGCACGAAGCGGTAGCGCCCGGTGCTCGGCAGGTCGAACAGGCTCGCGTAGCGCTGTGTCGTGAGGTCGTCGACGAGCACGAGCTCATCGCCCGTGCCGATGAGCTGCGGTGAGCGGATGAGCGCGGAGCCGATGTGCCCCAGCGCACCCAGGACGACGATCCGTGCCACAGCCGCTGCTCCTCGTCCCTGGCGTCGCCGCCTAGTGTGTCGTCATCCTAGGTCGGCCGATCGTCGAGATGAGTGAGTCGCATGCGCACCGCTGAGCCGCTGCCCGGCACGCGCCATCGCGTGCTCCGCGGGCTGTCGTATGCGCTCGCGCAGGTGGTGGTCCTGCTGGTGCTCGTCGAGCCGATCCGGGGCCTGGGCTGGGCCACCGGCTTCCGGGACTACTTCTCGAACGACCAGCTCTCCTATGCCGCGATCGCCTCGAATGTGGCCCAGGGGGACCTGCAGCTGGTCGAGCCCCTGTCGCAGACGGGCACGAGCTTCTACCCCAGCGCCTGGTACCTCATCGTGGGGCTGGTCGCGCGGGTCACCTCGGTGGCCGTGCCCGTGGCCTGGACGGTGCTGGGCCTGTGCGCCGTCGGCGGCGCCATCGCCCTGCTCGGGTGGGTGGCCTCGCGACTGTCCGGGCTGGCGTTCGCCCCGGTGCTGCCGGCGCTCGCCCTGCTCACGGGCACGTGGTCGACCCTGATCAGCGGCGACTGGCTCACGCACATGAGCACGCATGCGACCCTCCGGGGCCCCTACGGCACCCTGTTCACGCTCAATGGCGAGGCCATCGCCCTGATGCTCGGCACGTGCGCTATCGCGCTCATCCTCCTGCGGGCGGCCGACGGCCTGCGCTCCAGCCGCGGCGGCAGTGCGGCGCTGCTCGTGGCCGCGGCCGTCATCGGCAGCCTGGCCAATGTCCACACCTATGCGTTCTTCACCACGCTGAGCCTGGCAGCGGCCTTCGTCGCGATCTGGTCGCTGCTCACGTACCGCTCACGCACGCGCACGGCAGTGACCCTCGCGCTGGTCGCACTCGTGCTGGTGCTCGGCCTGCGCATCGCCGGGGTCGTCGGGCCGCTGCCGACGCTGGCGATCATGCTGGCCGCCCTGCTGCCGGCCATGTGGCCGCTCGTCCGTGCGCACCTGCGCATGGCGGCCCTGCTCGCGGCCGTCGTCGTCGTGATGAGCGCGTTCCAGGTGGTGCGCACCGTGCTGGGCCTTGCCGGCGGCAACGAGTTCCTCGTCTTCCGCGAGACGGACTCCAGCAACCTCAGCGTCGAGTGGGACCGGGCCCTGCTGGCCATCGTGCCGATCACCGTCATCGCCCTGGCTGCGGCCTGGCTGCTGCGCGGTCGCCGCGACACCGCCTGCACGGCGCTGCTCCTGGCGCTGCCGCTGGGCGGCGTGGTGATGGCATCCAATGACGTGTGGGG
>JAQTXL010000039.1 GCA_028688835.1 Candidatus Nanopelagicales bacterium | reverse complement strand
ACGAAAGTACGCTCATAACCCACTGGGGCCTCCTCACGACTGTGGCTCTGCCAGCGGCCCATCCGCCAGCAACCCACGAACAATCGCGAGTGAGGCCTCAGTCCGTCACCCCATACCGTCTAGGTGCCGACCAGGCGCGCTACCTGCTCGATGGCCATCCGGTAGGAGTCGATGCCGAAGCCGGCGATGGTTCCCGTGGCCACGGCCGAGACCACCGAGGTGTGACGGAACTCCTCGCGCGCCGACGGGTTCGACAGGTGCACCTCGATCAGCGGGGCCGTGAGCATCGCACAGGCGTCGCGGACGGCGTACGAGTAGTGGGTGAAGGCCGCCGGGTTCAGGACTACGGACGTGCCGCCGTCGGCTGCCTCATGCAGCCAGCCGATGAGCTCGGCCTCGTCATTGGTCTGGCGCACATCGGCGACCAGCCCACAGCCGGCCGCGACCTCGCTGCACAGCTGCGCCAGGTCGGCGAAGGTCGTGGTGCCGTAGACATCGGGCTCACGAGTGCCCAGGCGGTTCAGGTTGGGCCCGTTGAGCACGAGCACGGTTGCGGACATGGGGCGATGCTAATGGTCGAGCGCGTGGATCCCCTGCTGCGCGCGTCGTCAGCTGCGGCTGATCGCCGCATAGGCGGCCTCGAGCAGCGCCGGGTCCGGCCCGTCCCAGGCGACCGGCTGGCCGATGCCCTCGAGCACCACGAAGCGGATCACCGAGCCGCGCGTCTTCTTGTCGTGCTGCATGCCGTCAAGCAGGGCCGCCCAGTGCCCAGGGGCATACGTCGTCGGCAGCCCGAGGCTGCCCAGGATCTCCTGGTGCAGGTCGGCGTCGGCATCGTTGAGCCGTCCGCCCAGGCGCGCCAGCTCGGCGACGAAGCACAGGCCGACACTGATGGCCGCCCCGTGGCGCCAGCGGTAGTGCTCGAGCCGCTCGACCGCATGCCCGAAGGTGTGGCCGTAGTTCAGCACCTCACGGCCGAGCGCAGCACCCGAGCGCACCTCGCGGAAGTCGCCGCCGACCACGTCGGCCTTGACCTGGACCGCCCGGCGCACGAGCTCCTGCAGCACCTCGCCCTGCGGGTCAGCAGCAGCACCGGGGTCGACCTGGATCAGCCGGAGGATCTCCGGGTCGCTGGTGAGCCCGACCTTGACGACTTCCGCCATGCCGGCGACGAGCTCTGCTGGCTCGAGCGAGCCCAGCAGGTCGAGATCGCACAGCACGCCGCTGGCGCTGTGGAAGGCGCCCACGAGGTTCTTGCCAGCCGCGGTGTTGATGCCCGTCTTGCCGCCCACGGCTGCATCGACCATGGCCAGGAGCGTGGTCGGCACCTGCACCACCCTGACCCCCCGCAGCCAGGTCGCGGCCACGAACCCTGCGAGGTCGGTGGTCGCGCCGCCGCCCAGGCCGACGATGGCGTCATTGCGCGTGAACCCTGCCGCACCGAGCCGGTCCCAGCAGTCCTGGAGCACCAGCGCGGTCTTGGCATCCTCCGCGTCGGGCACCCCGATGAGCAGGACACTGTGGCCGGCCTGCTCGAGCGCATCGCGCATCGTCAGGGCTGTCCGGGCCAGCGGGGGCGCATGCACGATCGCCACCCTGCCGGAGCCTTCGAGCAGGGCAGGCAGGGCGCCGAGGAGCCCCCGGCCGATGATGACGTCGTACTCGTGCTCGGCGCGGATGGCGATGCGCAGCTCATTCATGCGCGACACCCGCCTGGAGCTGCTCGACCAGCGTGTCGACGACCTCGCGCACCTTCATGCCGCTGGTGTTCAAGCGGATGGTGGCCGCCTCCTCATAGAGCGGGGCCCGCTCCTTCATGAGCCGCGACATCTGCGCGCGCACATCGCCGAGCAGCAGCGGACGGGCCTTGTTCATGCCCACGCGCTTGGTCGCCGCGGACAGGTCGACCTCGAGCCAGATGACGGGCACGCCCTCGAGCCGTCGCCGGGTGTCGGCGTTCATGATCGCGCCGCCACCCAGGGCCAGGACCCCGGTGCGCTCCTCGAGGGCCGTGGCGATGACTGCCTCCTCGCGAGCACGGAACTCAGGCTCCCCCATCGTCACGAAGATGTCCGAGACGCTCATGCCGGCATCGGCCTCGATCAGGGCATCGGAGTCAGCGAAGTCGACGTCGAGGGCCGCTGCCAGCCGACGCCCCACAGTCGACTTGCCTGCACCGGGGGCGCCCACGAGGACCGCGATGGGCGTCATCGGACGGTCAGGTGCTCCAGGTAGGAGCGGACATTGCGGGTGGTCTCGGCGACACTGTCGCCGCCGAACTTCTCGGTGATCGCGTCAGCGAGCACCAGCGCGACCATGGCCTCGGCCACGACTCCGGCAGCAGGCACGGCGCAGACGTCGGAGCGCTGGTTGATCGCCGGGGCCGCCTCGCCGGTGGCGATGTCGACCGTGCGCAGGGCGCGAGGGATGGTCGAGATCGGCTTCATGGCTGCACGCACGCGCAGCAGCTCGCCCGTGGACATGCCGCCCTCGGTGCCACCGGACTTGCCCGAGGTGCGCTCGAGCCCGGCGTCGCCGGTCACGATCTCGTCCTGGGCATCACTGCCGCGCACGCCAGCCAGCGCGAAGCCGTCTCCGACCTCGACCCCCTTGATGGCCTGGATGCCCATGAGCGCTGCAGCGAGCCTGGCGTCGAGCCGGCGATCCCAGTGCACGTGGCTGCCCAGGCCCGGCGGGAGGTTGGTGGCCAGCACCTCGACGACGCCGCCGAGGGTGTCGCCGTCACGGTGCGCGGCGCTGACCTCCTGCTCCATCGCGGCTGCGGCCTGCGGGTCGAAGCAGCGTGCCGGGTTCTCGTCGATGGCGGCGAGGTCGGTGAAGGCCGGGACCGAGCCCTCAGGCGCGGCAGCGGAGCCGATGCGCACCACGTGGCTGAAGACCTCGGTGCCGCAGACCTGGCGCAGGAACGCCTTGGCCACCGCACCGAGCGCCACACGGGCCGCGGTCTCGCGGGCGCTGGCGCGCTCGAGGATCGGCCGGGCGTCGGTGAACCCGTACTTCTGCATGCCGACGAGGTCGGCGTGGCCCGGGCGGGGCCTGGTGAGCGGTGCGTTGCGGGCCAGGCTGGCGAGCTCGTCGGCATCGACCGGATCAGGTGACATGACGACCTGCCACTTGGGCCATTCGGTGTTGCCGACCTCGATGGCGATCGGGCCGCCGAGCGTGGATCCGTGGCGGACGCCGCCGAGGATCGAGACCTCGTCCTGCTCGAACTTCATCCGCGCACCGCGTCCGACGCCGAGGCGGCGTCGCTGCAGCTCGACCGAGATGTCGTCAGAGGTCACGGTGATGCCTGCGGGCAGTCCCTCGACGATGGCCACGAGTGCCGGACCATGCGATTCACCTGCGGTGAGCCATCGAACCATGGGGCAATCCTGTCAGACGGTGTCGTCCGCGCCTGCGCCGGACGATGCAGGAAGGCTCGCACGCATCGCGTCCACCGGCGCCTCGAGGCCCGTCATGAGGCGCACCTGCTCAGTGGCCTGCCACAGGAGCATGTCGCGACCGCTGGCGATCCTGCCGTTGGGCCACTGCTGCGCCAGGGGCGTCGGCCACGGATGGTACGAGGAGTCGAGCAGGGCACCGGTCGCGGCGGGTGCGGCCTTCGCCCACTCCCCACCAGCGTCTCCCGGCAGGGTGCTCACCACCAGCGCGCAGTCGAGCAGCGCTGCGGCGGGCTGCCAGGCTGCCGGCTCGGCGGCAAGGCCGAGTGCCGCGGCGAGCGCCACGAGCTCGTGCGCCTGCTCAGGCCGACGTGCACTCACGAGCACATTGCGCGCCTCGAGGCTGGCCAGGGCTGCGATCGCACTGCGCGCCGTTGCTCCTGCCCCCAGCACCAGGGCCGACTCGAGCCCGCGACCGATGCCGATGGACGCGAGTGAGCGCACGATGCCGAAGATGTCGGTGTTGGTCCCGTGCCAGCCGTCTGCCTGCGGGATCAGGGTGTTCACCGACCGGATGCGCACCGCCGTCGGCTCGACGGTGGCGCACAGGCCGATCGCCACCTCCTTGAGCGGCATGGTGAGCGACAGGCCAGCCCACGAGTCATCGAGCGTGGCCAGGAAGGAGCCCAGCTCCTCCTCGCGGACCTCGATTGCCGCGTAGTGCCAGTCGAGTCCGAGGGCGCGATAGGCGGCCCGGTGCAGCACGGGACTCAGGCTGTGGCTGATCGGTGATCCGAGCACCGCGGCCTGCTTCACGGCAGCATCATCCCTGATTGCGCAGGTAGGCCTGCAGCTGCGCCTTGTACTCCAGGAACTTGGCATAGCTGCGCGCGAACTTCGTCTCACCCGTCTCGAGGTTCACCGTGACGAAGTACAGCCACGAGCCGGCGGCAGGGTCGAGGGCCGCGTTGATGGCGGCCTCACCAGGAGAGTTGATCGGCGTGGGCGGCAGTCCGCCGTGCAGTCGCGTGTTGTAGGGGGTGTCGGTGCGCAGCTGATCGGCAGTCAGGCTCACCCTGGTGATGCCGAGGCCGTACGCGATGCTCGTGTCGAACTCCAGGCGCATCCCGGACTCGAGGCGGTTGTAGATGACGCGCGCGATCTTGCGGTAGTCGGTGGGATTGCCCTCCGCCTGCACCAGCGAGGCGATGATCATGATCTCGTACGGGGTGCGCCCCACCTGCGCTGCTCGGGCCTTGAGGTTCAGCTGCCTGCTGGCAGTGGCGAAGCGCGCGTAGAGCATGCGCAGCGTGGACTCGGCGGTCTCGTCGCCGGCCAGGTCGTAGCTGGCCGGGAACAGGAAGCCCTCGGAGTTGCCATTCGCGTAGGCCGGCAGTCCCAGGCTCGTCGCCCGGGTGAGGGCGTCGGTGAACTGCGGCACCGGGATCCCCGTCGCCTTCGAGGCCGTGTCGATGCTCTGCGGGAGGCGCAGACCCTCAGGCAGCACCAGTCTGCTCGCGGCACGCGAGGCCGGGTCGATCATGAGCGCCACGGCGTCTGCAGCGCTCATCTCGCGCAGCATCGTGTAGCTGCCCGGCCCGATCGACCTGGATCTGGGGTTGGCGTCGGCCGCGTCGATGAAGGCCTGCGTCGATGCCACGACCCCCGCCTCGACGAGCGTGTTGCCGATCGCGGAGAGCGAGTCGCCGCGCACGACGATCACCGTGGTGCTGCCCGACCCGGGACCCGGATAGTCCTGCGAGCCGCGGGTCGTGATGAACACCGCCACGAGCGCGACCACGGCGACGATCGAGACGATGACGGCCAGCAGCCGCCGATTGGCAGTCATGAGCCGGCCGCGGATGGGCGGTCGAGCACGGACTGCAGGAGCACCACCGCCGAGGCACTGTCGATGTCCTTGCGCGAGTTCCTCACCGTGCGACCGGCAGCGTGCATACCGCGCTGGGCCTGCACGGTGGTCAGGCGCTCATCGACGAGCGCGATGGGCACCTGCACGTGCTCGGCCAGCAGCTCCGCCCAGTCGCGTGCCATCTGCGCAGCTGGGCCCTCGCTGCCGTCGAGACGGTAGGGCAGCCCGATCACGACCTCCACGGCCTCGAGCTCAGCGACGATCGCGGACACCTGGGCCAGCGCGCCCTCGCCGGCAGCGACGGCATCGAGTGGGAAGGCGAGGATGCCGTGCGCATCACTGCGCGCAAGTCCGATGCGCACCGTGCCGACGTCACAGGCCACCCGCACGCCTCGTGCCATGGTCAGCCGGCGACCCGAGCGCTGATGGCCGCCTCGACGGCCGATACTGCATCGGCGACACCCGCAGGATTGGTGCCACCGCCCTGCGCCAGGTCAGCCTTGCCGCCGCCGCGCCCCCCGAGGGCGGGCATGGCGGCCTGCAGCAGCACGTTCGCCCCGACACCGAGTGCCTGGGCCTTCTCATTGGCTGCGGCGATCGCCGAGACCCTGCCGTCGGCGACCAGGGTGCAGAACATGACCACGGGGATCTCAGGTCGGCTGCGGCCCTTGGCCTGCAGGACCAGCTCGCGCAGCTCAGCCGGGTCGGTGCCGTCAGGCGCCTCGAAGACCCAGATGCGCACCGGGCCGATGTCGCGACCGACGCCGATGATGTCATCGACATTGGAGATGAGCTGCGCCTTGCGCACCTTGTCGAGGTCGCGCTCAGCACTCTTCAGCGCGGTCATCGTGCGCTCGAGACGCTCAGGCAGCTGCTCGGCCGGCACCTTGAGCATGTCGGTCAGCCGGTTGACGAGGATGTGCTCGCGCGCCAGGAACTGGTACGCGTCGGCGCCGACGAGGGCCTCGACACGGCGCACGCCGGCACCGATGGACCCCTCGGACAGGAAGGTCACCACGCCGAGCTGCCCCGAGCGCTGGGCGTGCGTGCCGCCGCAGAGCTCATGTGCCCAGTCGCCGACGGAGATGACGCGCACCGAGTCGCCGTACTTCTCGCCGAACAGGGCCATGGCGCCCATGGCGCGGGCCTGCTCCTGGCTCATGCTCTGCGCGGTGACCGCGAGGTCCTCGAGCAGGACCTCGTTCACGCGCGCCTCGACCGTCTGCATGATGTCGGCCGAGATCGGCGCGGGGTTGGGGAAGTCGAACCTGAGCCGACCGGGTGCGTTCTCCGAGCCCATCTGCGTCGCGGTGTCGCCCAGCTGCTCGCGGAAGGCGCGGTGGATCATGTGCGTGGCCGTGTGCGCACGTGAGATGGCCTTGCGGCGCTGCACATCGACGTGGGCGGCCACAGCGAGCCCGCTCGTGAACTCACCCGTGAGCACCTCGGCGCGATGCACGAACAGCCCGGGCACCGGCATCTGGACGTCGTAGACCTCGGCGACGGCACCGGTGTTGGTGACGATGCGTCCGCGATCGCCGAGCTGCCCGCCGGCCTCGGCATAAAACGGCGAGCGATCCAGGATGATCTCCACGTGCTGGCCCTCGATGGCGACCGGCACCGTGGCGCCGTCGCTCACGAGGCCGATGACCATGGCCTCGGAGTCGACCTCGCGGTACCCGGTGAAGGCCGTGCGGCCGCCGGTGTCGAGGATCTCGCGGTACGCAGTCGTGGCCGTCAGCCCGCTCTTGCGCTCACGGGCATCGGCCTTGGCACGCTCGCGCTGCTGGCCCATGAGCGTGCGGAAGCCCGCCTCATCGACGGCCAGGCCCTGCTCGGCCGCCATCTCGAGGGTGAGGTCGATCGGGAACCCGTAGGTGTCGTGCAGTGCGAAAGCCTGCTCGCCCGACAGTGTCGTGCCGCCCGCATCGCGCAGGCCTCGCGCAGCGGTGTCGAAGATGGTCGTGCCGGCCCGCAGCGTCTGGATGAACACGCCCTCCTCGGCCACGGCGATCTGGCGGATGCGATTGTGCTCGTCGTTGAGCTCGGGGTACTGCGGCGCCATGGTGAGGACAGTCGCATCGATGAGGTCGCCCATCGAGGGGTCGTGGGCCCCGAGCAGCCGCATCATCCGGATCACCCGGCGCATGAGGCGACGCAGGACGTACCCGCGGCCCTCGTTCCCGGGCAGCACGCCGTCACCGATGAGGAAGGCGCAGGTGCGTGCGTGATCGGCGATCACGCGCAGGGCGACATCGGACTTGGTATCGGAGCCGTAGCGCGTGCCCGTGAGCTCGACCGCACGGTTGAGGATGCCGAGGGTGGTGTCGATCTCGTAGATGTTGTCGACGCCCTGGAGCAGCGCAGCCATGCGCTCCAGGCCCATGCCCGTGTCGATGTTCTTCGCGGGCAGGTCACCCACGATCGGGTACCCCTCCTTGCCCGGGCCCTCACCACGGATGTTCTGCATGAAGACGAGGTTCCACACCTCGAGATAGCGATCCTCATCGGCGATCGGCCCGCCGTCGCGCCCATGCTCGGGCCCGCGGTCGTAGTAGATCTCCGAGCATGGCCCGCAGGGGCCGGGAACGCCCATCGACCAGAAGTTGTCGGCCTGGCCGCGGCGCTGGATGCGGTCGAGCGGCACGCCGACCTTGTGGTGCCAGATGTCGATGGCCTCGTCATCGTCGAGGTAGACCGTGGCCCAGAGCCGGTCCTCGGCGAAGCCATAGCCGCCATCGGCGATCGGGCGCGTCAGCAGCTCCCAGGCGAAGGGGATCGCCTCGGCCTTGAAGTAGTCGCCGAACGAGAAGTTGCCGGCCATCTGGAAGAACGAGGCGTGCCGGGTGGTCTTGCCGACCTCCTCGATGTCGAGGGTGCGCACGACCTTCTGCACGCTCGTGGCACGGGGATACGGAGCCGGCGCCTCGCCGAGGAAGTAGGGCTTGAAGGGCACCATGCCGGCATTGACGAACAGCAGCGTGGGGTCGTCGAGGAGCAGCGACGCCGAGGGGACCACCTGGTGCCCGCGATCGGCGAAGAATCGCAGGAAGCGGCTGCGGATCTCTGCGGAGTCCATGCTCAGGCTCCCTCGTGGTCGGCCTTGCGCACCTGGCTGATGGTGCCCTCGACCGCGCTGCGGGCGGACACGACCGTCTGTGCGGCGTTGACGGCGACCTGCTGCATGGTCATCACCACGCCCCGCTCGCGCGACTCCTCCGCGAATCGCTGGGCGCGGCGATAGGCGAGGATGCCCACTGCGGCACCGAGCGCCATCCAGAACAGCCTGCGCATGTCATCACTCCTCGGGGGTTGAGAGTCCAACCCTAATGCTCGCCCCCACGCAGCTGCTCGAGCCGCTGCGCCACACGCGACCACGCGGCCTCGGCCCCATGCTGCGTCGGTCGGTAGTAGTGCACGCCGTCGAGGACCTCAGGCAGATACGTCTGCTGCGCGACTCCTTCAGGCAGGTCGTGCGGGTAGATATAGCCAGCGCCGTGACCATGGTCGCGCGCCCCCGGGTAGTGCGCATCGCGCAGCCAGGGCGGCACCGTGCCGACCCGCCCGCGCCGCACATCGCTCACGGCCTCGCCGATCGCGGTCACGATGGCGTTCGACTTCGGCGCGAGCGCCGCGTGCACGGTGGCATGGGCCAGGATGATCTGGGCCTCGGGCATGCCGACGATGGCCACCGACTGCGCAGCTGCGACGGCGGTCTGCAGCACCTGCGGGTCAGCCATGCCGATGTCCTCGCTGGCCAGGATCATCAGGCGGCGCGCGACGAAACGCGGGTCCTCCCCCGCCTCCAGCATGCGCGCGAGGTAGTGCAGGGCTGCATCCACATCGCTGCCGCGCACGCTCTTGATGAAGGCGCTGATGACGTCATAGTGCTGGTCGCCGTCCTTGTCGTAGCGCAGGGCTACGTGCTGGATCGCCTGCTCGACATGCGGGAGGTCGATCACCGTCGCCGCGTCGGCCTCGGTGGCGATCACTGCGGCCTCGAGCGCCGTGAGCGCGCGCCGGGCATCCCCGAGGCTCAGGTGCACGAGATCGACCAGGGCCGGCTCGCTGATCGTGAAGCCTCCCCCATAGCCGCGGGGGTCCTCCAGCGCGCGGACGACAAGCTGGGCGATCGACGCGTCCGTGAGCGGCTGGAGGGTCACGACGAGGCTGCGCGACAGCAGGGGCGAGATGACGGAGAAGCTCGGGTTCTCGGTGGTCGCGGCGATGAGCGTCACCCAGCCGTTCTCCACGGCCGGCAGCAGCGCGTCCTGCTGGCTCTTGCTGAAGCGGTGCACCTCGTCGATGAACAGCACGGTGCCGGGGCCGTTGATCGATGCCCGGCCGCGCGCGGCCTCGATCACCTCGCGCACGTCCTTGACGCCTGAGGTCACTGCCGACAGCTCAGCGAAGGCGCGCCCGGACACCAGCGACACGAGCGAGGCCAGCGTGGTCTTGCCGGTGCCCGGGGGCCCCCAGAGGATGAGCGAGATCGCCGATCCGCCGCCCGTGAGCAGGCTGTGCAGTGGCGTCCCGGGAGCCAGGGCCGCCTCCTGGCCGACGACATCGTCGACCGAGGTCGGGCGCATGCGCACCGCAAGGGGTGCCTGCGCCTGCCCCTCGTCGAACAGCGACATGCCCGGCTCAGGCCTCGGTGGCGTCCGCCGCTGCACGGACCGGCAGCCCGTCGATGAAGGCCTCCTGGCGCTGCTGCGGGGTGATGGGGGTGGGTGCTCCTGTGAGCGGATCGTGCCCGGCACCGGTCTTCGGGAAGGCGATGACGTCGCGGATCGACGGGGTTCCGGCCAGGAGCATGCAGATGCGGTCCCAGCCCAGGGCGATGCCGCCGTGCGGTGGCGGGCCGAACTTGAAGGCCTCGAGCAGGAAGCCGAACTTCTCATCGGCTTCGGCCTCGTCCATGCCCAGGAGCGCGAACACCCGCTGCTGCACATCGGCCTGGTGGATGCGGATCGAGCCGCCGCCGATCTCGTTGCCGTTGCACACGATGTCGTAGGCCCAGGCCAGCGCCTGGTCGGGCGCAGTCTCGAACCGGTCGAGCCACTCGGTGTTCGGCGAGGTGAAGGGGTGGTGCACTGCTGTCCAGTCACCGTCATCGGTGCGCTCGAACATCGGCGCATCGATGACCCACAGGAACGACCAGGTGCCCTCCTGCACCAGCTCGAGCCTGCGGGCGATCTCGTCGCGCACAGCCCCCAGCAGCGGGCGTGCGTCGTTCGGGCGCCCGGCAGCGAAGAAGATGCAGTCGCCGTTGGTGGCGCCGGTCGCCTCGACGATGCCTGCGCGCTCGGCCTCGCTGATGTTCTTGGCGACGGGCCCGCCGAGCTCTCCGTCTGCGCTGACCGTGACGTAGGCCAGGCCCTTGGCGCCGCGCTGCTTGGCCCACTCCTGCCAGGCGTCGAAGGCGCGACGCGGCTGGTCGGCTCCACCGGGCATGACCACGGCTCCGACGTACTCGTTCTGGAACACGCGGAACGGCGTGTCCGAGAAGAACGCGGTCAGTTCCACGAGCTCCATGCCGTAGCGAAGGTCGGGCTTGTCGGAGCCGAAGCGCCGCATGGCCTCGTGGTACGTCATGCGCGGGATGTCGCCGATCTCGTAGCCGAGCACCCCGGACCACAGTGCGCGCACGAGCTCCTCGCCGAGCTCGATGACGTCCTCCTGCTCGACGAAGGACATCTCGATGTCGAGCTGGGTGAACTCGGGCTGGCGATCGGCACGGAAGTCCTCGTCGCGGTAGCAGCGGGCGATCTGGAAGTAGCGCTCCATGCCGCCGACCATCAGGAGCTGCTTGAACAGCTGCGGTGACTGCGGCAGCGCGTACCAGTGCCCGGGCTGCAGGCGGACGGGCACGAGGAAGTCACGTGCTCCCTCAGGCGTGGACCGCGTGAGGGTGGGGGTCTCGATCTCGATGAAGTCGTGCCCGAGCAGCACATTGCGAGCGATCTGGTTGACCTTGGAGCGCATCCGCAGCACATCGCCGGAGGCCTGGCGCCGGAGGTCGAGGTAGCGGTACTTCAGGCGCACCTCGTCGTTGACCGCCACGCGATCGTCGATCGGGAAGGGCAGCGGCGCGGAGACGGACAGCACGGTGACCTCATCGGCCATGACCTCGATCGCGCCCGATGGCAGCTCGGGGTTCTCATTGCCTGCCGGCCGCAGCGACACGGTGCCGACGATCTTCAGGCAGTACTCGTCGCGCAGGCCGTGGGCCACCTCGGGGTCGTGCACCACGACCTGGACCACTCCCGAGGCATCGCGCAGGTCCAGGAAGGCCACACCGCCATGGTCGCGTCGGCTGGCGATCCAGCCGGCGAGGGTCACGGTCGTGCCGGCATCCGAGGCCCGCAGGCTGCCTGCGTAGGCGGAGCGAATCACGTGGTGGTCCCTTCACTGCTGTCGAGTCGCTGGAGCACGATCGGCTGCACACTCTCCCATGGCACCTGCTCCTGAGCGCCACTTGCCATGTCGCGCAGCACTGCGGTGCCCGCAGCGATCTCCTGGTCGCCCACGATGAGGGTCAACGGCGCTCCCGACCGGTCGGCCGCCTTCATGGCGCTCTTGAGTCCGCGCTCGCCGAAGGCCAGATCGAAGCGCACGCCGACACCGCGCAGGGCATGCCCGAGCTCGAGCAGGCGCCCGCGAGCCTCGTCGCCCATCGGCACGCCGAAGACGTCGACGCCCGGCCCGGCACCCGGGGCCAGGCCCTCGGCGTCGCAGGCGAGCAGCGTGCGGTCGGTGCCCAGCCCCCACCCGATGCCGGGGAGGTCCTGGCCGCCGAGCGAGGACATGAGGCCGTCGTACCGACCTCCGCCGCCGATGCCGGACTGGGCGCCGAGCAGGTGATGCGTGAACTCGAACGCCGTGCGCGTGTAGTAGTCCAGACCGCGCACGAGCGCGGGAGCCTCGGTCCACTGCACGCCGAGCCGGCGCAGGCCGTCGCGCACCGCGTCGTAGTGCGCGGAGCAGTCCGCGCACAGGTGGTCGACCATGTACGGCACGCCCTCGAGCTGCTGCTGGACGGAGGCGCGCTTGTCGTCGAGCACGCGCAGCGGATTGATGGCAGCCCGCTCGCGCGTGGCATCGTCGAGATCGAGGCGGGCCAGGAACCCCTGGAGCAGCTCGCGGTAGCCCGGGCGGCACTCGCGGCAGCCCAGCGAGGTGAGCTGGAGCGTGAACTGCACGAGGCCCAGCGAGCGGAAGCCCTCGTCGGCCAGGGCGATGACCTCCGCGTCGAGCAGCGGATCCGACGAGCCGATGGCCTCGAGGCCCACCTGCTGGAGCTGGCGGTAGCGACCCTGCTGCGGGCGCTCGGCACGGAAGAACGGGCCGGCGTACCAGACCTTCACGGGCAGCTGGCCGCGGTCGAGGCTGTGCTCGATCGCCAGGCGCATGACGCCTGCCGTGCCCTCCGGGCGCAGTGACAGCGAGCGTCCGCCGCGATCCTCGAACGTGTACATCTCCTTGGCGACGACGTCGGTCGACTCGCCGACACCACGAACGTAGAGCGCCGTGTCCTCGAACACCGGCAGCTCGACGTAGCCGTAGCCCGCGCGCTGCGGCGGCAGGCTCAGCGCCTCCCGCACCGCCCGGAAGGCGGCTCCGCGAGGCCCGAAGTACTCGGGCACGCCCTTGGGCGCCTGGAGCTCTGCCATGACTACAGGCCCGTCCGTGCGGGCAGGTAGGGGTTGCCGGGCTGCAGGAAGGGATTGCTCGCCCGCTCCTGGCCGATGGTCGTCTGGCCGCCGTGCCCGGGCAGCACGATCATGTCGTCGTCTGCCGGCAGCACGATGCGCTCGAGGGACCGCTGCATCTGTGCGATGTCGCCGCCGGGCAGGTCGGTGCGACCGATGCTGCCAGCGAAGAGCAGGTCGCCGCTGAACATGATGGGCGGCACCTCGAGGTCACCCTCGCGCTCGAAGATCACCGAGCCCTCAGTGTGGCCCGGCGCGTGGCGCACCCGCAGGCGCAGGCCGGCCAGCTCGAGGACCTCCTCATCGGCGATGAGCCGCACGTCGTCGGGCTCGGTCAGCTCGAGCTCGCCCTTGGTCATCGCGAGCAGCGCATCGCGGTTCGCGGTGATCGTGGAGTCGGCGAGGTCGGCCAGGCGCTGGCGGTCGTCGGCATGGATGTACGCAGGGATGCCGAAGTCGTGGGTCAGGGGTGCGACCGACCAGCAGTGGTCGATGTGCCCGTGGGTGATGAGCACGGCAGCAGGATGCAGGCGATGCTCGCGCACGATGTCCATGACACCGCTGATGGAGTCCTGGCCCGGATCGATGATGAGGCAGGGCTCACCCGCCGCCGAAGCCATCACGAAGCAGTTCGTGCCCCAGGAGCCCGCTGGGAATCCCGCCACAATCACCCGCGCAGCCTAGTCCGGGCGCCCTGCATGAATACACTCCGCTGGTGAGCAGCAGCAACAAGCGCCAGCGTGAACTGGCCAAGGCCAAGTACGAGCGTCAGCAGGCACGCCGGCAGACGCGCCACCAGCACCGCCGACGCAACCAGCGCATCACCGCGATCATCGTGGTCGCCGCGCTCGTGCTGGGCTCCGTCGCCTGGATCGTCGTGGGCAGCCGTTCTGAGGGCAGCCCGACCGCTGAGGCCTCGCCGGCTGCGACAACCAGCAGTGTCGTGGCCAGCTGCACCGGTCCGACCACCACCACGACCACGCCGAAGACCTACACGAAGGCGCCTGCCATCGACAGCACCCTTCCGGCGACGACGACGATCACCCTCGTCACCAATTGCGGCCCCATCGTGATCCGTACCCTGCCCAAGCTCGCCCCGGCCACGGTCGCGTCCGAGGTGTTCCTGGCCGAGCAGGGCTACTACGACCAGACTCCATGCCATCGCCTGACCACTGAGGGCATCTACGTGCTCCAGTGCGGCGATCCCACCGGCTCGGGCAGCGGTGGACCCGGCTACACCGTGCCGGACGAGAACCTCCCGAAGGCCGATGGCGTGAACTACCCGGCAGGCACGGTCGCGATGGCCAATGCCGGCCGTGGCACTGCCGGCTCGCAGTTCTTCATCGTCTACCAGGACACGACGCTCCCCGCTGACTACACGATCTGGGGCACGGTGGAGTCAGGCCTTGACGTCGTCACGTCGGTTGCCGCTGCCGGTGTCGCAGACGGCAGCACTGACGGCGCACCGGCGCAGCCGGTCGTGATCGAGCAGGCAACGGTGAAGCGGGCCTGATCCGACCGGTAGCGTGGGGTTCTCACAGGAAGGCACATCATGACTGAGTCTGGGCCGGGCGCGATTCCCACGCCTGCGGCATTGCGGCGCCCCAAGCCGGTGGCTGACGCCGCGCCGGCAGCGAGCGACCCCAGCAGGTTCGGTCGCGTCGATGCCGATGGCACCGTCGTGCTCTTCGCTCCCGAGGGTGAGGTCGTGGTCGGCCAGTGGGTCGCCGGACCGCCTGCTGAGGGCCTGGCCTTCTTCGGCCGCAAGTACGACGACCTCGTCGTCGAGCTCGACCTGACCAGCGCTCGCCTGGCCGATGGCCGCGCCTCGGCCGAGCAGGCGGCCGTCGCCATCGCGCATGTGCGCGAGGCCGTCGCCGCACATGCGTACGTCGGCGACACAGCTGCCCTCCTGTCGAAGATCGACGCGATCGAGTCGGGCATCGCCGCGGCCAAGGCCGCGCACCAGGCTGCACGGGCCGCGCAGAAGGCGGAGTCCAACGCCCTGCGCCAGCACCTCGCGGTCGAGGCCGAGTCCCTGGCCGAGAGCACCGCCTGGAAGACCACGAGCGAGCGCTTCGCCTCGATGATCGAGGAGTGGAAGGCGCTCCCGCGCATGGACCGCACCTCCGAGCAGGAGATCTGGAAGCGCATCAGCACGGCCCGCGCGACCTTCGACAAGCGTCGTCGCGCGCACTTCGCCGAGGTCGAGGTGCAGCGCAAGGATGCCACCGGCCGCAAGCGCGAGCTCATCGCCACTGCCGAGGCGCTGTCGACCTCCACCGACTGGGTGAACACCTCGCGCAAGCTGCGCGACCTGATGCAGGACTGGAAGAACGCGCCGCGCACCTCCAAGCGCGATGAGGACAAGCTCTGGAAGCGGTTCAAGGCAGCGCAGGACTCCTTCTACGCCGCTCGAATCTCCGCTGAGTCCGCTGCCGAGGAGGAGCTGCGCGTCAACGTCCCCGCCAAGGAGGCGCTGGTCGCCGAGGCCGAGGCGATCGCGATCACGGGTGACCTCAAGGCGGCCAAGCAGTCCCTCCGCTCGGTGCAGGACCGCTGGGAGAAAGTCGGCGACCTGCCCAAGGCCGACCGTGACCGGCTCGAGGGGCGTCTCAAGCGCATCGAGGACGGGATCCGTCAGGCTGAGGCCCAGGCCTGGAAGCGCTCGAACCCTGAGGCCCGTGCCCGCGCGGAGTCGACCGCCAATGCCTTCGCCGATGGCCTGGCCAAGCTCGAGGCGCAGCTCGCTGCCGCCAAGGCCGCGGGCAAGGATGCCGAGGCCGCCAAGCTCGAGGCGTCCGTCGCGTCGACGAAGGCGCTGCTGGATGCTGCGGCCTCCGCCGCACGGGAGTTCAAGGGCTGAGC
>JAQTXL010000167.1 GCA_028688835.1 Candidatus Nanopelagicales bacterium | reverse complement strand
TTGTTTCTCGATGTCGCAATCGCCGATGCCTTATCGGGGGGACTGATCGGGATTCCAGGAGCGTCTCGGTCGCGTGGTTTTGTATGTCCACGGCAGCCGGGTCTTCGTGTGGCCGCGCGTTTGTCGTCGTGCACGACCCGATAGCGATGCTCGAGCCGACGATGATGTTCACCTGTACCGCAAGTGACCGACCTGCAAGGATCCGGCCATGCGAATCGTCCTCCACGCGAGCGTCATAGTCGCTGTTGCTGTTATCACGACTGCCGGACTTGCTCTGCCGGCCAGTTCGGCCTCGCTAGCTGGACGCGAAGTCAAGAAGACGTGTGTGCCTGGGCCGTTGGCAGAGTGTCAGGGCGCGACCCTCACGGGCAGCCTCAAGGGTGCTGACCTCTACAAGATCAATCTGATGAATGCCACATTGGAGCGTGTCGACTTCACCAATGCGATCCTCACCAAGGCCAAGCTGGCGGGCACTAAGGACAATGGCTCCACCTGGACCGGAGCCGCGTTGCAGGAAGCCCAGATCTCGAGCATGCGCTTCTCGGCATCACAGGAGTCTCCTTCGTCTTTCGCGCGTGTGAAATTCACCGGTGCAACATTTCTGGACGTCCAGTTCTCCGGCGTCGACCTATCGAAGGCGACTTTCGACGAGGCACTCCTGACCAACAGTGGCTTCGCCGACCTCACCCTGAATCCCACGGTCCTCAAAGGTGCCCAATTCAAGGGCGTCGCATCGTTCAGCAGGGTAACGATGAAGGGGATCGCCCTAGCCGGCGCCGGGACGGCGGCCTTCGTGTTCGATGCGTCCGACTTGACGCGGGCGAACCTGGCTGGCCTCACGATCGTGAATTCCAACCGCTCCAGGCTCTGGGACGCGAACCTGACTGCCGCTGTCATGGCCAACGGCAACCACGAGCGGGCCAATTTCGACGGTGCTGCGATGGCCCGCGTTGACATGAGCCATTCCAGGAGCCAGGGCGCTTCCTTCCAGCAGGCGGATCTCAGAGATGCGGACTTCAGGGGTGCGGATCTCAGAGATGCGGACTTCAGGGGTGCAGACCTGACCGGGGCAGATCTCAGGGGAGCCAACCTCGAAGGCGCGCGGTTCTCCTACGCCACGCTCACCGGCGTGAAGTGGACCGACAAGGACCCCGACACCGAGACGATCTGTCCGAACGGCGAACTGGGCCCCTACCCCTGCATGATCGAGATGCCCGACAGCAACCCTGCCTAGGAGCGCCATGCCGGCGTGGACGTGTTCGGGACGTACCCGATCAGGCGTCGCTTCATGTGCTCGACATGTCTGACGCGGCGCGTAGCGCGTCGGACTCAGAGGTGTTGGTGATTGCTGCACCGAATTCCCTGGAGTCGCTCGCCTTGTGGGATCTGAAGAGCGCAGTGCCCGCCCGCCGTCCGCGAGAGTGGCTGGCGAGGATGCGTGTCCGGGCACATCGCGTTAATGCAGACATCCCCCGGGTGCCTCAGTTGTGACCAGCCCTCCAGCCATCCGGGCGGACGAGTTCCAACCCCGGTCCTCGCGTCTGCCACGGTTGACTGGTGCTCGATTCAAGTCAACTTGCGGGCGGTCAGGCGCAGCCTCGAGGCAACTCGCCGATGCTGGCGATTGTGCTCAGGCTGTGGCTGATCCACGTGGCGCTCATTGAAGAATGGGACAAGGAGGTCCTCCATTCGGTACATGCCCGGGCTGCGTCCAAGGATCTGATGAGCCGCGAAAATGGCGCCGCTTCCGAATGCCTCGCGTGCGATGGTCTCGTGGCGTAGTCGCACTGTCTGGGCGGGGAGTCCAAAGAGGATTTCATGGACTCCGATGATGCCGCCAGCGCGAATCGTGTGCACGGACTCGTGGTCGACATGCAGGCCGTCGGCCAGTCGCAACGCTGTGCCCGATGCTCCGATCTTGGATTTGAAGTGCTCCTCGATGATCTCGATGTCGGCAGTGGGGTCCATGCGTTGCAGGGCTTTGGCTGCCAGGAGCATGAAGTTGATACCGATCGTGATGTTGGGTGACCAGAGGACCGGGCAGGTGTGCGCCAGTCCCGTGAGCACGTTCTGATCGGCCGCGGAATACTGCGAGATCGCAGTCACAACTGCAACGCCGCGCCTTGCGGCCGCTGTTGCGTAGTAGCTCAGACCTGTGGTGGAGGAGAAGTCGATGATCACATCGACTGGAGCCTGGCCGAGCAGCGCTTCGGCCGCGAGCGAGTCTGCTGCATGGAAGGTGCCGGGATCATCGGTCTCGATCCCGATATGGTCAGCGACTGACTGATGCTCATGTCGTTCAGACTGGCGAACGACCCATTCGAGACTTGTGCTTGGATCGTTGAGGAGCACCGAGGCGACTTCGCGCCCGGTGCGGCCGAACCCGATCAAACCAACCTTCACCTTGGCTCCTGTTCGTGGTGGGTAATGCGGCACATCCAGTGTGGGCGAGGCAGGGGCATGATCTGGCGCTTCTACTGTCGCAACTGCGTCGCAGTTGACCGCGAGGTCGTACGGCAGGGTGCTCCGGTGAGGACCCTGGTGTGGTGCAGGCAGTGATGTGACCCAGGACGGGGCCTGGATCAACCTTCTGTCGTTTCGGCTTTCAGCGTGGCGTAGTCGCGTGCCACGGCCGGCCGATCGAGGAGTCGCCCGTTGGGCAGGGGCACGGCAACCACTGACCCGGATTCGTCGGTCACCGTCACGTTTGGCCACCCTGCAGCGGTCAGGCTGAGCACCACTTGTCCCAGCAGGAGCATCTGCTCTGTTGATGGAAGAGCGCTGAACGCCGGCGCGATGGTGACGGTGACGGGTGGTTTGCGCGGACTGCCGGTCGATGTCGGCTCCGAGATTTCGTTGTTGCCGGCTGACACGAGTGGCAGGCCAGTCAGTGGGTCGCTGGCAATGGTGCGAAGTGGGCGACCGCTGGTTTGGCTTGTAGGGCCAGTGGCCAGCGCTTGGAGTATCGCTGCCGCGGTCAGTGGCCGGGTGAAATTGGTCTTGACCGCAACTAGGCCGTCCTCACGGACGAACCATAGGAGATCGGTGCGAGTGGAAGGCGACGTTGCGGTCGTCGTGGGAATGGGCGCTATAGCGCCATCAGGAATCGGTGCTGCAGAATCCTCGATGGGAACTCCGCAACCTGCGATCAGCATGACCAGCCCTAGCACGGCCGCTCTGCGTGCACTTCGACTGCCGATGGTCATGTGGACTCCGGATGCAGTGGGAGGATCACGATGAATCGGGCGCCGCCGCTCGGGCTGTCACTGACCCTCAGAGTGCCTCCGAGCATCTGGGTCTGCTCTCTGGCTATTGCCAGACCCAAGCCAGCGCCGCTGACTGTCGACAGCTCGCCAGATCCGCGGGTGAAAGGTTCCAGTAGCCGATCACGTGACTCCACCGGAATACCTGGTCCAGCATCCTCGACAATGATGCGAACGGATCCGGGCTCGCGCTGGATGGCCAGTTGGGTAGCGCCACCGCCATGGATCTGTGCATTGTCGAGCAGGTTGCCGACAATGCGCTCAATCCGACGCGCGTCTGTGCTCAGGATGACAGCGTCGCCGATTACCACGGCTGGATCGCAACCGCTGGCAAGGGCGATCTCCCGGCACAGGTGATTCAGGTCCGTGCTTTCCCACTGCACCGGGTCATCAGACGCCAGACGGCTGATCTCCAGTAGGTCCAGGAGTGTTCGTGACATCCGATGGACCTGCTGGGCAAGGACGGTGATCAACTGTGCGTCGCGGCTGGGCAAGGAGGTCTTGTGTGCCTCGAGCAGTTCGGTGGTCCCGGCGATCGAGGTGAGGGGTGATCGAAGCTCATGACTCACAT
>JAQTXL010000038.1 GCA_028688835.1 Candidatus Nanopelagicales bacterium | reverse complement strand
ATGATCCAGCCGTCGAGCATCGACGTCCGACTCGACCGCTGGTTCCGCGTCTTCGAGAACCACAAGTACCCGTTCATCGATCCGCGGATGGAGCAGCCCGAGCTCACGCGACTGATCGAGCCCGAGGGCCAGGAGCCCTTCGTGCTGCACCCCGGCGAATTCGTGCTCGGCTCGACCTACGAGGTCGTCACGCTGCCCGACGACATCGCCGGCCGACTCGAGGGGAAGTCCTCGCTCGGGCGCCTTGGCCTGCTCACGCACTCGACCGCGGGCTTCATCGATCCCGGCTTCTCCGGCCACGTGACCCTGGAGCTGTCGAACGTGGCGAACCTGCCGATCATGCTGTACCCCGGCATGAAGATCGGCCAGCTGTGCCTGTTCCGGCTCTCCAGCCCGGCCGAGCACCCGTACGGCTCCGAGAAGTACGGCTCGCGGTACCAGGGCCAGCGCGGCCCCACGCCGAGCCGGTCGTTCGCGAACTTCCACCGCACGCAGATCTGACCGCGTCAGCCAGACCGCAGCGCAGGCGCGCCGCACGCCCGCGCGCCAGGGCTACTCGATGGACGGCTTGGTGGTGATGCACCCGGTGGCCAGTTCATTGGGCGTGTAGAGCACCTTGCCCACATTGGCCTCGTAGGCCCGCGCAGCGGCCGCGAGCTGCGTGAGCATCTGGGCCTTGGCCGATGGCTTGAGGTAGAGCGCGGGGCACACATGCATCGGTCGCCCGGCGGGACTGCCCGTGAGGATGCCGATCTCGTAGAGGCCCAGCGACGCGGCGTAGAGCCAGTTGTCCTGCTTGTAGTAGCTCACCACGGCCATCGGCTGGCCCGCGGTGACCGTGTCGCCGACCTTCACGCGCGGTGACATGACGTGCTCGTGCTCCCAGGTGGCGATGGTGCCGAAGCCGTGGCCTCCGGCGGTGTTGACCGAGCACGCGGGCGCGATGCCGATGCTGTAGTCGTCGCTGTAGCCGTTCTGGAGCTTGGTGACCGTGCAGACGCGGCCGCTGGCGATCGCCTTCACCGTGGTGCCGATCGGCAGGAAGAAGGTCATCTGCGGGTCGAGATATCCCGGTGGATCCTGCGGTCGCATCGCCCCGGCGCCGTAGTAGCTGATCGGCCGGTCGATGAAGGAGCCCTGGGGGAAGGCGATCGGTGCCAGTGACATCGAGCCGGCCATCTTGGTCGCGGCGTCGTAGGGAGCCAGGTCGAAGCCCCAGTTCTCGATGATCGACGGGATCCCGGCCGACGTCGTCGCCTGCTGCCGCGTCCAGACCAGGCGACCGTCGCTGGTGCGCGTGCAGGTCAGGGAGGCACCAGCCTCGGCCCGGGTGGCCCCCTGCTTGGTGCAGGGCCGACCCTGCACGGAGGCAGCGCCGGCGGGTGACGCCAGGACGGTGCTGCCCACGATGGCCAGAGCGAGTGGGATCAGGAGCAGGGAGCGACGCATGCTGCACCCTACTCAGTCGTGGCTGTGATGCAGATCACGCGATCGGGGCCAAGGGGCCGGAATGAACCGTGCCTCGGCTCGGTTGTCATCATATGAGTCACCTCGACTCAAAGAACCTGCGGCTCCACTTGCCACAGGGCGGCGACGGGGGGAGACTTAGATCAACGACCCTCCGGCGCGAGCCGGACAACCTGAAGGAGTACGACCGTTATGTCACGTGCAGTCGGGATCGACCTGGGCACCACCAACTCCGTGGTCTCAGTGCTGGAAGGCGGGGAACCCGTCGTCATCGCCAATGCTGAGGGCGCCCGGACCACCCCGTCCGTCGTCGCCTTCGCCAAGAACGGCGAGGTGCTCGTCGGCGAGGTCGCCAAGCGCCAGGCCGTCACCAACGTCGACCGGACCATCCGTTCGGTCAAGCGCCACATGGGCACCAACTGGACCGTCGACATCGACGGCAAGGCCTACACGCCGCAGGAGATCAGCGCTCGCACGCTGATGAAGCTCAAGCGCGATGCCGAGGCCTACCTGGGCGAGAACGTCACCGACGCGGTCATCACCGTGCCCGCGTACTTCAGCGACGCCGAGCGCCAGGCCACCAAGGAGGCCGGCGAGATCGCGGGCCTCAACGTGCTGCGGATCATCAACGAGCCCACCTCGGCCGCACTGGCCTACGGCCTCGACAAGGGCGACATCGAGCAGACCATCCTGGTCTTCGACCTCGGTGGCGGCACCTTCGACGTCTCGCTCCTCGAGATCGGCGACGGCATCGTCGAGGTCAAGGCCACCAGTGGCGACAACCACCTGGGCGGCGACGACTGGGACAACAAGGTCGTCGACTGGCTCGTCACGCAGTTCAAGAATGCGCACGGCGTCGACCTCTCGAAGGACAAGATGGCCATGCAGCGCCTGCGCGAGGCTGCCGAGAAGGCGAAGATCGAGCTCTCGAGCTCGATGAACACCTCGATCAACCTGCCCTACATCACGGCCAGCGCCGAGGGCCCGCTGCACCTCGAGGAGTCGCTGTCACGCTCGCAGTTCGAGCAGCTGACCTCCGATCTCCTCGAGCGCACCAAGGCTCCCTTCCGCTCCGTGCTCAAGGACGCCGGCATCACCATCGACAAGATCGACCAGGTCGTCCTGGTCGGCGGCTCGACCCGCATGCCCGCCGTCAGCGAGCTCGTGAAGTCCGAGACGGGCAAGGAGCCCAACAAGGGCGTCAACCCCGACGAGGTCGTCGCCATCGGCGCTGCGCTGCAGGCCGGCGTGCTCAAGGGCGAGGTCAAGGACGTCCTGCTGCTCGACGTCACGCCGCTGTCGCTGGGCATCGAGACCAAGGGCGGGGTCATGACCAAGCTCATCGAGCGCAACACGACCATCCCGACCAAGCGCTCCGAGACGTTCACCACCGCTGATGACAACCAGCCGTCGGTGGAGATCAAGGTCTACCAGGGCGAGCGCGAGATGTCCGCGTACAACAAGCTGCTCGGCCAGTTCACGCTCACCGGCCTGCCGCCGGCACCGCGTGGCGTCCCGCAGGTCGAGGTCACCTTCGACATCGATGCCAACGGCATCGTCCATGTGTCGGCCAAGGACAAGGCCACCAACAAGGAGCAGTCGATGACGATCTCCGGTGGCTCGGCCCTGAACAAGGACGAGATCGACCGCATGATGCGTGATGCCGAGGCGCATGCCGAGGAGGACAAGCAGCGTCGTGAGGAGGCCGATGTGCGCAACACGGCCGAGTCGCTCGTCTACCAGACCGAGAAGTTCCTGGCCGACAACGCCGACAAGGTCCCTGCGGAGGCCAAGGCAAACGTCGAGGGTCCCCTCGACGAGCTCAAGAAGGCCATCGAGGCCAACGATGTCCCGGCGATGCGTGAGGCGACCGACAAGGTGGCCCAGGCAAGCCAGGCCCTCGGGGCGGCGATGTACGAGGCCACGGCGGCTGCCGATGCAGCAGCCGGTGCCAGTGCCGAAGGCGAGGCCGATGCGGCTGACGACGACGTCGTCGATGCTGAGATCGTCGACGAGGACGAGACCAAGTGAGCACACAGGAGCCCGATGACACCGGCGTGAAGATCACCGATCGCCGACGCATCGACCCTGACACCTTCGAGGTGCGCCAGCCGGCAGCGGCTGGCGCACCCGACGAGGGCGACCAGGTCGCCGGAGACATCGACGAGGTCGAGGCCAAGGTCGCCGAGCTCACCGGTGATCTCCAGCGGGTGCATGCCGAGTACGCCAACTACCGCAAGCGCGTCGATCGCGATCGCGACCTCGTGCGCGAGGCGGCCATCGCCGCAGTGCTCGGTGAGCTGCTGCCGGTGCTCGACGACATCAACCGTGCACGTGAGCACGGTGAGCTCGACGGGGCGTTCCGGACCGTCGGCGAGGCGCTCGAGGGGGTGTGCGCCAAGCTCGGGCTCGAGGCCTTCGGCGCAGCAGATGACCCCTTCGACCCCGCGGTGCACGAGGCACTCACCAGCGAGTCGAACGACGCGGTGTCCGAGCCGACGGTGATCGCCGTCTACCAGCCCGGCTACCGCCATGCAGGACGAGTGCTTCGCCCAGCGCGGGTGGCCGTCGCTGGGACCGACTGACAGGGAAGCAACGTGAACAAGGACTGGCTTGAGAAGGACTTCTACGCCTCGTTGGGTGTGAGCAAGACCGCCGCAGCCGACGAGATCAAGAAGAAGTACCGCAAGCTGGCCCGTGAGCTGCACCCCGACAAGAACCCGGGTGACGCCAAGGCCGAGGAGCGCTTCAAGGAGGTCTCCGAGGCCTACGACGTGCTCTCCGATGCCGACAAGCGCAAGGAGTACGACGAGGCTCGGGCGCTGTTCGCCGGTGGCGGCTACGGTCCCGGCGGCTACGGCCCCGGTGGCGGCGCCGGCTCCTACAACGTCAACATGGACGACGTCTTCGGCGGACAGGGCGGCGACTTCAGCGACCTGCTCGGCGGCATCTTCAACCGCGGTCGCGGACGCGGCCGTACCGCGCAGCCGCGTCGCGGCGCCGACCTCGAGAGCGAGCTCACCCTCGGCTTCGACGAGGCCCTCGACGGCGTCACCGTGCCGCTGCGGCTCAGTAGCGATGCCGGCTGCGGCACGTGCCACGGCACGGGCGCACGCGCGGGCACGATGCCGCGCACCTGCCCGACCTGCCAGGGCAGCGGCCAGGTCGCGCGCAATGCGGGCGGCTTCGCCTTCGCCGAGCCGTGCACCGCGTGCCGCGGACGCGGGCTCATCGTCGACGATCCGTGCACCACCTGCCATGGGTCAGGGCGCGCGTCGCAGGCGCGCACCGTGCAGGTCCGCATCCCCGCGGGCGTCAAGGACGGTGCCCGCATCCGCATCGCGGGCAAGGGCTCCCCGGGTGACCGCGGTGGGCCCGCCGGCGACCTGTTCGTCGTCGTGCACGTCACGCCGCATGCGCTGTTCGTGCGCAAGGGCGACAACGTCACGCTCACGGTGCCGATCACCTTCAGCGAGGCGGCCCTGGGCGCGAAGATCACCGTGCCCACCCCGCGTGATGGCAACGTCACGCTGCGCATCCCGGCCGGCACGACCACCGGTCGCACCTTCCGCGTGAAGGGCAAGGGTGTGCGGCGCAAGGACGGCTCGCAGGGCGATGTCCTGGTGACCGTCGAGGTCGCAGTGCCGCAGAAGCTCAGTGATGAGGCGCGCACGGCACTCGAGGCCTACGCCGATCTCACCGCCGAGCACGATCCGCGGCGCGACCTCATGAGCCTGGCGGGCCAGTGACATGGACCGCTTCCAGGTAGCCGACGACCACCCGGTCTACGCGATCTCGGTGGCCGCGCAGCTCGCAGGGCTGCATCCGCAGACCCTGCGCCAGTACGACCGGCTGGGGCTGGTCTCGCCGACGCGTGTCGGCGGGCGCAACCGCCTCTACTCCGGCCATGACATCGCACGACTGCGGGAGATCGCCGATCTCTCCGCCGAGGGTCTCTCACTCGAGGGCATCCGCCGCATCCTCGTCCTCCAGGAGGAGGTCGAGCGGCTGCGGGCGCAGGTGGTCGAGTACCACCGCGAGAAGACCTCCACAGCACTCGTGGTGTGGCGACCGAATCGCCGCACCCAGCGATAGGACACGACAGACATGGACATCCAGTTCACCACCAAGAGCCAGGATGCGCTGGGCGCATCCGTGCGCATCGCGGCCGCACGCGGCAACGCGCAGGTCGAGCCGCTGCATGTGCTCGACTCGCTGCTGCAGCAGGGCGAGGGCATCGCTTCGGCGCTGCTCACCGCAGTCGGGGCCGACGTCCCACTGCTCACCGCGCAGGTGCGCAGTGCGCTCGACGCACTGCCGAGCGCGAGCGGCGCATCGGTCGCCAACCCGCAGCTGAGCAACGCCACCTACAAGGTGCTCGAGACCGCGCAGACGATCGCCAAGGAGCGCGGCGATGAGTACGTGAGCACCGAGCACCTGCTCATCGGGCTTGCCACCGACGGCGGCCTGGGCGTCGCCGATCGGCTCGCGCAGTCCGGTGCGACGCCTGCGGCGCTCGTCGATGCGCTGCAGCAGGTGCGCGGCGCAGCCCGCGTGACGACGCAGGATCCCGAGCAGACCTTCCAGGCCCTCGAGAAGTACGGCGTCGATCTCACCGCTCGTGCGCGCGAGGGTCGCATCGACCCCGTCATCGGGCGCGATGAGGAGGTGCGTCGCACGATCCAGGTGCTCTCGCGTCGCACGAAGAACAACCCGGTGCTCATCGGCGAGCCCGGCGTCGGCAAGACCGCAGTGGTCGAGGGCCTGGCGCGACGCATCGTCGAAGGCGATGTCCCCACGTCGCTGCAGGGCAAGACGCTCTACTCGCTCGACATGGGCTCGCTCGTCGCCGGTGCCAAGTACCGCGGGGAGTTCGAGGAGCGCCTCAAGGCCGTGCTCGACGAGATCAAGGGCTCCGACGGGCAGATCATCACGTTCATCGACGAGCTGCACACGGTGGTGGGCGCCGGCGCCAGCGGCGAGGGTGCGATGGACGCCGGCAACATGCTCAAGCCGATGCTCGCCCGCGGCGAGCTGCGCATGATCGGGGCGACCACGCTCGACGAGTACCGCAAGTACATCGAGAAGGACGCCGCGCTCGAGCGTCGCTTCCAGCAGGTCTACGTCAACCAGCCGTCCGTCGAGGACACCATCGCGATCCTGCGCGGCATCAAGGAGAAGTACGAGGCGCACCACAAGGTCGTCATCTCCGACTCCGCGCTCGTCGCCGCTGCGACGCTGTCCGACCGCTACATCACCCAGCGGTTCCTGCCCGACAAGGCCATCGACCTCATGGACGAGTCCGCCTCGCGGCTGCGCATGGAGATCGACTCCTCGCCCGTCGAGCTCGATGTGCTCCAGCGCCAGGTCGACCGCCTGCGCATGGAGGAGCTCGCCGTCGCCAAGGAGAGCGACGAGGCCTCCAAGGAGCGCCTGAGCAGGCTGCGTGCCGAGATCGCCGACAAGGAGGAGGATCTGCGCGGCCTGCGCGCGCGCTGGGATGCCGAGAAGGCCGGCCTCGACCGCGTCGGCGAGATCAAGGTGCTCATCGACGACCTGCGCGCGGTGGCCGAGCGGGCCCAGCGCGAGGGTGACTTCGAGCAGGCATCGCGCATCCTCTACGCCGAGATCCCCACCTTCGAGGACGAGCTCGCCCGCGTCTCCAGTGAGACCAACGCGCGCTCGGCCATGGTCAAGGAGGAGGTCACCGCCGACGACATCGCCGAGGTCGTCGCCAGCTGGACGGGCATCCCCGCCGGCCGGCTGCTCGAGGGCGAGACCGCCAAGCTGCTGCGCATGGAGGAGGAGCTGGCCAAGCGCGTCGTCGGCCAGGGCGAGGCCGTGCGCGAGGTCAGCGACGCAGTGCGCCGTGCGCGCGCCGGGATCTCCGACCCCAACAGGCCGACCGGTTCGTTCATGTTCCTCGGGCCCACAGGCGTGGGCAAGACCGAGCTGGCCAAGGCCCTGGCCGAGTTCCTGTTCGACGACGAGCGCGCGATGGTGCGCATCGACATGAGCGAGTACTCCGAGAAGCACTCGGTCGCCCGCCTGGTCGGCGCGCCGCCCGGGTACGTCGGTTACGAGGAGGGCGGCCAGCTCACCGAGGCCGTGCGCCGGCGCCCGTACTCCGTGCTGCTGCTCGACGAGGTCGAGAAGGCGCACCCTGAGGTCTTCGACATCCTGCTGCAGGTGCTCGACGACGGTCGCCTGACCGACGGTCAGGGACGCACGATCGACTTCCGCAATGTGATCCTCGTGCTGACCTCGAACATGGGCTCGAACTTCCTGGTCGACCTCGACACCCCGTTCGACGTCCGCAAGGAGCAGGTGCTGGCGGTCGTGCGCCAGCAGTTCCGTCCGGAGTTCCTCAACCGGCTCGACGCGATGGTGATGTTCGAGCCGCTCGACCGCACCCAGCTCACGAAGGTCGCCGACATCCAGCTCGCCCTGCTGCAGTCACGACTCGACGATCGTCGGCTCACCCTCGAGCTCACCGACGAGGCGCGGCAGTGGCTGGTGCACCAGGGCTTCGACCCGGTCTACGGCGCGCGTCCCCTGCGTCGGCTGGTGCAGACCGCGATCGGCGACAAGCTCGCGCGCGCGATCCTCAGCGGTGAGGTGCGCGAGGGCGACACGGTGCGCATCGCGACCCTGCCCGACGGATCCGACCTTGTGCTCAGCTGAGCCCCGGCTGCCTGCGCAGTCCTGATCGGTGCAGCGCCTCGACGAGCTCGCGGGCGCTCACCGGCAGCGCACCGCGGTCGATCGCCGCGGCGCGCAGCTCCTCATGGATGTCGTAGTGGTCGCGGTCGAAGGCACGCTCGGGAACGCCGAGTGCAGCAGCGAAGCCGTGCAGCTCGTCGAGCGACTCGCTGCTCACCAGGTGGCACCAGTGACGATCATGGGCGGGCCAGTGGGCGCCGTCGACCAGGATCGCCATCAGTCGCCGAACACCGCGCGCAGGCGATCGAGTGCGGACTCGAGCACGGCTGGCTGCTTGCAGAAGGCCCACCGCACAAAGGGCTCGCCGATGCTGACATCGCTGCAGAAGACCTGGTGCGGGATGGCCACGACTCCGGCGCGCACCGGCAGGTCGCGGCAGAACTGCAGGCCGCTGGTGTAGCCGACCGAGCGCACATCGGTTGTCGCGAAGTAGGTGCCCTGCGGCCACAGCACGTCGAAGCCGAGAGACTCCAGGCCTGTGCAGAGCAGGTCGCGCTTGGCCGCGAGGTCGGCACGGAAGTCGACGAAGTACTGCTCGGGCAGGTGCAGCCCCTCGACCAGTGCCCACTGGAAAGGCCCGCCGGAGACGTAGGACAGGTGCTGGCGCACGGTGCGAACTGCGGCGATGAGGTCTGCAGGTCCCGAGGCCCAGCCGACCTTCCAGCCGGTGAAGGAGAAGGTCTTGCCGCCCGAGCCGACGGTGATGGTGCGCTCGTGCATGCCCGGCAGCGTGGCGATCGGGATGTGCACGCTGTCGTCGAACCAGAGGTGCTCGTAGGCCTCGTCGGAGACGACGATGAGATCGTGCTCGATCGCGAGGTCCGCGATCACCTGGAGCTCGTCGCGAGTGAGCACGACTCCAGTGGGGTTGTGCGGTGAGTTCAGGAGCAGCACCCGGGTGCGCGTGGTGATGGCTGCGCGCATGCGCTCGAGGTCGGGCCGCAGTCCGTCGACGTTCATGGGCACGCCGACGCGGACTCCCCGTGCCAGTGCGATCACCGCGTCGTAGACGTCGAACCACGGCTCGAGCACCACGACCTCGTCGCCCGGCTCGATGAGGGCCAGGACCGCTGCAGCGATGGCCTCGGAGGCGCCGGTGGTGACGACGACATCGGTGTCGGGATCGAGCTCGATGCCGTACCTGCGCGCCTGGTGCTCCGCGATGGCCAGGCGCAGCTGCGGCAGGCCGTTGACCGGCGGGTACTGATTGCCGCGTCCGTCAGTGATCGCGGCGATCGCCGCCGCCTTCATCGCCGAGGGCCCATCGGTGTCCGGGAATCCCTGCCCGAGGTTGATCGCACCGAGCTCCTGCGCCAGCCGCGACATCTCGCCGAACACTGAGGTGCCGTGCGGGGCCATGCGCGCGACGAGTGGGGGTCGACGCCGAGGCATGGCCAGACGGTAGTGCCTAGCCGGGGATCGTGAGCAGCGTCTCCGCACCGCGGGCGGTGCCGACCTCGCTGCGCGCGGTCACGGCGCAGGCGTAGCTGGCGGGCGGGAGACTGCGGAGGGTGGCGCGCTTGAGGATCACCTTGGCGCTGCGCCCCGGGCCGCCGGCCAGTGGCAGGCAGGCGATGCGCGTGGCGGTGATCTCCGCGCCGTTGCCGGTCGACCGCGCGACCGTGAACACGGCTCGCTTGCCGGTGACCTTCACGCCGGTGATGCGCCCGGCGTCGGGGACGGCGAGCGGCGTGGCCGCGACCACGGTGCTGGGCACCGAGACTCCGGCCGTGCCCGTGGCGACCGCGGTGACGCGGTACTCCGTGCCGTTGACGAGACCCGTGATGTCGCAGGAGGCCGCCAGGCCGTTGCCGACGGGCGCTGCGCTGCACTGCCTCGGCTCGGCCGCAGTCGACTCGGCGAGCGTCGCGGTGAACGTCGTGGCGTTGAGGTTCGTGCCGCGCGCCGGGAACTGGATGCGCAGGCGCTCATGCAGCGGGGTCACGAGGATCTCGGGCGGCGCAGACCCGCCGAGGGCGCCGGTGGCCTTGAGGAAGTCGGCCATCGCGGTGACTCGCGTGTAGACGCCAGGGTGGCGGGTTGCGCAGTTGAGGCCCCAGCTCACGATGCCCAGCAGGCGCGCATCGGCACCGTCGCCGGCGATGAGCGGCCCACCCGAGTCGCCTCGGCAGCTGTCGATGATCGTGCCGGTGGGGCTCACGCCGACCGCGCACAGCATGGTCAGGGGATTGGCCTCGCCGGCGTTGTAGGCCAGGAAGGTCAGGCCGCTGAGCACCGTGTTCTGGCCCTGCCCGCATGCACTCGCCGGCAGCAGGGTCAGGTCACCCGTGCGGAAGACGTCCGGGAAGGAGTTGCCGAAGTTGCTGGTCGTGCCCCAGCCGGCCACCTGCACGCGCGTGCCCGCAGCCTCGGTGGTGACGCCATCGGTGAGCTGCGCGGGCGCGATGGTCGCGATGTCCGTCTGCGGGGCGACCAGCGTGAGCACCGCGACATCGTCATCGCCGGTCTTGATCGAGTAGCCGGGGTGCACGGCGATCGCGCTGATCGCCACGACGCGCATGCCGGAGTCCTGCAGTGAGGATCGACCCAGGCCGATCAGGAGCGAGGCCGGGGTGCTGGTTACGCCGGAGTTCTGGTCGACGACGCAGTGGGCGGCCGTCACCACAGTGGTCGGCGTGGTCAGTGAGCCGCCGCAGATCTGGGCCTGGAAGGTGCCCTTGAGGTTGTAGCGCGCGGTGTCGAGCAGCGCTGCGAGGTAGCCGTGGGTGCCGGGGGCCGAGGGCGAGCCGTTGATGATCGCCGGACGCGACTGCACGGCGGCCTGCGCCGGTGCCGTCACGCCGATGCCGAGGAGCAGCGCGAGGGCCAGCGTCCAGAGCCTGCGCATGCGTCTACCGTACGTCGCCACCCCGATCAGACGCAGCACAGGCGGCTAAGGTTGCGTCGTGGCTTCAGAATCCTGGGAACGGCTCCGTCAGCTCATCATCGACCGGGCCGTGGTGCGCGGCAAGGTGATCCTCTCGAGCGGCAAGGAGGCCGACTACTACGTCGACCTGCGCCGCGTGACCCTCGACGGCGAGGCCGCCCCGCTCGTCGGCGCGGTCATGCGCGAGCTCACGGCTGACCTCGACTACACGGCGGTCGGCGGCCTCACGCTGGGCGCCGACCCGGTGGCCACCGCCATGCTGCACGATGCCGCGCGCGCCGGTGAGGTCCTCAATGCTTTCGTCGTGCGCAAGGCCGAGAAGGCCCATGGCCTGCAGCGGCGCATCGAGGGCCCTGATGTCGATGGCGCTCGTGTGCTGGCGGTCGAGGACACCTCGACCACGGGCGGTTCGGTGCTCACGGCCGTCGAGGCGCTCGACGAGATCGGTGCCACCACGGTGGCAGTCGCGGTCATCGTCGATCGCGGCGCAGGCCCGGCCATCGTGGAGCGTGGCTACGAGTACCGCGCGGCCTACTCGCTCGAGGATCTCGGGCTGGCCTGATCAGGCCCGCTGCCTCCGGTGGCGGATGAACTCCACGATCATCGGCAGGATGCTGATCGCGATGATGAGCAGGATGACCTTGTCGAGGTTCTTCGACACCCACTCATTGGTGCCGAGGTAGTAGCCGGCGACCGTGATGCCGCCTGCCCACAGGATGCCGCCGATCGCGCTGAAGATGAAGTAGCGCTTGAAGTCCATGCGCCCGATGCCGGCCACGGCGGTGATGAAGGTGCGCACGATGGGCACGAAGCGCGCCATGACGATCGCGCGAGCGCCGTACTTGTCGAAGAACTCGTGGGTCTTGTCGACGTACTCCTTGCGGAACAGCTTCGAGTCGGGCTTCTTGAACAGCGATGGGCCTGACTTCATGCCGATCCAGTAGCCGGTCACATTGCCGGCGATCGCAGCGATGATGAGCAGCACGACGGCGGCGCCCAGGTTGAAGTGGATCGTCCCCTGCGCGATGAACAGGCCGGTGATGAAGAGCAGCGAGTCTCCTGGCAGGAAGAAGCCCAGCAGGATGCCGCACTCGGCGAAGATGATGCCCAGCACGACCCAGAACGCGACGTCACCGAGATTCGTGAGCAGGTCCTCGGGATTGAGCCAGCTCGGCCCGAGGGCCTGCACGGATACGGCGGCAGTCAGCAATGGGGTCACCGAGGCAGGCTATCGTCGCAGGCGTGGATCCTGTTGAATCCGCAGTAGGAGTTGGCCCACATCCGCTGCCATGGCCCGATGATCCCCGTCTCGATCACGAGCTCCTGGCTGCAGGTGATCGGCGCAATGTCGTCGACGGCTACCGCTACTGGCGTCTCGAGGCGATCGTCGACGATCTCGACCAGCGCCGGCACGGCTTCCATGTGGCGATCGAGAACCTCCAGCATGACTTCAACATCGGCTCCGTGGTGCGCACCGCGAATGCGTTCCTCGCCGCGGAGGTGCATATCGTGGGCCGTCGACGGTGGAACCGCCGCGGCGCCATGGTGACCGATCGCTACCAGCACGTGCGCCACCACGACGATGCCGATGCCCTGCGCGCGTGGGCCGCCGAGCGTGCACTGCCGATCCTCGGGCTCGACAACGTCGCCGGTTCGACGCCGCTGGAGGCCACTGAGCTCCCCAGCGCCTGCATCCTGCTGTTCGGCCAGGAGGGCTCCGGGCTCAGCCCGCAGGCGCGCGAGGCGTGCGACGGCCTCCTGTCGATCGCGCAGTACGGCTCGACGCGATCGATGAACGTCGGCGCCGCGGCGGCCGTCGCCATGCACGCCTGGATCCGGCAGCACCGCTGGCCGAGGGGCTAGACGTGGCCGGGCGTCGACTGGCCAGCGACTCGGTGCTGCGCATCGCCAACTACCAGCGGCTGGTCCTGTCGCGCTTCATCAGCAACCTCGGCAACGGGATGGCGCCGATCGCACTGGCCTTCGGCGTGCTGTCGATCCCCGGCACTGACGCCACATCGCTGAGCATCGTGCTGGCGGCTCAGGCGATCCCGGTCGTGATCGTGCTGCCGATCGGCGGGGTCATCGCCGATCGCGTGGGTCGCGCCCGCGTCATCTACACCGCCGACGCAGCCCTCGGCATCGTGGTCATGACCATCGCGGTGCTGTTCCTCACCGGCACCGCGACCGTGCCGCTGCTCGCGATCCTCGGGGCACTGGCGGGCTGCCTCGAGGCCCTGTGGTGGCCCGCGTACACGGGCATGGTGCCCGACACGGTCGAGGACGCGTACCTCCAGCCGGCCAATGCCTACCTGAGCGTCGCGTCCAACAGCGGACTGATCATCGGCAGCGCCCTGGGCGGCCTGCTCGTCGCCCTGATCGGCCCGGGCCTCGCGGTGGCCTTCGACGCCATGACCTTCCTGGTGTCCGCCGCCCTGGTGTTCACGATCCGTCACCTGTCGCGTCCGCACGACTCCGGTGAGTCGATGCTCGGCGACCTCGGCCACGGCTGGCGCGTGTTCATCTCCTACCGCTGGGTCGTGGTGGTGGTCGCCGCCTACAGCCTGATCGTCATGGCCATGCGCGGCGCCGAGGAAGTGCTCGGCCCGGTGCTGGCAGTGCAGGAGTACGGCGGGGCAGCGGGCTGGGCGCTCGTGCTCGCAGCGCAGTCGGCCGGACTCCTGGCTGGGGCGGTGGTGGCCACCCGCATCCGCGTGCGGCGCCCGATGGTCTTCGGCATGCTCATCACGCTCTCCATCCCGGTGCAGCTGGTGTTCCTGGGCCTCGCCCTGCCGCTGTGGTGCGTGATGGCCGGCGCCTTCGCCCTGGGTCTGTCCATGGAGATCTTCATGGTCATCTGGTTCACCGCGATGCAGACGAACATCCCACGCGATGCGCTCTCGCGCGTGAGCTCCTATGACGCGATGGGCTCGCTCATGCTCGGCCCGCTCGGGCTGGCGCTGGCGGGCCCGCTCGCGGCTGCCATCGGGCTCCAGGCCTCCTTCTTCATCGCTGCGGCGGTCGCCTTCGTCGCCGTCATGGCGTCCCTTGCCGCGCCGAGCATCTGGCGCCTGCGCGCCGATCAGCCCACCGGCTGAGCCCGGGCGAGCTCGCGCTGTGCCCGGCGCTCTCGCCGGCTGGCCCCTCGCTTGGAAGCGCTTGCAGATCGTGGAAGGATGACAGGACTACTACTGCTCGAGGAGTGACCATGCCCATTGCTACCCCTGAGGTCTATGCCGAGATGCTCGATCGGGCCAAGGCTGGCAAGTTCGCCTACCCCGCCATCAACTGCACGTCATCGCAGACCATCGTTGCGGCAATGCGCGGCTTCGCCGAGGCCGAGAGCGACGGCATCGTGCAGGTCTCGTGGGGCGGCGCGGAATTCGCGTCGGGCCAGGGCGTCAAGGACATGGTCGCCGGTGCTGCGGCCCTCGCGGAGTTCGCGCACTCGATCGCGCGCAGCTACAACGTGAACATCGCCCTGCACACCGACCACTGCCCCAAGGACAAGCTCGCAGGCTTCATGGAGCCGCTCATCGTCATCTCGCAGGAGCGCGTCGCACGCGGGGAGCAGCCGCTGTTCCAGTCGCACATGTGGGACGGCTCCGCCGTGGCCCTGCAGGAGAACATGGACATCTCCCAGCGCATGCTCGACGCCTGCCAGAAGGCCAACATCATCCTCGAGATCGAGATCGGCGTGGTCGGCGGCGAGGAGGACGGTGTCGAGGCGACGCACGACGCCAAGCTGTTCTCGACCGCTGAGGACGGCCTTGCGACCGCCGCGGCACTGGGTCTGGGCGAGCGCGGCCGCTACATGGTCGCTGCGACCTTCGGCAACGTGCACGGCGTCTACAAGCCCGGCAACGTGGTGCTCACCCCGAAGATCCTCGACGACATCCAGAAGGCCGTCGGCGCCAAGTACGGCGTCGACAAGCCCTTCGACCTCGTCTTCCACGGCGGCTCCGGCTCGCTGCTGAGCGAGATCCGCGAGGCCCTCGACTACGGCGTCGTGAAGATGAACATCGACACCGACACCCAGTACGCCTTCACCCGCCCGATCGCCGATCACATGTTCAAGAACTACGACGGCGTGCTGAAGATCGACGGCGAGGTCGGCAACAAGAAGCAGTACGACCCGCGCGCCTACGGCAAGCTGGCCGAGACGAGCATGGCGGCGCGCGTCGTGCGCGGCTGCGAGGACCTTCGCTCAACAGGAACTGCGATCAAGTAGTGGTCGACAACCTGCTGGCCGGACCGCCGCCCACGCTGCTCCCGGTCGAGGAGGCTCCGCTGCAAGGCCTGGAGTCTGGGCAGGACCCCGCGCTCGTCGCGCAGCGGTTCCCGTCGAGCTCGCTGGCCTGGGCGACCGTGAGCGATCAGGCCTGGGCCGAGGGTCGCGTGCTCGAGTCCTACGCCTTCGCGCGCGTCGGGTACCACCGCGGTCTCGATGCGCTCCGGCGCAATGGCTGGAAGGGCCACGGCCCGGTGCCCTGGAGCCATGTGCCCAATCGCGGGTTCCTGCGCTGCCTCATCGCGCTGGGTCGCGCTGCGGCCGCGATCGACGAGGCCGACGAGGCCGCGCGCATCGCGGCGTTCATCGACGACTGCGATCCGAGCATCGCGCGTGAGCAGGCCTAGCCCGGTCGCGGTCATCGGTGCGGGCATCGCAGGCATCGCCTGCGCACGGGTGCTGCACCACCGCGGCATCCCGTACGAGGTCATCGATCGCGGCCGCGTGGTCGGCGGGCGCATGGCCAGTCGTCGTCTGCGTGACTCCGGCACCGACGTCGACGGCCATGTCATGGACATCGGCGCCTCGTACTTCACCGTGAACGACCAGGACTTCGCCTCGATCGTCCAGGCGTGGGTCGACGACGAGGTCGCGCGGCCCTGGACCGACACCTTCCATGTCGCCACCGCAGCCGGCATCACGGGCGTCCGCACCGGGCCGATGCGCTACACCTCGGCACGGGGACTGCGATCGATCGTGGAGCACCAGGCCACCGGCCTGCGACCCGGCGGTGTGCGCAGCGCCACGCACGTGAA
>JAQTXL010000037.1 GCA_028688835.1 Candidatus Nanopelagicales bacterium | reverse complement strand
TGGCCCAGGGCGTGACCTTCCTCCAGTTCAGCGAGTTCACCACGTACGACGGCAGTCCGGCGCCCGCAGTCGGCCGGGCCCACTATCGCGGGCCGCACGACTTCCATCGCCTCTATGCCTGCTCGGACTGCTGGATCGCGATCAGGGCCGATGGCCAGGAGCAGCGCCGTGCCCTGCTCGCAGCGCTGGAGGTGACCCAGGGCAGCGAGCTCGAGGGTGCATTCAAGCTCCTGCCCAGCACGGACGTCCTTGCCAGGCTTGCCCCCATCGGGGTTGACGCCGTCAGGGCGCTGACCTTGGAGACGTCCTTCACCGATCCGTTCGCCCTGGCCAACGAGCTGACCTTCGTGGTCGAGGACACCCAGTTCGGCCGGGCCGCGATCGTGCGCAGCTACTCGGACTGGTCGACGACCCAGGGCCGACGACCGGCCGCCGAGTTCGCCGTCGGCGGGGAGACCCTGGCGATCCTCGCCGAGGCCGGTCTGTCCGACCAGCGCATCGGTGAGCTGCTCAACTCCGGGGTCGTCGCGGTGCCGGCCTCGGGTGCTGTGCGGCCCTGACTCGGCGTCACGTGCCGCCGCTCTCTCTCCCCGAGGAGCGGGGGCCGGAGCTTTCCGTCGGTCGCGGCCGATAGCGTCTCCTCGGCGCACTTCGAGGAGGAAATTGTGGCGACATACTCGGTGACTCAGTCGGCGGTCACGCAACTACTGACGGACGTCAAGAGCGACAGGATCGCGATCCCCGAGCTGCAGCGCCCCTTCGTGTGGGACAGCATCAAAGTCCGCGATCTGATGGACTCGCTCTACAAGGGCTACCCCGTCGGCTACCTGATCACCTGGCAGTCAGTCGGCGCCAAACTCAAGGGCGGCCAGATCGCTGCGCATCAGCAGATCCTGATCGACGGTCAGCAGCGCATCACCGCTCTGCGCGCAGCCGTAGCTGGACTGACCGTGATCAACAAGAAGTACAAGGCCGTTCGGATCGTCATCGCGTTCAACCCGATCACCGAGGAGTTCGCGACGCTGACCCCGGTCATCGATAAGAACTCACAGTGGATCTCCGATATCAGCAACTACTTCAACTCGGACTCCCCGCTGTCCTTCGCCCGTGAGTACCTCGAGTCGAACCCGGATGTTGATGCCAAGACATTCGAGACGAATCTGGGGCGTCTCGAGGGCATCAAGAACGCCCAAATCGGCATCATCAGCCTCGACGACGACCTCGACGTCGAGACAGTGTCCGAGATCTTTATCCGGATCAACTCGAAGGGCGTCCCGCTCAGCAGCGCCGACTTCGCCATGAGCAAGATCGCCACCTACGGCGATCGCGGCCGGAACCTTCGCAAGCTCATCGACTACTTCTGCCACCTGGCCGTCGCACCGCACGCCTTCACAGACATCAAGGACAACGACCACGAGTTCGCCGCGACTCCTTACCTCAAGTCGATCAGCTGGTTGAAGGACGAGGCAGAGGACCTGTACGACCCCGAGTACAGCGACGTCATCCGCGTGGCTGGCCTCGTGGGCTTCAGCCGCGGTAAGGCCTCCAGCATCGTGAGCGAGCTTTCCGGCCGAGACCCCGAGACCCACAAGGTCGACGAGGACCTCATACCAATCGCGTACGACCAGCTTGAGCAGGCGCTGCTTCGCATCGTGAACCGATACCACTTCGACAACTTCCTCATGCTCATCAAGTCCGCAGGGTTCATCGCCCCGAGCATGGTCAACTCCAAGAACGCCATGAACTTCGCCTACGCCCTGTACCTCCGGCTGCGCGAGGACAAAGACCTCAGCGAGGGCGAGCGCAAGCGGATCGTGAAGCGTTGGTTCGTGATGTCAATGCTCACCGGACGTCACTCGGGCAGCTTCGAGTCCACTTGGGAGCAGGACATCCGTCGCATCGGTGAGCAGGGCGCTGCTAACTACCTCGCCCAAATCGAGCAGTCCGAGCTCTCTGACTCCTTCTGGGCGGTCTCGTTGCCGGCATCGCTGGAGACGACCAGCGCGATCAGCCCCTTCTTCCAGACCTTCTTGGCCGCCCAGGTGTCGAGCCACGCCCGTGGCTTTCTGTCCAAGGGCATTACCGTCGCTGCCATGATCCAGCAGTCCGGGGATATCCACCACATCGTCCCTAAGGACTACCTGCAGAAGAACGGCTACCCCGACCGAGGTGACTACAACCAGGTGGGCAACTTCGCGCTTACCGAGACCTCGATCAATATCAGCATCAGTAACAAGCCACCCGCGGCGTATCTGGCCGAGATTGAGACTCAGATCCAGTCACGCAAGCTCACCTTGGGCGAGATCAGCGACGCGGCAGACCTTGCGGCGAACCTCGCCGAGAACGCTGTGCCGTCAAACATCGCCCGCGTCACCGCCAAGACCTACAAGCCGTTCTTGGTAGAGCGACGCAGGCTCATGGCCGCGACCATTCGCGACTACTACAACACGTTGTGATCCAACCGGTCGCGGAAAAATTCACGCTTCGCTGTCATCCGACCGTACCGGCTGGCTCCGACGGCCCTCCGGTATGCAGTGAAGCCGCGCTGGAAGTCAGACGGTTCAAGTTGCGGAGGGTCGAAGCGGTCGGCTGGTGAGCCGTGCCGCAAGGATCGCCTGTGAGCGGGAGACCAGGGCCATGGACTGTATGACCTCGACATGACACCGCATTGGATGGCGACTAGGGCGCGGGCTGAGTAGCTTGGCCGTGTGAGGTACTGGTGGGTGAACCAAGGTCAGACGTACCGGAGTGAGGTTCCGGGCGGATATCTGTGGTCGCCCAAGACCAACAACAATGGCGGTCGTAGCCAGTATTACCTCAACATGACCATGGTGGACCCCGGCGATGTTGTCCTGTCCTACGCGGATTCTCAGATCCGGGCGGTGGGGATCGCGGTGAGTACGGCATATGAATCGCCAAAGCCGCAGGAGTTCGGGACTGCCGGTGCTGTCTGGGCAGACCTTGGTTGGCGGGTGGAAGTCGACTTCCAGGAGCTCCCGAAATCGGGCTGGGTGAGGCCGAAGGACTTTCTGAGCGAGCTCCTGCCGCTACGCCCGGAGAAGTACTCCCCGATCCAGGAGAACGGCAACAGTCTCACCGCCTATCTGTTCGAGGTATCCGAGGCCTTCGCTCACGTGATCTTGAGCAAGATTGAGTCCTCCGTCGAGATCGAGTTCGCGCGTACGCTGCAGCGGAATGACCTCGACCTTCGTCGCATCGGCGAGGACAAACTCGAGCAGTTCCTCAAGCTGGCACCTCTGGACGAAACCGAGAGAACAGCGTTGATCGCCGCCCGACGCGGGCAAGGGCGTTTCCGTGAGGGTGTCTCGTACGTGGAGCCTGCTTGCCGCTTCACAGGTGTCACGAATCCCCAGTTGCTCGTGGCCAGTCACATCCAGCCCTGGCATCGGTGTCAGACAAATGCGGAGCGACTGGATCCATTCAACGGATTGATGCTCACACCAACTTACGATCGGCTCTTCGACCGAGGTTTCATCACGTTCGGACCACAGAGCCAGTTGGTTGTCTCTCAGCACCTGCCCCGAGAGGACATGCAGAAGATTCGCATGGATTCCAACCTGGTCACGGATGCCTTCCGACCAAGCCAGCTGAAGTACCTGGAGTACCACCGCGACCACGTGTTCAAAGCCGCCTGAACCTGATACGCCGCTGAGCTCGAGGCTCAGGCGAGGCCCGCAGACCTATGCAGTGCCGGTAGAAGTCGCCGGCGGATGGGTATTCGCGTGTCTCAGATGTTGTCCTAAGAGTTGTCCTAAGAGTTGTCCCAAGAGTTGTCCAATCAGTGGATTCCCTCGGGTACCTGCTGATGGCTCGGACGTCCAAGACATGTTGCCATTGTTGAGTTGGTGAGCCTCATGTTGAGTCTAGACAAAGGCGCAAACCTGGCTGCAAAGCGGTGGGTCGACTGGCTAGGACCCCACTTGGCTCGCCGTGCCGGACACCCGCTCGAGACTGGCGTCGACCTCATTGTCGCCATCACTGGCCTCCCCACGTCGCGACGCCCACTGCGAGTAGCCGACCGTCACTGCAGTGGCAAGGATCACGAGAATCCCGCCGACGACGTTGTCGACAACCCGCTGCTTGCCCAGCTCGCCCACCTGGGTGAGGGTTGTGGAGTTGAGGCATGCGGTGGCCGGCACCATGAACACGTAGTAGATCCAGGCGAGTCCGCTCAGGCGCGCGAAGACTGAGACCACCAGGAAGAGCAGGCCGATGAGGTAGATGACGCCGAGTGAGTCGACCTTGGCGACCAGGGCGATGACGAAGATGGATCCGAGGATCGTGCCGAGCACGCGGAAGATCGTGGGCTTGAGGGTCTGGGCGGTGCCGATGGGGGCCATCACGAGGATCACTGCGATGAGGAAGGCGCCGCCGATCATCTTGGGGTTGTCGAGCACGTAGTAGGTGCCCACGGTCACGAGCGTGGTGATCATGACGGTGTAGGTGACGGCCTCGCGCTGCGAGTGGGCCTGGAGGTCAGGCGCCTTGCGCTTGCGGGTGAGGAACGAGACGACCAGGGCTGGCAGGAGGCCACCGACGAGGAAGATCGCGGCCATCCAGAGCAGGTACTGGTTGTCGAGGCGGTCGACGGTCGCGGCCCCGTTCCAGGCTGGCGGGTCGATGAGCGCCCAGGCGAGCATGACCGGCACGAGCAGGCCTGACCTGTGGAGTCCGACTCTCGACATGCGGCCGACCGTCATGCAGAGGATGGCCATGAGCGCAGCGCCTGAGACCGGCGACATCCCGGCGACGATCGCCACCGGGGCGAGGAAGGCCATGACGATCGAGACGATGATCGCGTAGCGGCGACCGGCCGCCAGCGCTGCCGCGACACCGACGATGGCCGGGATCGATGCCCAGGTCGCTGCGCCTTGCACCTTGCCGGTGCCGACCCAGGTGACGAGCACCATGACGATGGCCGGCACGAGCACGAGCACGACTGCAGCGCCGACGAGGATGAGGCGCCGCTTGACCGACATCCTGGCCGCATGCCTGAGCGCGGGAGTGGCGCCGCCCTGGCCTGCGCTGGTCATGCGCTGGGCTCTGCGAACGCTGGCGTCAACATGCTGATCATCAGGGCGTGCCTCGTCTCGGCGGGTTCGGAGTTCGAGCCTTGCAGATGCTCAGCTCGTTCGTGGGTCACTCGGCTGGCGGCATGGCGGTTTTCACGCAACCCAACAGGGACCCGCGAGTTCCTCGTCCGCTAGCGAGGTGAAGCGCTGGGCGTGCTCGACGCCTTCGGCGTGACCCGCACGACCTTGGCCTGGGCGCCCGTCCCGGATGCCGTCACGGCGCTCACCGCGACGTCGTAGGCCACGCCGTTCTTCAGGCCGGTGATGACGCCCCGTGTTGCTGGCGAGACACCGTCCTTGAACACCGTGAGCGAGCCTCCGGTCGGCCCCCAGAGCAGCGAGTAGTCGGGGATGATGATCGAGTTCGCGCCCTTCGGCGCAGACCAGGTGAGGGTGATCCGGCCGTTGCCCGGCGTCGCCACGACGTTCTTCGGCGCGGGGACTGCCGAAGTGACGCTCGGGCTCGCCTTCGGAGTGGGCGTTGACGACGCCGCGAATGCGGGTGCCGCGCTGATCGCGAGTGCTGCTGCAGCGCCGATGGCGATGCTGGTCGTCATCAACGTGCTCGGTGCTGATCGCACGCGTGCTCCTGTCTCCGGGCTCGTCGAGCTGCGCCTGAGGCGATCAGCTCGTGGTGCAGCCAGCCTGCCAGAGCGAGGCCGGGATGGTGGCGTCGGCCGGTGCGGTCGTCGGGTTGTCCATGGTCGTGCCACAGACCTTGTCGCGATCCTGCACTACCCAGAACTGGCCTTCGGCCTCGAGCACCTCAACGTCGCCGATCTCGGAGTCGCTGGTGCCGCTGCCCGACGTGATCTGGGCGACGGCCCAGCCGTCGGCGCAGTCGAGCTTGTCCAGGGAGATGAGCTCGGAGCCGCCCTCCTGCAGGGCATGGTTGATGGCATCCGAGACCTCGATCTCGGTGCACTCGGTCATGCCGCCGACCTTGGTGGCGCTGGCCGTCGGCGTCGCGGTCGGGCTGGTGGTCGGGCTCGTCTCCGTGCTGCTCGAGCAGGCGGCCACGGTTGCCAGCGACATCGCGGCGAAGGCGATGGCGGCGGTGCGGATCGTGGTGTTCATGGTGGGTCCCCTCGGATCGTCCTGCCGGTGCATGGGCCTAGGTGCGGATGGTGACGCGATTGGCCGTGTCCTGGAACAGCCAGGGCACCTGCTCGGCCAGCGCCGCCTGCGTCCACTGCTCGCTGGCGAACGTCATGCGGTTCTCGACTGCGTCCTGCCAGGTGGCGATGCGGTCGCCGTCGACGGTGAAGACCTGGCCGTTGAGCTGCTCGGAGGCCTGCGACATCAGGTAGACGGCCATCGGGGCGACGTCCTCCGGGCCGCCCTTCATGAGCATGTTCGATGCCTCGGTCATACGCGTGTTGGCGATGGGCGCGATGGCATTGCAGCGGTAGAGCCCGCCCTCGCCGGCCATGGCGACGCTCTTCATGAGGGCCACCACACCGGCCTTGGCGGCGCGGTAGTTGGCGCGCGTCGGGTCACCGGCGAGGTAGCCCGACGAGATCGCGACCAAGGAGACGGGTCGATTCGAGGCAACGGCGAGCTGGGCTGCGGCCTGGAACACCGTGAAGTGACCGACAAGATGCGTGTCGACGACGAAGGAGAAGTCCTCCACCGACATCTCGAGGAACGGGCGGTGGCGCAGCACGCCGGCGCAGCAGACCACGCCATCAAGGCCGCCGTAGGTCTCGACCGCTGCGCGGATGATCGCCTGGGCGCCGGCGGGGCTGGTGACCGACTCGTTGACAGCGGTTGCTGCGCCTCCGGCTGCCTGGATCTCTGCGACCACGGTGTCGGCGACCTCGGATCGCGGGTTCGTGCCGTCGAGGGCCACGCCATAGTCGGCGACGACGACATTGGCACCCTCGACAGCCGCGTTGATGGCGATGGCGCGGCCGATGCCGCCGCCTGCGCCGGTGATGACGACTGTCCTGCCTGCGAGTGCTGCCATGACTGCCTCCCTTGTCTGCTGGCGATTGTCGCGGGGTGGCATCGGGCAGTCCACCGGAGCGGGAACTTGCTCAGGCTTTGCGGCGCTCAGGCCAGGTGGACCCGGCCCTTGCCCTCGGCCTTGGCGCGGTAGAGCGAGGCGTCGAGTGCCTCGAGATCCAGGCCGTCGGAGCCGGCGACCTGCACACCGACGGACGCTCCGAGGCCCACGTCGGTCCAGGGCTCGGGCAGGTGGGTCAGGCCGATGCGGTCGACGATGCGCGTGCCGACGTTCATGGCCTCGTCCTCCCCCACGCCCGGCAGCAGGATCAGGAACTCGTCACCGCCCATGCGCACGACCACATCCTGCGGGCGCGTGACCTCGGTGAGCACCCGCGCGGTGCTCTGGATCGCGAGGTCGCCGGCGAGGTGGTTGTGCTCGTCATTGATGCTCTTGAGGTCATCGAGGTCGACCAGCAGTGCAGCAAGGCGCATCGGCGACTCATGCTCGCCGAGCGTCAGGAAGCGCTCGAGGAACCGGCGATTGGCAAGGCCGGTGAGCGGGTTGTGCTCGGCCAGCTCCTTCTCGCGGCGGGCCTCGCCTTCCATGCGGTCGGCGCGGAAGTAGGCGTCGTCGACGCTGCTCACGAGCACATCGGTGACGGCCGCGAGCCGGCGTTCGGCCAGGCTCACGCGTGCGGCGCTGGCCGCGTTGATGGCCTCGTTCGCCGCCGCCAGCACGTGCTCGGGCAGCCGTTCGGCGAAGACATCGAGGATGCGCTGCGCCTCGTCGATGGCATCGGCAGTGCTGAACGACCACCGGCCCTCGAAGAGGCGTCCGGCCTCGAGTGAGCTCGCCCCAGGCAGCAGGTCGTCGATATCGCGCGCCACGAGTGACGTGCCCAGGCCGCCATCGATCACGATGAGCACCCACTCACGAGCCAGCGCGTCGGTGTCGTCGAGGCAGACGCCGTGCACGCCTGGCGGCAGGTGGTCGATCGCGCCGGCGAAGGCGACGATGCAGGTGCGGCCGTCGATGGCGAGGTTGGCGTAGCGCTCGCGCTCGACGTCGAAGTAGTGACGCCGCTGGAACAGGCTGATGATGAGCGAGGGCTGGTTGGCGGGCACCCACTCGCGGCCGACATCGACCGATCGCTCCATGGCGTGGCTGAGGGCGAGCAGGCTGCGCTTGGTCGAGCGCCTTGTGGCGCGTGACGGGCGACGCGCGTGCTCCGTGTGGTCCACCGCTCACCTCCCTGCGCATGCTCCCCGCTGCATGATGCAGCCCTCCATTGTCGCCCACCTGCGCGCCGCTGGCCCTTGTCGGTCGTGGACTGCCCTGCCGCGGGGGACCCTGCGTGCCGGTCGATCGACCTACAGGCTGCCCACGGGCTGCAGCTCGCCCCAGGCGTAGCCAGTCACGGGCCGGCTCCCGATGGTGCCGGTCATCTTGAACAGGCCCTCGAACACTGCGCGTCCGGAGACGACGGCCTCCTGGTCGCGCAGCATCGGCGACATGAAGAATGTGGCCTTCTGCGCGCCCGGCGACGGGTCGAGGTCGACGCGGTACTTCAGGTAGTAGGTGTGGCCCGTAGCCGGATTCGTCCATTCCGAGCCCTTGACCGGCCTGAAGTGGATGTTCTGCTGGTTCCAGGTCATCTGTGAGGTCCATCCGCCGTCGGGCGCCTTCACGCTCGCGGGCGACATGAGCATCGCGTACGGGAACTGCCCCACCGACGCCTGCTTGGTGTACCCGATCTTGAGCGCCTCATGCGTGTCCGGGATCTGCACGCTGAACTCGAGCCAGCTCACGCCGTTGTTAACGATCTGCTGGGCCTGCTCGTTGAAGGAGCGCTCGACGTTGTCCAGCCACAGCCAGCCACCCGCCCCAGCGCTGACCACCTTGCCGTTGATCGACATCTTGAAGCGCTGCACCTGCAGCAGGGGCTCGGTGAAGTAGTACGTGCCCTGCCCGCGCATGGGGTCCTTGGTTGCCTTGAGGTAGTCGCCGACGGAGCCGTGGTACTTGCCCATGATCGCTGCGAGCTGGGGCGGGAACAGCCACATCGGCATGTACCCCGAGGGGCCGTAACCCCACTGGCCGATGCCGGTCACGTCCTTGACACGGATGTAGGAGGTCAGGCGCTCGCCCACGGGCGCTGAGCTCGCCACATTCGGGCTGTTGCTCGTGATCTCGTAGACGGCACCCCTGCGGCCGAACTCGCCAGCGACGACACGCACGTCGACGAAGTCGGGCAGCTGGCCCGGAGTGAACGACTGCACCCGCGCGCTCCACGGGCTCGACATCACGGACACCGGCAGGGTGATGTCAGGGACTCCCCCGAGACCGCCGATGACGTAGCCGGGGTGGTCGCCCTGGTTGAACAGGATCGCCGCGGAGACAGCGGGGATCGGGCCCAGCGGGTTGGTCAGATCGTCATTGCGCTGCATCTCGACGGCGACCGCGTTGGTCGTGCCGCTGTAGTCGATGAGGCTGCCGGCCCAGACGTACGACTGCTCGTCATACTGCGGCTGGTCATTGGTGAGGAAGCGGCGCAGCTCGAGCGGGTTCTTCGAGAACTGCTCCGTGGTCGTCGGCGAGTAGTAGGCGTCAGCTGATCCGGGTACCGGCGACTGCGCGGCACTGGCTGCCGGGGCGAGCAGGGCAGCTCCGACGAGCCCGACTGTCACGACACTCAGCGCACGTGCGCCCATCAGCACATCCCTCCCTAGCGGTCGAAGTCCCAGAACTGCAGGTCCTTGACTGTCATGAAGACCACGAGGGTCACAGCGTAGATGAGCACGATGATCGAGATGCCGAGCACCGTGGGCCTGATCGCCCTGCCCTCGATCGGGTCGAGCCAGAACCCGAAGACGCGCGTGGCCGTGGGCATCAGCACCCAGGTCAGCAGCACCACGCTCACGATGTTGCTGAGCCACAGGCTCAGTCCGGGATCGAGCCCGATGTCGCTGAGCACCGGCGACAAGTAGCGCGAGAGCAGCATCACGGTCGGGAAGAGCACCATGAACACCACCATGGCCGTGCGCCAGTTCGCAGTGCTGCGCACCTGCCCGTCGACGACGCGCACGATCGAGCCGAAGGGCGTGCGGCGGGTCACCTGCTCGAAGTCGCCCTCGAGCGTCACGCGCAGGCTGCGCAGCAGCGCTGCTCGCTCCCTGGACTGCAGCCAGACGTCCAACGATGCGTCGTCGGCGAACCTCACGACCGAGATCCACGAGCCGCTGGCCTCCGACGGCACCAGGAGCAGTCCGCCCAGGTAGTGCGCGAATCCCTGCGCCGCGCGGTGCAGCTCGCCCTCGACGCGGATGAACTCGGCCCGGTTCTCGGCCGCGATGGTGTGCAGCAGCACCGCCATGCCCGCGGGCGGGCGCTCCCCCGGCAGCAGCCGGATCGTCGAGTGGGTGCGCACGCCTAGGCGCTCCCCCTCGGCGATGACCTCGGCCCGCTCGTCGGAATCCAGCCATTCGTTCAGGTGGCGCTCCGAGGTGAAGGTCACGGCTGCGGCCCAGTCATCGTGCGCGTCGAAGCCGCGGGTGAAGTGCGTGATGACGTAGCCGGGCTGGCGCGATGCGGCCTGGTCCAGGTCGGACTGCCACTGGAGCACCTCGTCCGCGCTGCCCGGGTCGACGCTGAAGATCGCGATCGCAGTGGCGGTGCCGGCCAAGGTCAGGCTCCCCGGTCCGCAGTGACGAGCCGGCGTCCGCGCACGAAGGTGTGCGTCAGCGTGGGCTCGCGCATGGCCATGATCGTCGTGAAGAGCAGGGCGTCGCGCTCCAGCTCCGGGTCGGTCGGCCGCGCACCCCACCTGAGGGTGTTGCCGTACTGGTCCCAGCGCGAGGGGTCGACGACGACGAAGTCGGCCTCTTTGCCCACATCGAAGTTGCCGATCCGGTCCTCGAGGTCCAGGGCCCGCGCGCCCGCGAGCGTGCCCAGGAACAGCAGCGCCGCCGGATGCAGTGACAGGCCTGCATCGCCCGGCTCGGAGATGTGCACCTTGAACGCGGCGTTGAGCACCTGCGGGATGAACCACTCATCGCCCGCGGAGAAGTCGCTGCCGATGGCGACGGTGACGCCCCAATCGACGGTGCGCGTCCACGGCATCGTTCCCGAGCCGAGGAAGAGCTGCGAGGTCGGGCAGTGGGCGATTGAGGTGCCCGTCTCGGCCATGCGCGCCAGCTCGCGGTCCTGGCAGTGCACACCGTGCGCCATGACACTGCGCCTGCCGAGCAGTGAGGAGCCACCGTGCTTCGACCCGGGTAGGAAGCGCCCGTCGTAGGTGTCGAGGTAGGCGTCGACCTCGTAGAGGCGCTTGACGGAGTCGATCTCGCCCGTGCCCGGCCGGTTGTTCTCGTTGAGATGCGAGGTGAAGTAGACGCCCTTGGCGCGGTACTCGTCGTAGAGCTCCCCTAGTCCGGCCAGGGTCGTCGTCGTGACGGAGAGGGAGAAGCGCGGCACGATCGCCACCTGCTGCAACGCGCTCGACCGCTCCGCATCGGTCTTCGGATGCCACTTCTCGATCTCGTTTCGCGTGAACTCGATCGCATCCCGCTCGGAGGTCAGGAGCGGCCCGGCGGACTCCGGCCCGACCGTCATGATCGTGCGACCCGCGATGATCCGCAGCCCCCGGACCCGGGCCGCCTCGAAGAGGGCGTCCTGCGCCGTCGGGAACTGCGAGCCGAAGATCAGTCCTGTGGTGGTGCCCGCGGTGATCATCCGGTCGCACCACTCGGCGGCAGCCTGTCGGGCGTAGTTCGGATCGGCGAAGCGGGCTTCGGACGGGAAGATGCACTGCGTCAGCCACTCGAGGAGCTGGCCACCGCCGTAGGAGTCGCCGCAGTTCACCTGCGGGAAGTGCATGTGGGTGTCGACGAAGCCGGGCATGAGGAAGCAGCCGGCGTAGGTCACGACCTCGGCGTCGGCGAGCTCGATGGGCCGGTCGGCCCAGTGTCCGCACCACACGATCGTCCCAGCGTCATCGACGGCGAGACCGCCATCGTCGAAGTAGGCGAGATGCTGCGCTGCCTCGTGCACGGTGGGCGACCCTGCAACATGGAAGATGCGTCCCCGGTGGATCGTGGTCATGGCCCCGCCTCAGGTCAGGATTCGAAGGACGCAACCCTAACCGCGGCATTCACCTCGGGGCCTGCCATCACGCCCATCGACTGACGCCGAACCTGTTCCCGCACTGGCCGGTCGAACCTAGGATTCCGTCATGGCAACCAACCCTGATCGCGCGAGCTACTTCCCGGCCATCGAGAAGAAGTACGGCCAGCCCATGACGTACTGGTTCGACCAGATGAGCCAGATCTCCGATCGCAAATACCCCGAGCAGATCGCCTTCCTCAAGGAGGAGCACGGCTTCAGCCAGGCCCATGCCAATGCGCTCGTGCTCTACTCACGCGGCTCGACGTCGGCCCACCGCGTGAACACCTTCGATGAGTACCTCGCGCAGCTCGACGAGACCAAGCAGCAGACCATCCGCGCGATCTTCAAGGCCATCATGACGAAGTACCCCAAGCCCGAACTCGTGATCGCCTGGAACCAGCCGATGCTGCGGCTCGACGGCCAGTACATCTTCGGCGTCAGCGCCGCCACCAACTACCTGCTCATCGCCCCGTGGGGCCCGGGCATCCTCGACTCGTTCCGGCCGCGCCTGGCCGACTACAAGGTGAACAAGAAGACGATCCAGGTGCCGTCCGACTGGAAGCCCGACGCGAAGCTGCTGCGCGACATGGTGGCGGCGCGCATCGAGCAGATCACCGGCTGACAACACGCACTTTGCGTCGTGCCCCAAGGAACCTTCGCTCGCCCTACTGTGACGGCATGACGACGCTGCATATCGGCGCTGCAGGCGAACTGCTCGTGCAGTACCACCTGCTCAAGAATGAGGTGGACAGCGCACGCCTCACGACCGACTCAGGCATTGATCTGGTCGCCTACTCAGCGGGCAATGAGAAGGCCAGAACCATCCAGGTCAAGACCGTACGCGTGCCAGGTCATGCAGGAGGCAACAAGCGAGCACCACTTGCCATCGGTCTTCGATTCCCTGAGACGTGCCCGGCCGAGCTCATCGCGCTTGCCCTGCTGTCGACCAATGAGGTGTGGCTGTTCACGACGAACCAGGCGCGCAAGATGGCACAACAGCACAGCGACAGTGGGTTCTGTCAGTTGTACTGGTACCTCGACCCGGAGACTGCCCCACGAGGCGCACGCCATCAGGGCGATATGGACCGCTACCGACTCGAGAACTGCTTCGAGCGGCACTTCCCCCTGCCAGATAACTGAGCCAGCTGGCGTCTCAACGTCGTTCAATTGAGCGGTGAGAAGCCGCCTCCGGCTGCCATAGTCTCCGAGCATGAATGCCGAGAACACTGAGCTTGTCAGGCAGATCTTCTCCGCGTGTGCCGAGCTCTCGGTGCGAACTGGTCGACCTGTGAGTCCTGACGGGCACTTGGTTGGCAGCCTCGGTGAGGTTCTTGCCGCAGAGCGGCTAGGCCTCACCCTCATGCCGCCCTCGAACACGAGCTACGACGCTGTCGATGAGTTCGGCACTCGTGTCGAGATCAAGTGCACCACTCGCAAGTCCATCGCCTTGTCAGGGACGGATTCCACTGCCCAGCGTCTTGTCGTCGTCAAGCTCGCGGCCGATGGCACTGCCAGCATCGTGTATGACGGCCCAATGAGCCGAGCACTTGAGTTGGCGGGCCGCAGGCAGTCGAACGGTCAACGTGCGCTGTCGCTCTCCAAACTACTCAACTATTAGTGCACCGAAGTACCCAAGAGACCTAATGCCTTGCCTTGCGTAGGTTACGCCTACTGCAGTGGGGCGAATCCCGAGAGTTCAAGCCCGGCATAGCGATAGCGCGCCCACAGATCGGAACCGTCATCTCCTGGCGGATATGCCCCTCCCACGGCGGCTCTATCGATCTGCTTGTCCTCTTCCCGAGTGATGACCGCGGCAGAGACTTCCTCTCGCAGCAGGTTCAGCATCTCCGCGGCATCGATTCGATCTGCTTGCGCAAGCGCTTGTCGTACCAGCATCCCCCGAGGTCGGAGGTGCTCGAAGACCAGGCCCCAGCCACCCGTTGGTCGTTGGACGACTTGGTGGAACCGATTCCGGGCAGCCGCGGACCACGGATACGAGGTCGGGTACTTGCTCGCAACCAGTGGTCGAGGTAGGCGCGGATGCTCCCAACCGAACCAGATCGCTTCGCGGACGATGCGTGACCTCGCGCTCGCGCCGACGTGACCACTGAGAGCAGAAGTGGCTTGCACGATCGACAGGATGGACGTGGCATCGGCGAAATCGCTGTCAAGACTCGTCGGGCGACCAGGCTCAGGGACGTCCGTCACGGGCTTGATCACGCAAGCAACCTACCCTCGTGGTCCGACCATGGCGTTCACTTCGACCCTGTCATGAAACTGACACCATTCCTCGAATGCAGCGGCTAAATGCCGGCGTTCGGCACGAGTACCACGCGCCAGCCATCGGGGTCGGGAATCGTCACCGCCCCTGCATTGCGCCAGTAGGGGTTCTCCGCATCGACCGCTGCATGCCCAAGTGCTGCGAGTCGCTCGGTTGTCGCTGCCACTGCCTCAGCACTGCCGAGGTAGAACACGAGCAGGTGCTCGGCACTGGGCGCAGCGCCTGGGCTGCCGTCGCGATGGTGGATGAACTCGAGGTGGTGGCCGGTGCCCGGCAGGCCGAGGAAGACGCCGTCATAGCCATCGTGGTCATGGAACTCACCGAGGGTCGTGAGGCCGAGGGCGGTGTAGAAGGCGACGAGCGCATCGAGGCGATCGGTCGGGCGCGCGATGCGCACCTGGGTCACTGGCAGGTGCTCGGGCCAGCCTTGAGTGCTGTCGTCCTGTGCGCTGCGCTGCTCGCTGGCGTTGTGCTCGCTCATCGGCCTCCCTCAGGTGCGCCGATGATCGCAGAGTGCCGGCGCTGGCGCGTCAGGCGCGGGCGAACGCGTCGCCCACCGACCACACCCGACCACCGGTGATGAGGTAGGCCGACGCCTCGATCGCGGTGACCTCTGGTAGCCCGGCGGGTCCGCGCACGGTGAGCGCGGTGGCGTAGGCGTCGGCGAAGCCCCCGTCCTTGGCGAGCACGCTCGCGGAGTCGACGGTGAGGGCAGGCCTTCCGGTGGCGGGATCGACGATGTGGTCGCCGCGCTCGTAGCGTGCTGATGTGGCCAGGTGCGCGTCCTTGACCAGCACGCTGGTGATCACCTGGCTGTGGTCGCGCGGATCGGCGATGCCGATGCGCCAGCCGTCAAGGTCGGGGGCTGCTGCACCGCGGCAGGTCACGTCGCCTGCGGCATTGACCGAGACGTTCGCGAAGCCGTGCACCTGCAGGATGCGAGCGGCGCGGTCTGCGCCCCAGCCCTTGACGTAGCCCGACGGGTCGAAGCCGCCCGGAGCCTTCCAGGGGTCGAAGGCGCCCTTGCTGAGCCTGGTCACGTCCGCGCAGCCGCTGATCACCTCACGCACGGCCTCTGGCGCCTCCGCCGGCTTCAGGTGGTGCGTGCGGATCCGGCTCACAGCCGAGTCCTGACGGAAGGGCGAGAGCCACTCGTCGATGCGGTGGAGCTCGCGTGCAGCAGCGGCGCAGGCCTGCTGCGCGGCGTCAGGGTCGATGCTCGGGCCGCGCAGGTCGAAGGTGACGACGGTGCCCCACACCTCCTCCTCGTGCACGTGGCGCTGCCACGGCAGCGGCTGGGTCGTGGTCACGCTGTCGCGGTGCTCGCCTGTGCCGTGCACGGTCGTCACGCGGCCTTGGCCAGGCCGGCCCTGACGAGGGCGGCCTGCAGGCTGGTCTTGAAGCCGTAGACCGTCCACGACGCACCGGAGATGCCGTCGACGTTCGCCGACTGCATGGCCACCGCCTGCTGCTCCAGGGCCGGAACGGCGTAGGAGTTGATCTGCGCCGACTTGCGATCCATGTTCGGGTAGGTGACGACGGTGGCCTTGGTGATCTTCTTGTTCGCGACCGTCACCTCCACCTGCACCGGGCCGAAGGGTGTCGCGACGCTCGTGCCCCGGTAGGTCTTGGCCTTGGCCGTGCCGACCAGGGTCGCCGCCTGCGTGGGCACGGTCGAGAGCAGCACGACGGCGGAGCCGCCGAGGGCTGCGAGGGCGGTGAGGGCGC
>JAQTXL010000166.1 GCA_028688835.1 Candidatus Nanopelagicales bacterium | reverse complement strand
ACTCGAAGGCGCGCACATACCGCTCACTCGCGTCAAGGAAGGCGTCGGCCTGCTCGCGCCGTCCCATCGCGTTCCAGCGATCCCACACCACGACATTGAAGTCATGGCCCGGATAGTCGGCTCCTGCGAGCACGGACTGCAGCCCCGCGAGTCCGATCTCGGCACTGCTGCCGAGATGGCTGAGCACCTGGGCGACATCCCAGTCTGCCGAGCCCGATGGGCGTTCCAGATCCGCATCCGAGAGGCCGCTTGCCAGCGCTGCGACCTCATCCCGGTCGACCCGGAGTGCGGCGATGGTGCGGTCGGTGAGCTCGGACATGGTGCTCCTTCACGGGTGTGTGCCAAGGAGCCGATCGTGCCACGGAAGAAGCTCAGGCGTGCGGCCTGCCCAGCAGGTATCCCTGGCCGTACTCAACCCCCAGCGAGATGAGCGCGTCCGCATAGCCCTGCGTCTCGACGCCCTCGGCGATCAGCGCCGTGCTGGTCTCGCGCGCGAAGTGGGCCATGCCTGCGATGAGCCCCTGTCGCGCCTGGTCGACGTCGACATCGTGCACCAGTGACACGTCGAGTTTCACGAACTCCGGCCTCAGCTCGAGGATGTGCCGCAGGCTCGAGTAGCCCGCGCCGGCGTCGTCGACAGACAGGCGGGTGCCGCTGGCCTCCAGCGCACGGATGACGTCTCGGTAGTTCTCGACGCGCAGGTGCTCGGTGAGTTCGACCACGATCGAGCGATCGGCGGCCTGCACGAGCTCAGCGACGTGCCCCTCGATGATCGCCTGCGGCGAGAAGTTCAGGCTGAGCCAGGATCCCGAGTGGTCCGTCGGTGCATGAGCGAGGGCCTCCCGGGCGCAGGCGAGCTCGAGCTCCATACCCAGACCGATCGAGTCGGCGATCGCAATGCGGACATCGGGCGCGACACCGTCATCGAAGCGGGTCAGCGCCTCGTAGCCGATGACCTCGCCGGTGCGCAGGTTGAAGACCGGCTGGTACACCGGGTGGAACCGCCGCTCCTCGATGACGGCCACCACCGCGGAGCGCACGGAGTCGCGCTGTGTGTACTCCTCTGCCTGGGCACCGATGATCGTGGTGGCGAAGGAGCCGACGTCGGCGAGCACGCCCAGCATCATCGGCATGAAGGTGCTGCCGATGCGGCTCTCGGTCTCGATGGCCAGCACACCGATGATTCGACCGCTCGACCGGATCGCGACATACCCGGTCGCGGTGATGCCCAGCTGCTGCAGGCCTGCATGGAGCGCCGGCCCAACGAGGTCAGCAGTCGTGGGATCGCCGATGTCGAGCATCCACGGCCCGGCCTCGGTCTTGGCGATGATCGCCTCGACCTCCGTGATCTCGATGCGCGCACCCAGCTGCATCCCGGGGAACTGGCGTCCTGCGGTCGTGATCGGCAGCAGCGCGCCGTCATCCTGGAGCAGCATCACCATCGCGCCGTCGATGCCCTCGATGCGCAGCACGGCCTCGCAGAGCGACGATGCGGAGGCGACGACATCCGGGCCTCGACGGACCTCGGAGACGAGGAAGGCGAGGGCGTTCTGGGTGCCCGAAGGGCTCCATGAGGTGACGCCCGGGAGCCGCGACGCACCCGCGGGTCGGCTGATCGAGATGAAGCCCGTGACCGCTCCGTCGTCGTCGGTGATCGGCTCGATGCGGGTGTCATGCTCCACGATCTCGCCGTCGATCCGTCGGTTGACGAGCACGCCCTGCCAGGACTGACCGGCGAGCAGGCGAGCCCAGAAGTCGCTGTAGAACGCCCTGCTGTGCAGGCCGCTCTGGAACAGGCGCGCATTGGCACCCAGCATCTCGCTGGCCGAATAGCCGAACTGACGTACTGCAGCCGCATTCGTGTACGTGATGGATCCCGACCTGTCAGTGATCACGACTGCGCCCTCGGCCAGTTCGAGCACGCGCAGGGCCACCTCGGGCTCGATCACACCACCCACGGTCACGAGCGAGTCGTGCTCCATACCAGGCCCCTGCCCCAGGGCATCCATCCTTCCACCTCGCCTGCGGGGGTTGCTCACGGTGCAACCCGCACATGTCAGTGCAGGAGTCGTGCGAAGAGGGCCTCGTAGTCGTCGACCATGCGCGCAGAGGAGAAGCGGTCATGGGCGCTCGCACGGGCGAGCACTCGCATCGCCGGGGTGACGGCCCGCGCCGCCGCTGCGGCTCCGGCGGCGTCACTGACGAGGAAGCCCGTGCGTCCGTCGTCGATGAGCTCCGGCATCGACCCGCGCGGACTGGCGATCACCGGCGTGCCGGCTGCGAGCGACTCGACGACCGAGAGGCCGAATGGCTCGTCGAAGTCGATGAGGTGGAGCAGGGCGATGGCACCACCGAGCAGTGCATCGCGCTCGACCGGTCCGACCGGGCCTACGTAGTCGATGCCCGGCTCGCCCAGCCAAGGCGCGACCTCGGTCGCGAAGTACTCCTCGTCCTGCACCGGCCCGGCGATGATGAGGGGCAGGCCAGCGAGCCTGGCCGCCTCGATGGCCACGGCTGTGCCCTTGTCCGGATGGATGCGACCGAGGAAGAGCAGGTAGCCGCCATCGCCGGCTCCCTCGGTGAAGCTCGCCAGGTCGATCCCATGGTGGATCGTCGCCGCATAGTCCAGGGTCGGGTGCCGATCAGCGTCGCTGATCGCGACGTAGTGGCTCGTCGCGTTGTAGCGCTGGAAGACCGGGAGGATCGCCTCGCTTGAGAACCCGTGGATGGTGGTGACCACAGGCGTGCGCACGAGTTCGCTGAAGGCCAGCGGCAGGAAGTCGAACTGGTTGCTGATGACATCGAAGTCCGCTGCTTGCTCGAACACCGATGCGATGTGCAGCGCCTCGAACACCTTCGCATCGACCGACGGGTCCTCCTCGTAGCCATGGGGAGCCACGGCCTGGAGCCGTGCACGGGTCGACGAGTCCTGAGTCGCGAAGAGGGTCACCTCATGGCCGCGATCGACCAGCCCCTCCGCGAGCGTCCACGCCACCTGCTCCCATGGCCCATACGAGCGCGGGGGGCAGGCGTGGGCGACAGAGGCGAGCACGGCGATCCTGATGGATGCTCCTGACGTTGGACAAATCCTTGGAAACACTGCGGTTTTCGCGCCGCGAATTGCTGTTAGAGTGCAACGAACGACATGCGGGGTCTCCTGCAGGTCACTGCTCAGCCTTGCATGAGCCTTCGGGGATGACGCTACTCCCAATCAGGAACGGCAGCGTCTGGCTGCAGAGCAACAATGGAGAGCAGGCCCCGTGATGGGCATCCGATTCGCCGTCCTTTCGACGTACCCGTCGACTCCCTGCGGCATCGCCACGTTCACCGAGGCGCTCACGACGCATCTCGAGCTCCAGGGTGCGACCACGGGTGTGGTGCGCATGGTCGACACGTGCGAGGAGATGTCCAGCCCGGTCGTTGCCCAATGGCTGTCCGGCCGGCCGGAGGCCGCTGCTGAGATCGCCGCCGTCATGAACACCTTCGACGTGGCCGTGATCCAGCATGAGTACGGCATCTTCGGTGGCCCCGATGGCGAGGATGTGCTCGCACTCGTCGCGCTGCTCCGCGTCCCGATCATCACGGTGCTCCACACGGTGCTCACGGACCCGATCCCGAACCAGCATCGCGTGCTTGCCGAACTCTGCGCCGCATCCACCTCACTCGTCACGATGACCGAGACCGCCCGCACGAGGCTCGTCGCCGGATGGGGCATCGACCCGGCCCTCGTCACCGTCATTGCCCACGGGGCCGTCGACAACCGCTTCGCGCCTGACTCGCGCGAGTCCGCCGAGGTCATGTCCCTGCCCGGGCTTCGCCCGGCCTTGAGCGAGCGACCCTCGATCCTGACCTGGGGACTGCTGAGCC
>JAQTXL010000001.1:12327-72380 GCA_028688835.1 Candidatus Nanopelagicales bacterium | reverse complement strand
GGTCAGGGTCGATGCCCGAGGTCGTGGCCGGGAAGATGCCCACGTGGTAGCTGATGCAGTCGGCGTAGTCGGCCAGCACCGCCTGCACCTCCTCCAGGGACTTGCCCCGGATGTCGCCGACCACGACGGAGTCGAGCGTCTCGGACACATAGGGGATGCCCGCGAAGGTGTCGAACAGGTGCATGCGCTTGCGCGCCGCGTTCGCCTGGGCCATCACCAGGGCGCTGCCGCCGTGGAAGGTGCCGAGCTCGGCGATGTCGCCCTCGAGGTGCGCGGTCTTGGTCACCAGCCGCGAGAGGTTCAGGGCCTCCTTGAAGGACATGCTCACCAGGCCCGTGTTGGTGGTCTCGATCAACTGCTCGCGCCAGCCGGGCTGCTCGCGCTCGATGCACAGCACCAACGGATGGTCATGGACGGCAAGGCGCAGCTGCGCGACCTGGCGCATGAAGCGCATCCGTCCGCGCACGCGATGCTGCAGCCTGCCTGCCCGACTCGCCATGCTCAAGACCCTCCCGCCTCCACCGAGGCCTCGATGGCCTCGAAGGCCACGACAGCGCCATCAGCCTATGCGAGCGCGACTGGGCCAATTCGCCAGCAGGCTGGGGCCGGAGCAGAGTGGAGCCGATGAGCATCGAGCCTGCGCTCACTCCACCCGCGCGCTTCGGTTCGATGCGGTGATGCCGATCGCCACGAAGGCGAGCAGCACACCGGCGACGAGCGAGGGCGTGACCTCGGACCCGGGCGTGGGCAGCGCGATGTCCAGGGCCATCGACCCGACCAGCTGGCCGGAGATCGTGAGCAGGGCGAACATGAGCACGCCGATGATCGGCACCGACCAGGCGGCCACGACGATGAACACCAGGCCGATCACCCCACCGAAGTAGGCCCACCACGGTGCGATGAACGGCCCGTGCACCTCCTTGCCGAACAGGCCCCAGGCGACCCCGAGCGCCGAGCCCAGCACGATCGAGCCGAACATGAAGTTGAGGAAGGCGGCCGACAGCGGCTGCCCGGTGACGAAGGAGACGCGGCCGTTCGTGGCCCCCTGGATCGCGATGAGTGCGCCGCCAAGCACCGCGAACACCACGGGCAGCAGTGGGATCGACCCGGAGGTGAGCCGCTGGCTGACACCCAAGGTCACCGCGAGCACGGCGAGCACGGCCCCCACCAGCCGCTGCCAGGTGATCGGCTGCTTGCCGGCCGGGCCCAGCCCGATGCGGTCGACGACCAGCGAGTTCGTGCTCTGCCCGGCCACTACGGCGATGGTGAACACCGCCACGCCGATGAGCGGCACGACCGTGGCCTGCACGGCAACGAAGAACCCGCCGAGGACGCCGCCGAGGATCTGCCACCAGCGCAGGTCACCACGACGGATCGCAGCAGGCACGCCGAGCACGCCCAAGCGTGCACGCCGCGACACGAAGAGGATGACGACAAGGATCGCCAGTCCCGACAGGAAGCTCCAGACCGCAGCCTCGATGCCGTTGTCGAGGCGGATCGACAGTTCGCCGTTCATCCGCGACTGCACCGCCGTCATGACCCCGATCGCGACGCACAGCGCCATCGGGATCCAGACGGGCGCGCGCGAGCCCGCGACGTTGGTCAATGGAAGAAGTGACGGGTGCCGGTGAGATACATCGTGATGCCAGCCGCGGCAGCAGCCTCGATCACCTCGGCGTCGCGCACCGAGCCGCCTGGCTGCACGACCGCGGTCACGCCGCCGTCGATGAGCACCTGCAGGCCGTCAGCGAAGGGGAAGAAGGCGTCGGAGGCAGCGACCGAACCCGCGGCGCGATCGCCAGCGCGCACCACAGCCAGCCGAGCCGAGTCGACGCGGTTGACCTGGCCCATGCCCACACCCACGGCCGCACCGCCGGAGGCGAGCAGGATCGCGTTGGACTTCACCGAGCGGCAGGCGATCCAGGCGAAGGCGAGGTCTGCAAGTTCACGATCCGAGGCGGCAGGACCCGCGACGAGGGTCCACGCCGTCAGATCGTCACCGTCCGCCTCAACTGTGTCGGTAGCCTGCACGAGCAGGCCGCCCGAAATCACGCGAGTCTCGACCACTGAGCGATTCGTTGGCGCCGCCACCTCGAGCACGCGCAAGTTCTTCTTGGCCGAGAAGAACTCGAGCGCGGCAGGCTCATAGCCCGGTGCCACGACGACCTCCGTGAAGACATCGCCCATCGCTTCGGCCATCGCCAGCGTCACGATGCCATTGGCCGCGACAACCCCGCCGAAGGCCGACACTGGATCCGTTGCGAACGCACCGCGATAGGCAGCAGTGATGTCAGATCCGACTGCGATCCCACACGGGTTGGCGTGCTTGATGATTGCCACCGCCGGCAGCGCATGATCGAAAGCTGCACGGCGGGCCGCGTCGGCATCGACGTAGTTGTTGTAGCTCATCTCCTTGCCTTGGTACTGATGCGCATTGGCCAGGCCTGGCACCGGCGGGATCGACGTGTACACCGCTGCCTCTTGGTGCGGGTTCTCGCCGTAGCGCAGCACATTCGCGCGCTCCCACGAGGCCCCGCGCCACGACGGGAAGCCCGAGGGGTCGGGAGTGACCACTGACCCCAACCATGTCGCGACTGCTATGTCGTAGGTCGCCGTGTGCTCAAAGGCAACGCGGGCCAATTCCGCCCTCGATGCGGCTGAGAATCCACCACCAGCGACGGCAGCCAGTACATCCGGGTATCGCTCGGGCGAAGTGACGATGGCGACGTTTGCGAAGTTCTTTGCGGCAGCCCGCACCATAGTCGGGCCGCCGATGTCGATCTGCTCGATGCACTCATCAAGCGCCGCGCCCGCGTCCACAGTCTCGGAGAACGGATAGAGGTTCACGACGACCAGCTCGAAGGGCGCGATGCCAAGTTCAGCCAGCTGCTCGACATGCGACTCCTTGCGCAGGTCGGCCAGGATCCCGCCGTGCACATGCGGGTGCAGGGTCTTCACGCGACCATCGAGGCACTCCGGGAATCCGGTCACCGCATCGACGGGAGTGACGGGCACACCGGCAGCAGTGATCACCCCAGCGGTCGAGCCCGTCGACACGATCTCGACCCCTGCATCGGCCAGCCCACGGGCGAGCTCGACGAGGCCGGTCTTGTCGTAGACCGACACGAGGGCGCGGCGGATGGGTGTGTTCATGGAGTGCTCCGTTTCGATGCGTGATCTACAGAAGATGGAAGGGCAGCAGGAGCAGGTGCAGGGGCGCCGGTGCCCATCGCCCCAGTGGCGACGAACTGCAGCAGGGCCTCGATGAGCATCGAGCGCTCCTGCACCTTGATGCGCTCGTGCAGGGTGGGCTCATCGTCGTGCTCGAGCACCGGCACTGCGCGCTGGGCGATGATCTGGCCGGTGTCGACGCCCTCGTCGACATAGTGCAGCGTGCAGCCCGAGACCCGCACGCCATAGGCCAGCGCATCGCGTACGCCGTGGGCGCCCGGGAACGACGGCAGCAGCGCCGGGTGGGTGTTGATGAGGCGGCCCCGGAAGGCCGAGACGACCGACGGCCCCAGGATGCGCATGAACCCGGCGGAGACCACGAGGTTGGGCGCCAGGGATTCCAGCGACGTCAGCATCTCGGCGTTCCACGCACCCCGGTCAGCGAAAGCGGAGGGCTCCACGACCACGGTCGCGACCCCGGCCGCCTGCGCGCGGATGACCGCCCCGCACGCGGGGACATCGGAGACCACGCCCACGATCTGCGACCCGACCAGCGAGTCGAGCAGGGCCTGCAGCAGCGTGCCCGAGCCTGAGGCCAGGACCACGATGCGCGAACTCACGGCGCAACCCTACCGGCCCCAGCGGGGGCCGATCCGGGCGTTACCAGGACGCATGCGGAAAGGGGCAACACCAGGCGAAGAACCCGGAAGAGCACGAGGGCCGCACTCCAGATGGAGTGCAGCCCTCGTGGCAGATCTCAGGGGACCTACTCGACGTTGACCTTGACGTAGAAAGTCGAACCGGCGCCATCCTCTAGAGCAATGGTGTAGATGCCACGGCGGTCGTACTGGATCGCCGGCAGCGTGATGGATCCGTTGGCATTGGCCGTGACCGTGCCGACGAAGTTGTAGGGGCCGTCGTTGCGCTTGACCTTGACGCGGTAGGTCGTCGCAGGCGTGACCGTGGTCCGCACGCGGACAGTGTCACCGCGCTCGGCGGGAATCCTCGGTGCCTGGCCGATCTTGTTCACCGAAGGCCTGGCTGGCGGAGCTGTCGGCGGAGTCTCCCGGGCCGTCTCCTGGCTGGGCAGAGTCATGCCGGCCTGGGCCGCGGCAGCCGGAGTCGCGCCGATGCGCTGCGGCTCGGGCGGGTTGGTGTTGGTCGCCGGGCACTCAACCGGCGGGTAGCCGCACAGTGCAGCCGAGGCCGACGGTGCGATGGCGACGATGCCGCCGCCGATGGCGACAGTGGCGATCATCACCGCGAATGACTTGCGAATCCGTGACATCTGTCCTCCTCCTTGGGCCAAGGCCCCCCGAACACCTGAGCGCCCAGCCGGTGAGACCGCCCAAACACTTGAGCAGACAATAGCGCAGGTTCGGACATACTCGACACCAAGTCGGCAACCACCACCGGCCCCCCGAATCAGGGGCAGGTGGAGACCTTCAGGGTCGTGGCGATCGTGGCCGATTCCCCTCGCTGCAGCGGCACCGTGAACATCCAGTTGGGCCTGCCAGCTGTGCTTCCGTAGACCGGCGAAACAGACTTGCCTTCGAGCGTGGCAGTGGTTCTGTAGGACGCGCCAGGCGCCGCGCTGCCCGGCCCATAGACAGTGACGAGCGTCTTCGAGTATCCCGGCCGCACGGATGGATCCGGATCACCGTTCTGGTCGAGGCTCACATCGACATACCCCGGAAGCCCGGTCGGTGCCGAGTTCTTCATCTCGACCCGGAGGTCGATCTCCTTGTCCGCAGGGCACCGGCTCGTGTCGATCGTCACGTCGCGGCTGATGTAGGCGTCGAGCTTGCCTCCGGTTGCGTTCACGAACCCCACCACTGGCACATTCGGCTGCTGCGCGAACGCCGACGCCACCGGCAGGGTCATGAGCCAGTCCTGGTTCGCCGGCTTCTTGGCCCAGACCTTCAGGTGGCCGCCCTCGATGGCCGCTTGCATCGCCGACCACAGTGACGAGACGTCGAGCGGCCGCTTCATGGCCGCATCGATCGTGGCGTAGGTCAGGCCCATCGCCAACTGATCCTTGGCCTGCACGTCCGCGAATCCCGGGTACTTCTCATACAGGCCCTTGGAGAAGAACTCCTGGGCATTGGACGCATCGATGGTCACGCCAGCATGCTCGACCGAACCTGTGCCCGCCAGGATCGCGGCCGTGATCGCGGGGTCGATCGCGATCACGCCATCGACCGGCGTGCCACGCTTGGCCATGCCGGCCGCTGCCAGCCTGGCCACCGTCGGGAAGTCAGGCGCGATGTTGAACACCGCCCACTCCCCCAGCGACGGCCCCCAGGTGCTGGCCGTATCGATGTCGGTCGCCGTGAAATAGGGGATCTGCTCGGTGCGCGGGAACTCGCGGTCGAGCTGCTTGCGGCTGCCGGCCTCGACGATCTCCATCTTCCCGTCGGTGAAGCGCACCAGCAGGTAGGCGCTGAACAGGCCGCCTGAACCGCGAATCTCGTCGGGATTCTGCGCCATGACAAGCCAGGTTGTCGGCCTGTCCGCTCCTAGCATGCTGAGCATCGGGCCTGTGGCCTTGGCCATCGACTCAAGGGAATCTGCCATTGCCGGGAGCGCTTGCTGCGCCTCGCTGACGGCGCCCCCCAACCCGAACATGAGCAGGCCTGCAGAGACGCCGTTCATCCGTTCGGCCGCAGCGCGCACGGTGACGGCGAGCTTGGCCAATGACTCCGGCTCATGCAGAACGGCGAGAGCCTTATCAGCCGTCGTGGTGGTGCCCTGCAGCGACTTCACCATCGGCTCCACAGCGGCGGCCAGATCGTCCGCAACCTCCGCAAGGGCAGTCGTCGCCCGCGCAGTGCCGGCGAAGACTGGTACGTGCTCGGCTATCCGCCACGCAAGACCACTGGTGGACGCCCGCGTCCGAGTCGCCTCAAGTTGAACTGCCGCCAGGTCTTGCGCTGCCGCTGCCGCGTCGAGGCGTCCGACCGACTCCTGTGCTGCGCCGATCGAATTGCGCAGGGCACGCGCATCCATGAGCGTGCTCACCAAGCTGAATCCCAGCCAGAGTATGACCACAATCGCGCCTGCGACCGACAGCCCTACCATGACGCGGAACCTCACGGTGACAGGCGAGTTCATGCAGTGAAGGTTACGCGATGACCGCCGTGAGGCGCCGGGTAGCGCTGTCGCGGCCGCGAACGACGCCTCCGTCAGGCTTGAGTGCGTTGTAGTGTTCGCGAGCGAGCATCTTGGAGGTGGCACTTGTCGACGCCGTATAGCGACCTGCCCGACCGATCGTTTTGGAGAGCAGGACTTGCGCAAGGGCTTGTCCCACGCGACGTGCCGAATCCTCCCGAGATCCGCATTTCGAGTACGGACCTCATCGGCACCGCGGGTAGTTGCTTTGCTCAGCACATCGGGCGTGCCCTGCGTCGCTCAGGCTTTCGCCTGGCCGACGTGGAGCCGGCCCCACCAATGCTGGCTCACGAACTTCATTCGGACTTCGGATACGGGATCTACTCGGCGCGCTACGGGAACATCTACACAACTCGTCAGCTGCGCCAACTGATCGCGCGAGCATTCGGCAAGTTCAGGCCGATCGAAGACGCATGGGAGACAGACGGCCGGTGGTTCGACCCCTTTCGACCCTCCATCGAACCCGGTGGATTCGCGTCCCGCGCAGAGCTTGAGGCGAGTAGGGAAAGCCACCTCCGGAGTGTCAGGAGGCTGTTTCGACGGATCGACGTCCTCGTCTTCACGCTTGGACTCACCGAATCCTGGCGCTCGCGCGCTGATGGTGCTGCATTCCCCGTCTGCCCTGGCACTGTCGCTGGTGAATTCGACGAGGACCGTCACGTTCTTGTGAACATGACCTACCCGGAGGTCTATTCGGACATGGAATGGGTCATCTCCACATTGCGTCGGCGAAGGCCCAACCTCAGATTCGTGCTCACCGTCTCGCCGGTGCCCCTGACAGCAACGGCTTCAGGCAACCACGTGCTTGCTGCTACTACCTACTCAAAATCAGTGCTGCGGGCGGTCGCAGGCGATCTCGCCGCGTCCTTCCCTGGAGTTGACTACTTTCCGTCCTATGAACTCATCACAACGCCCAGTGCGCGCAGCGAGAACTTCGAGAACAATCTCCGTACGGTGCGCTCGGCAGCGGTCGACACCGTCATGGATGCCTTCCTTGAGTCCTTCTGCCTCGATGATCCTTCTCTTGGCAGTCGGTCTGCGATCCCTCCAGTCCAGAAGCGCGCAGTAGACTCGTTCGACGAAGATGTATTGTGCGATGAGGCAGCCCTGGACGCATTCAAATGACGCCACTTCCACTGCTTGTCGGTGACTCGAATTGCATTGCAATCCAGCAGGCAAATGCTGAGCTAGAATTCCCACGAGTGACTGGCGGATTCCTGTCATCCGCAGGGGCCTTTTGTGAGCCCTTCTTCATTGCCGACGGCACAAGCGTGGCGCTCGATCCGGCAGTCTTCGGCGAGCGGCTCGGGCAATGGCGCGAACTAGCAGGAGCGCCATCGACGTTTGATCGTTCCACTCCGAAGCTGATCGTGTCGCTTGGAACTGCGTCACCGCTCCTGTATGGGAATCCGATGTGGAAGTCCTACAGCACCACCGACTCAAGCAAGGCCTTCGTCACGTCAGGAGTGCTCGATCGAATCGTCGAAGGACTCCAGGCTCAAGTACTTGCATTCTTCAGGCAAGTGCAGCATCACGGCGTCCTGGCTGCCGCTGTCGCGGCTCCTGCTCCGCAAGCGCGTCATCGCGCGGTGGATTGGCTCGGCACAGAAGGCGTCCTGGATCTGGATCAGAGTTTTCGTGATCCGGTACGAGCGCTACTGGAGGATCTCGGCGTGCCGCTGCTGGGAGTCGGTGTCGGCACAGCGCCTGATGGGTTTCTGCAGGAATCGTTCTGGGGCCCGAACTGGTCGCATGCCAATGCATCGTGGGGGTCCGCAGTCCTGGATGAGATTGCTGCCCTGGGCTACTGAGCCTTGGGGTGGCCGCGCCGGGATGCGAGTGGCAGACCGTGCTCTTCAGCCACTGCCCACAGTGCATGATCCATCGGCCCCCAGGCACTCGGCTTGTGGGACTGGACCGAACCGGCATCGGAGTAGGAACGCGAATCTCGTCCGACTGCCGCGACAATCCCATCGAGGTCAGTGGCCGGGCTTCCGCAGAACTTCGCGACCAATGAAACGGTCGCTGCTGGATCTGACACGGCCTTCTCGTGTGAAAGCATAAGTACGGGACTGCGCGTCAAGCCAACGAAGTCGATCATCCGCATCATGCGCTGACTCTCGCGCAGTACTTGCCTGATGATTCGCCGCTCATCCGCGTTCTGGATTGATTTCGTAAGTTTGTGAGTCGTCGTCGCAACCGGGTCACGGAATACGAGAATGTAGCGAGGTCTCCTGAGTATCGCATCGATTTCTGAGAGTCGGTCCGAGAGTGCCGGCAGCTTCCAACCCCACACCGGCCACTGGGCATTGAGGCAGTCGACGTACAGGCCGACCGCTCGCATGTCCCCAGCAGTGAAGGCCTTCTGAAGCCACGGGTTCTCGTATCGTGGGGCGCCGCGGCCCATCTCGATGCCAAGGTTTCCCAAGACGCTGGCGACAAACGATGTGCCGCCTCGGGCACTGCCGGTCACCACGATCGTTGCTTGGCCAGAATCCATCGCTGCCATTCTCACGATCCGACCCGCATTGGACGTATCAGGCACAGTCGACTACAGCCGCTGGATCGACTGCCCGCGCAGTACCCCGCGCGTGTCGAGCGTCGTGACTTCCGCGTCATGCAACACCGACAGATCCACCCCGTCATGGTGCTGCAGGACGATGACCAAGTCAGCCCACGCCACTCCCTCCGCAAGAGTCTTCGGACTGCCCAAGAGCCGGTCATTCACGCTGAATCCGGGTGCGAGCGGATCGAAGTACTCGACATGTGCTCCCAGCGTCCACAGGAGATTGACGATTCTCGACGACGGCGATTCACGCAGGTCACTGATATTTGCCTTGTAGGTAACACCGATGACGAGTATCCGCGACCCCTTGACCGACTTCTGTGCGTCGTTCAGCAGCAGTTGTGAACGCAGCACGACGTAGTCCGGCATCTGCCAGTTGACTTCCTGGGCCAACTCGACGAACCGGAAGGGCTGACCCAGCACGGATCGCACCCGGAAGGAAAGGTAGTTCGGGTCAATCGGGATGCAATGGCCGCCGACTCCAGGACCCGGGTAGAAGGCCTGGAATCCGAAGGGCTTGGACGCGGCGCAGTCGATCGCGTCCCACAGATCGATGCCCAGCTCGAAGCAGAACCTTGCCATCTCGTTGACCAACGCGATGTTGACGTGACGATAGGTGTTCTCCAGCAACTTCGAGAGCTCCGCTTCACGGAGGCCTCGCGCGGGCACGACGGTATCGACCAGCTGCCCATAGAAGGTCTTAGCGGCGTCGAGGCAGGCCAGCGTCAAGCCTCCGACGACCTTGGGCGTGTTGCGAAGCTTGAAGTGCGGGTTCCCCGGATCAATGCGCTCGGGGCTGAAGGCGACGTTGAAGTCAACCCCAGACCGCAGGCCACTCGTCTCGAGAATCGGGATGAGCACCTCCTCAGTCGTGCCCGGGTAGGACGTTGACTCCAATACGACAAGCTGGCCGGGCTGGAGTCTCTGGGAGATCTGCTCTCCCGCAGCCTCGACAGCCCGCAGGTCAGGCCGATGTTCGGCATCGAGCGGTGTGGGAACGCAGATGACGATGACGTCGGCCTGACGCAGCACATCAGCATCAGTGGTGGCACTGAAGCCAACCGCAAGTAGCTCTAGCACCTGTGCATCCTGGATGTCATCGATGTGCGACCGGCCCTCATTGACCTGCAGCACAACACGCGCGTCCACGTCGAGCCCAGTGACCTGCATACCCTTGGACGCTGCCTCCAACACCAGGGGCATGCCGACATAGCCCAGCCCCACGACGACGAGATTGGTCGGTCGGGTCATGACTGCTCCAGGAGGTCGTTGAAGACGGGTTGATCAGCGATCACTTGGAGTCGCCTTGGAACTTGGCGAAGACTCTCCACGCAACTTGTCGCTGGGCCTCATCCAACGGGCCGGAGAACGTGAAGACCGCGGAGCGGCCGACGATCTCCGGCTTGCCGAAGAGCTCCTCCACGGGCGCGTAGTGCGGTCGCGGCACATAGTCGTCGAACAGGATGCGTCGCAGCCCGGGGATGCTCAGCCTGGCGGCCATTGCGCTGGCCACCCTGAATCTGCCATCAACCAGGCACAACGTGATCGCGTTTCTCTCGTCATCGCTGAGCGTGAGCAGTGGGTTGAGTGCATAGGTCAGGCCCATCGTCGTGGTGGCGGCGTTCACTGGCCTGCCCCACGCCTTCGTCGGGCCGATGTCGCCGTGGATGATCCTGATCCGGCTATCCAGCGGTCGGTTCTGCAGATCGCGAATCGCGGCCTCCACTTTATCGATCCACAAGCGGTCAGATTCGACGGACACGATGAGCGGACACCTGGTCGATGCGACATAGGTGCTGCCGCCACAGCCGAACTCCAGCAGCCCTGGTTCGGCACCCACCGTGGTGGCGAACCACGCGTATGTCTCAGCGTCCATCTCGGGCACGAGCGTCAATGTGGCCGAATCTTCGGCAAGCATGGGCGGTTCGGCGGCATCGAACTCCACAGTCGTGAGCACAGTTGTCGCGACCGGTGGCGTCTCGTCACGCTGGTCCGCTTCGGCAGGGGCATTGCCATCCAGGGTTTCGACCACCTCGCGCAGTCGAACCCGCGCTTGCTCGAATTCAGCGATCGAATAGTCCCCCGCCAGAGGCTCCAGCCACGGGAGACCTCGTTCGTCAAGCCTCCTGCGCAGGTGGGCGCGAACTGCCTCGGCGCGAGTCTCGATCAGGTCAACCGCCTCCGGCACGCCAGGCACCTGCAACAGAACCTCAATTGACGCCTGCAGTCGCTCACGCAGGTCCGCCGGATACGTGAAGGCTTCCGTCTCACCTTGGTCGAGGAAGAAGTAGGCCTTGCCACGAGGCGCGTGCCCGGCACGGGGACGTCCGCGTCGCACCTTCTCCGTAAATTCAGCCCAGGAAGGCGCGAAGAAGTGCAGGATCTCGCCAAAATGGCCGCTCGTTGCCGCATCGACCTTGAAGCTGGGTGGCGAGTCCATCATCTCTGTCCACGGGATGACCGTGTCGCGGTCGTCGATGGTGACGGCCTCGGGAACCGTCAAGGCACTGTTGAGCCGAAGCCGCACCGCGGTGCGAGGACGCACGACGCCCTTGTACCAAGCCTTCTCGGCTGGTTCAGTGGTGACCTGCCCATAACGGAAACTGTCGACAAGGCAAGAGCCGGGAGCGCGGGCAAGCAGGTGGCTGGCAACGAACTTCATAGGCAGAATGACTTGGTCGGCCTTGACATTGTGCAGGAGGTCAGGCGCTGTGACCGTTTGACCGGCGTCACCCTGGGACGGTATCCAGATTTCGTCAGCATCGACCACCGCGACCCACTCGTGGTCATACAGGACCGGCAGGGCATACAGCGCGTGACCATAGGCCTTGTACTGCACGCCAGCGTCGGCGCCCGGCGTGCCCTCAAGCGGCCGAGGATTCTGGACGATCGTGATGCCGTGGTGTCCGTTCAGTGCCGCGAAGAGCTCATGCGAGCCGTCATCGTTGTCGTTGGTGTAGATGAGGATGGAGTCTGCGCCGATGGCCTTGTAGTGAGCGATCCACTCCAGCATCTTGGGGCCCTCATTGGAGGCGCTCATCAGCACTGCGAGCCGCTTGGACGGCACTGCCATGCGGCGGATCAGCCAATTGAGCACAAGCTCGAATGACATCGTGCGCGGCCATACCGCCATCAGCCCATACTCAACACCGCACGCCGTATTGTCCTCGATCAGGCCGTCAAGGAAGAGTGACGTTCCCAACCTCGGCTCTGGAAGCCTGCGCAGGTACCCCGCGATGATCTCCCTGCCCGCAGAAGTGAGCGGCAGAAGGCTGTCGAGATCCGGCACCAGAGGGTGGCCGGCATATGCCGCGCCCAACAGCGAACGGACACGGGCGTGGTCTCCAGCATCGAGCGCATCGTGCAGGACCTGGAGCAAGTTCACCTGTTCGACGGTTATCGGAGCCATGAACTACCGCGTCCTCTCCACTGGGTGAACCCCCATTACTGCCCCTGCTGCATCGCTGCGCTCGACATCATTCATCGCAACACAGTGAGTTGAAGCCTTGATCACACGACGTCCTGTGCGAGTGCGAACCAGTCCAGGGCAGTGCCGTCAACTGACCAGCCCGCCACTGCCCTCACTGCTTGACGACTCATGTCGTCCAGATCCTCAACTGGCGAGCTCAACGCGCCTTCGAGCGTCTCGTAAGTTCCATCCAGGTCGCTGGGATTGACCAGGAATCCGCTCAGCCTGTCCTCGATGAACTCCGACGGTGCCCCGAACCTCGTCGCGATCGGGATGGCTCCACTGGCCATGCCCTCAGCCAGGGTGCGTCCGAAAGCCTGGTAGTCGGAGACGTCGAGCACGAATCGCGCGCGGCGAATCAGCTCCGACACTCGTTCCGGTGCAAGCCTGCCAGCATTGACGATTGTGGGATCCAATCGGTAGCCATTGGCTTCCAGGTCTTCATTCGTGCAGCCGAAGGTCACGAGATCGGCACGAATATTCGGATCTGCAGCGAGCCGGTTCAAGATGGCCACGGTTCGGGCGGGTGCACGTCGTGGCGTAGCCGGCCTGACCATCGCCACCAACGTCGGCCGACCTGCTTGCTGGTCCAGCGGCTCCGGGAAGTACAAGTCCCTGTCGATGCTCGGGCGGATCTTCACTACTGGCAGGAATGTCTCGCGGAGCAGCGTGTCCCGCAGCCAGTCGGTCTTCACGACGGCCACCACGTTATTGGGCTCAGAGTACGACTCATGTGCGGTGATGTGCTGATCCGTGTGTGGCGAGTAGAACAGAGGTTCATAGTCCTGCACGTAGTACAGGATCGTCCGGCTCTCATCATCGAGTGCGGCACGGATTTCCCTGAGCGAGTCATTCGTGGTCGCGATCGGAAGCACGTCAGTGGGGAGGTCTGACAGGGCCACCTTGACCCGGTCGAGAATGGTCTGGTTCCAACCGTAGGCAATGCGGAAGGCAGTCACCTGCTCCGGCTGGATTACGAGGTAGCCGATTCCGTAGTTGTGCACGAGGGCAGTGAACTCCTGCACAACGGAGTTGGCCCCTCCGCCGCTGGGCCGGCCCTTCAGGTAGAAGGCAACGTCGCGACTCATGCGTCCTCCCCAGCAGTGAGCGAATCCAGCAACTGGACGAAGCGTTCACGCACAGTGGCGCCTTCCGTTGACTCGTCCATCGCCGACACACTGTCGGGCAGTACCTGGCCCCATCGTTGCCGCAGCACCTCGTTCGACGCCTGCGTCAACTCCTGTCGCTCACCAGCGAAGGTCTTGGACTTGAAGTGATAGACGAAGGATCCCGGCGTGACGACATTTCGGTAGCCAGCAGCAACACTGCGCAGCATGATGTCGACCTCTTCGCCATAGCCGCGAGGGAACGAGACCTCGTCAAGGCCACCGAGCTTGTCGAAGAGTTCGCGCTTGATGCCGTAGCAGAAGCCGTTGAGGATCGGAAGGTCGAAGGTCGACTGGCCGAATTCCGCGCGCAGCGATTGCGCCAGATCGGCCGGGCGTACCCTCGCCGGCAGCGTGTTCACAGCCCAGCCGTTCTCGGAGCGGATCTCCGGCACACTCTGGTACGACGCTGCATTCGACAAGGGACCAGCGGCGAACACCTCATCGCTGTCCAGAGCACGAAGCACGGGGACGTCCCAGCCGGGCAGCACTCGGGTGTCGTTGTTCAGGATGACGACCTTGGGCGTGCGAGCAGCGCGCACGCCAGCATTCACTGCGGCGGTATAACCGCGGTTGCTGCCGAACCTCAAGATCTCGACTCGCTCCCGCATACCGCCCAACAAGTGACCGCCAGGTCCATTGGGCGTACCGTCGTCTACGAGGATCACCTGCGGAAGATTGAGGCTGTTGGCCATCACGGCGTCGACGCAGTTCTTGGTCAGTGCCAGATTCCCGAGGAATGGGATGACGACGGTGAATTCCTCGGGCTCGACATCGAGGACGTCCTCGTCCCCGAGGGCAGGGACCAGGTACTGGGACTGCGCCGCGACTCGGATGCACTCGAATGGATTTTCGGAATTGTCGCGAACGCTCAACTGGCCAATGTCCAGGGACTCGACTGACTCCGCCACGACCTCCAGCCACAGCCCCTCGCCTGGCTCTGCGCCCTCCACCAGAGCGCTCGGCGCGAGCTCAGGCAGCAGTGCTTCGAGCGTGATCCAGCTGCTGGTCACGGCGCGATACCTCGCAAGGGTTCGACGTGAACCTGCGTCAAAGACGTTGACGCGAATCGAGCCATTGCCCTGGGTCTTCAGGCGAACGGGCACCACGATGGAATGCGCTCCGCCGCTAGGAATCGCACTTCGGATCCTGAAACGTGTATCGATGCGTCCAGCGGTGCCCTCGGTGGTCTCGATGCGCACGTATGCGCGCTCCGAGGCGCTGTCATCACCTGACTCCAGCCGCAGACTCGCGCGAGCGCGCTCGGCGGCATCACGTGCCGCCTGGATCCAGATGTCAGTGCCGAGCAGCAGCGACTCCTTGCCAATCAGCGCTCCGGTAGTGCGCGCAGTGGCGAAGACTGCAAGGAGATCCGCGAAGGGCTCGCCCTCCTCTGCGCCATCAACGGCGGCGTCAGTCTCAACCTGCTGCACCGAAGTCTGGGAGACCATCACCCACGTTCCTTCGACATTGGCTTGCAGCGTCAGCGACCCGTAGTTCGGCACAGCACCGATGAGCGCTAGTTCATATCCGCACCATCCGGTGCGAAGGCCGGCAGCCACGACATCGGTGCGATACCTCGTTGACACGCCCTGGGCGATGGTCGCCCCAGATTCGTGGACGATGCGCACCTCCAGCAGGGGGACGGAACGCTGGCGGATTGTGGCGATCGCCCAGCCGGTGACGATGCCCTGACGAATGGATTCGATGTTCCCGTGTGTACTCACCTCGTTGTGGGCCTCCTGAGCATCTGGCTCAAGCTCCTGCACACTCAACGGACGCTGAAACGGTCTCATGCTGCCCCCTACCAGGCCATGCGGCCCATCGACTCACACCCCATCGACGAGTTCCCCGCCCCGCCGATTCGATCCCACCAGCGATCGGCGTCAGTTGGCGACTCGGCTCGCACGTGCGAGCAGCCACCGCATGCACGGCCCGATGCATCAGCGAAGCCTAGTACCCAGCGGGGGATGCAGGCACCGGCCCCTCGGGCGCCCGATCGTCCAAATCGATCCATGAGATACGGGGGCTCGGGAATGGGTCGTGGCCGGCTTCAGACCCCCATCGGGCCTTGAAACGGACAGTCTCCCACGGTTGCACACCCGGGTTCCGGGAAGCCGATTCTAGGTGCACGGCCTCGACGAACGGAGTGATCAACGTTGCATAGCCAAGCGCTCGCAGCTTGAGACACAGGTCAACATCGTTGTAGTTCAGCGGCAGCGCGGTGCACATGCCCCCGACCTCGAGAAACTTCCGACGCTCGATGGCCATGAAGGCTCCAGTGACGGCCCACACCGCGCGCGTACAGGCCAGGCGCCCCCCGTACCCAGTCGTATCCCGCCTGCCGCGGTAGTTGTGGTGATATGGAAGGCCTCCCTGCGCCGGCTGCACGGTCATGCCCAGGTGCTGGATCGACGCATCGGCGAAGAGGAGCTTGACGCCGACCGCGCCCACATCGGCACGCCCTGCCAGGCCCACCAGTTCGGGCACCCATCCCGGCGCGATCAGCTCAACGTCGTCGTTGATGATGATCAGGAAGTCGCCCGTGGCTTCCATCACTCCAGCATTGACGGCAGCTGAAAAGTTGAAGCCGTCGGCGCCCGCGCGATGATCAACCATGCGCACGCGCCTTTCAGTGAGCTCGTAGACAGCGTCGCGAACGTAGGCAGGGAACCCTTCGTCACAGACGACGATGTACTCCAGTGCTAGGCCGACTTCGCGCATGGTTGTGCGGTCGATGGACTCGATGAGGCGCAGAATCAGCGGCGTGTCGCTGTGCTCGTCATGGACACCCCCTCGGGTCGGAACTACAACGCTGACGCTCGTGCGCACTGGACATGGGTATCTGACTCGAGACAGGCCTTCAAGCGTCGGGTGGCGCTCGATCTCAACCTGCCAGCCAGCGTCACCGCAGAGCACTTGAGCTTCAGCCATGCGAGCGCCCTCGTCTGGACGATGGTGGCCCCAGCGCCAGGCGCGCACTGGGCGGTGATGCGTGAGCTCTCGAGGCAGATGCCGCACCGAGGCCCCTTGCAGCACCATGGCAAGCGCCAACCCTGGCCATGACAGCGAGTTCGGAGCGCCGGCAAGAACGTCCAGTGCAAAATCACGCTGCAGGATCGGCGAGTCGCCGATGAGGCCGGATTGCAGTTCCAGGTCGAGGTCCCAGGCTTGCCGCCATGCCCCGTGCGTGCGGCTGCCGTCGAGATCCACTTGGTCCGTATCGGCGTAGAGCACGCCGCTAGTACCCCAGTATGCCCAGTGATCCACCAGCAGATCCGTTGCGTCGTTCGCCACCACGTCACAGACGGGCAGCGCCAAGATGAATGGGCCAGTGGCCAACTCAAGCACGGATTTGAGGCCATCAGCACCCGGCAAGGAGCCGCCCACGGCAAGTGTGCGGATCGACAACGTTGGCTCCATCAAGGTTGCAAGCGCCAGCTCGACAGCAGCGCCCGAGTCCTCGCTGTGCAGCAGGACGACATCACCGAACGCGGACCCCGCGTTCGCGATCGACCCCAGCAGTTCAGGCACCAGATGGAGGTCCGCGGCACAGACCGAGGTCACCACCGAGATTTCACGAGCCATCGGGAACCCCGGTTCGTCGAACGACTTGCAGTGTTCGACCCAGACGCATCCAGCGACTTCCTTGCACGGCAAGCAGGGCTGCAACAACCTCATCGCGATGCACGCGCAATTGCTGGCTCTCCTCCTGCCAAGTGCGTGCGACCGCCATTGCGCTCGTCGCGTGCTCATCCAATCGCGCTAGGTGTTCGTCTGCTGCTGCCAAGCGCTCGCGCATGCTCTCGAGATCTGCATCCTTGGCTTCGATTTCACGCTTGGCAGCCACAAGGCTCACGGCCAATTCGCGCCGCTGGCGGTCCAACGCTGCGCCATGCGCGCGTAGGGCGTCCAGATCGCTGGCGACGCTGTCGAGCGCCGCGGCTAGCTGCTGCTCGGTCATGCGATCGATCCGCAGAGCAGGCTGGGTGAACCGTGAACGACTGACCACGCGACTGACCGCCGCAAGGATGCCGGTCAATTCGTCAACGCGCATCAGAAGTGAGGCCGCATCGTCCTGACCCTGCCCCTGACTGGCCGTCATCTCACGCCAGCCACATTGCCGGAGCGCCGATCATTGTCCAGGCCCAGAAGCGCCGCGTACCTGTCGGCCAGCGATGACATCGACACAGACTGCTCGATTCTCGTGCGCGCCGCGCGTGCGCGAGCTTCTGCCTGCGAACCCTCCCGCACGTGCGTGAGGCAAGCGGCGGCTGCATGGACGTCTGGTTCGGCCCAGTGCATGCCAGGCTGCCAGTAGAAGTAGTCGCCGGGCACGAGTTCGAGTTGGCGGGAAGGCACCAACCAGGCCTCGTTGCCGGACATGAAGTCAAGGTTTCCCGAGTATGCGGTCGCAATAACGGGCGTGCCGAGGGCCATCGCCTCAGCCATGGAATAGCCGAAGCCTTCGGCGCGATGCAGACTCAGATAGCAGTCGGACCCTTGGATCAGGCCCAGCGCGGCGCCTCTGGAGAGTTCGTCCGTGACCAGCACGACATCGGAATGCTCGGCAAGTCGCAAGAGCAGTCCTCGTGCATGGCGACAACCGCCGCGTGCCAGACCCTCGACCTGGAGGAAGTTGCGCACCTTCAGCACAAGAACTGCGTTCGGATCACCTTCGAAAGCCTCGTGGAACGCGTCGATGACCGCATTGGGGTTCTTTCGAGCAACAGTCGAATTGGCATCGAACGAGAAGTGCACGACGAAGGCATCCTGAGCGATGCCGAGGCTGCGCCGATCCCAGGTCTCCACGCCGGAGACATCCACGACGTTGCCAGTGACGTGCACGGGCGTATCGGTGACTGCCCGGTAGGCGTCTGCCATGAAGTCGGTAGCCGCCCAGACCTCGTCGACCAGATCCAGGCCACGCTGAAGCTCGCCTGGGATGACCTCGATCTCCCAGAAGAAGTTGCCGATGATCTTCGGGCTGGCCATGAGTGCCGGCTGGGCACTCAGCGTGCTCACGACACGATCGATCGGAACGTGCAGGAGCACTGCGTGGTCTTGCAGTTCACGGACGGCACCGGCGCTGGGGGCCAGTCGCGAACTCCAGCCTCCGCGACCGGGGAAGAACGGGGCGAGGCAAGCGTGCGCACCGGCTGCGCGCAAGGCGTCCACCGAGTAGTCAGCATTCTGGCCGAGGCCGGACCTGTGCCGCACCAGACCGGCAACGCACACGCGGGCAGACTCAAGGGGCAGGACTGCTGGTGACTGCCCCCATGGTGGTGTGGCCGATGAGCACTCACCAGTAGCACCCGCACGTTCGTCTCCAGCGAGACAATCCACCAACGGCACAAGCCATGTCGAAGTCGGGACTTCACCCAGGGTCGCCGCACTCACCATGGCATCAAGCACGGTGGCTGATTGCTCGCCGATCCGGCCTGCCGGCTCTTCCAGCCGCTGCCGGAGCCATCCCGGTAGCGGGGCCAGCGCTGGCACACCCGACGATTTTGCGCCTTCCAGGGCCAGCCAACCGGCGATCGCCTCTGCCGCGAAGCCGTGGAAGTCAAAGAACTGCGCCCACTGCCAGCTGCCAGCAGGCTGATCATGGACACCAAGAGCTTTGAGTGCCGACAGCCAATCGGATGCGATGACAGGCTCTGCCTCTTGGAGAAACCTGCGGCTGAGCCAGCCCGCGGGGCCGTCTGCGCTTGAGCCCGATGCTCCGACTCCCACGCGGCCAATGCAGTCCCTCGCATCAAACTCAAGCGTGGACTCCAGTTCCTGGTCGTCGAGGACCTGCACACCCGACGTGAGCGCGACGCGGGACCCGGCAAATGGCGCATAGGCAGTCAGGGCGCTCACGTCGGCCCAGAACCCGGCGACACCTGCGACGCCCAGATGAGCCTGGACGTCGCGACGCGGAACATGGGCACGAAGCGCCATTGAACCGAGTCCCGTGATCTCCAGCCTCACACTCGGTTCACCCCGGCCCGAGAACTGCGCAACCCAGCCTGACACCACAGGCCACGCCACGGACTCGATCTGCCCCACCGCCTCGGTGTTCCAGACGGCCGCCGGACGGATTGTGGACATGCGCTGGCCGTGGTGCACGGGACAGCGCACCGTGATCTCGACCTCAGGCGCATGGCCCCCGGGCAAGGGGGCGAACCTCGTCACGAAGCCCTGCGCGCCCGGGACATCCGGCCTCGGGGACGCGCTGCTGACTCCGGCCACGACGGTACTGCCCACGAGCACCTCGAAAGCAGGGGCAGCGCCGGGCGCACATTCGCTGCACAGCATCCACCCCGCCACGATTCCGTTGTGGGCACGATCCACCGACCCTTGCGCCGCACGCGCACCCCGGGTGGTCCTCAGGCGCTTCACCGAGCCTATGTTAGCCACCGCGGAGTGGGGTGCCGTCGGTACTCGCGCTGCCCCGTCGAAGCTGCCTGTGCGTCCGGCTCGGGCGTGCCTCCACAGCACCTTCTGGCAACTGCACATCAGAGAGGAATGCGACAAAACGTGCATGGTAGATTGCTGGAACCAATGCGACAGGTCCTGCCTCGAGGTTGGGGCAGTCAGTTACTGGGGGGAAGTGTCTGCGGTGCCCGAGCATGCCCAGCGCATCACTGCCCATCAGACGACCGCGTTGAATGCGGCCGACGGTACAGCAGCGCCTCACGACATCGCCTCCACCGCCTCGTCCCTCGAAATCGACGGCTTGCTCGCGGAGAATCAGCGCCAGCGCCAGCGCATCGCCGACCTGGAACTCACCGTGGTGGAGTACCGCAAGCAGATGTCGCAGGTGCTCACGAGCACGTCATGGAGGGTCACCAGCCCTCTGCGGGTCTTCGCCGCCGGAGTGCGGATCGCCAGGCTGCGCGCACGACGGTGGGTCGCCAGGCGACGCAGGCGCAGGAGCGCTGCCGCCACACTCCGACTGTCGGGTTTGTTCGCACCTGCCGCCCACCTGCTCCCTGAGACATCCCCGTTGCGCCGTGCCGGGGCCGATCGGCGACCGGCGCCTCCAGCGCGGCGACCGCGGGACGCCAATACCGTGCTTCCTCGTATCGTGGTGGTCGCACATGTGCACTATCCAGAGCTCTGGGCGGATATTGAAGACCGCCTAGCGCGCATCCATGAGCCCTTCGACCTGATCGTCACGGTCACGCAGGGCACGGCGGAGTCCGCCATCCCGGCAATCTCGCGCCGCCACGTCAATGCGCGCATCGAACTCGTGCCCAACCGTGGACGCGACTGGGCACCGCTCATTCACGTGGTCAACGAAGGCCTGCTGCGCGGGTACACGGCTGTGGCGAAGGTGCACACCAAGAAGAGCGAGCATCGGCTCGACGGTGACACGTGGCGCCTGGAGCTCCTTGACGGAATCCTCGAGTCTCCAGATGCCATCAAGCGAACTGTCGATCTGCTGGATGCCGATCGCACCGTGGGGATCGTGCTGCCCACCGGACACGTCTCCGGGCCGGATCACTGGGGAAGCAACCAGGGCATCGTTGAGCTGCTGGCTTCACGGCTGCCCATGGCCTTCGACCCCGACGAGCTCGCGTTCCCTGCCGGTTCCATGTTCTGGTGCCGGCCGTGGCTGCTTGAGCAGTTGGCCGAACTGGGCCTGGACGAGAATGACTTCGAGGTGGAGGGCGGCCAGTACGACGGTACGACGGCACATGCCCTGGAACGCATGGTCGGAGTCATGTCCACAGTGGGCGGCATGGATCTCGTGGAGACGCTGGATGTGCCGTCGAGAACGAGGGAACTGCAGCGGCACCCGCCTGCACCAGCCAAGCTCCTCGCGTTCTACCTGCCGCAGTACTACGCGAACGCCGACAATGACGAATTCTGGGGGGAGGGCTTCACCGACTGGCACAACGTCCGCCGTGCACTCCCGCTCTATGCAGGCCACCGGCAGCCGATCACGCCTCCTGAGCACGTCGGCTACTACGACCTGGCAGACGGTGAGGAACTTCGAAGGCAGGCTGATGACGTCCGCGCTATGGGCATCGACGCACTGGTGTTCTACCACTACTGGTTCGACGGACGCCGTGCCCTGCGCACACCGTTGGACAATCTCCTGGCGGATCCGAGCATTCCCCTGCCCTTCGCGTTGTGCTGGGCGAATGAGCCGTGGACGAGGCGCTGGGACGGCCTTGACATGGATGTCCTCATCAGCCAGACCTACACACAGGGCTGGGAGCACCGGTTCTACGACGACATCCGCCCTGCGCTATTCGACCCTCGTTATGTCACCGTAGACGAGAAGCCACTGCTCCTTGTCTACCGGCTTGACCTGCTGCCGGACCTCAAGGCTGCGCTTGCGATCTGGCGTCATCTGGCGGAGGAAGACGGGCTTGAGGGCCTACACATCCTCGGCGTGCTTCCATCACGAGACTTCGGAGATGTCGACCCGAGCGCACTCGACCAACTCGACGGGCTGATCAGCTTCCCGCCCGGAAGCGGAGTCTCCCTGACCAGCATCGTGGACTGTGTCCCAGGTGGAGTTGCAGGCCTCACCGGCGATGTCTACTCATACGACACGGCGGCGGACTCACCTGCGCTGGCCGCACCTGAGGGGGTGCACGTCCCTGTCTACCCAACAGTATTCCCAGGATGGGACAACACTGCCCGGCGCGGGATCGACGCCTATGTCTTCCATGGCTCTAATCCAGTCACGTTCCGTCGCTGGTTGCAGCGGGCAACTCGCTACAACCCCGAGCACGACCCGAACTTGGTGTTCATCAATGCCTGGAACGAGTGGGCAGAGGGCGCGCATCTGGAGGGCGGCGAACTGCCCGACATCTTCCCTTCCAGCTATCGTGCCTTCCGTGGCCATTGACCCAACAGAAGTCACCATCGTGGTGCCCGTTGATGCACCCATGCGCGACCAGTGGGCCGCGGCCCGAGCCGATATCAAAGCCACTTGGCGAGAGCGCCGGATCTGGACGCTGGCCGCGCTGATCTCGGTTGGAAACCGCTACCGACGAACCATTCTCGGACCCTGGTGGCTCACCCTGAGCACTGTCTTCTTCGTGTTCGGTCTGTCGTTCCTGCGCGTCGGTCTCGGCGGGGGTGATCTCAAGAACGCGGTTCCGTATGTCGGACTGGGCTTCATCATCTTCGGACTCATCGCCGGCGGAATCAATGTCGGCAGTTCCACCTACGTGCAAGCCGGCGCTCAGCTTTCCACCTCACAACGCCCGTACTCGACCTACCCGATGCAGGGCAACGCAGTGCAGTTCATCGACTTCCTGCACGACGCGGTCGTGATCATCGTCATCGCCCTGTTCTTCTCCATCCCCTTCACTCTCGCATGGGGACTGTCGGTCCTTGCTACCTTCCTGATTGTTGCATCGAGCATCGGAGTCGGGCTGTGGCTCGGCCCTCTGGCAGCACGCTTCCGGGATGTCGGTCCGCTGGTGAGCATGGTGATGCGGCTCATGTTCTTCCTGACACCCATCTTCTGGTCCATCGACCAAGTCACGACCAATGACCGTGCCTGGCTGGCTTGGTGGAACCCGCTGACCTATCAGCTCCTTGCCTTTCGCGACCCTATTCTTGGCACCAGCCATGGTCTGGCGCCCTACGTGGTGACCACCCTGCTCGCTGTCGGGAATCTGGCACTGGGAATCGTGGTCTTCACCAAGTCACGCGCACGGATCCCCTACTGGGTCGCAGAATGAGCCGCATCGAGATCGACGGCATTTCCGTCGTCTACAACCTGCTCACCATCGAGGGCGCCAATCTCAAGCGGAAGTTCCTGACAGGTCTTGGCCGCAAGCGCATCAATGCACCGAGCACGACGCTGGCCGCGATCGATGACCTGTCGCTCACACTTACCCCCGGAACGCGATTGGGCGTGATCGGTGTCAACGGCGCGGGCAAGTCGACCCTCCTGCGCGTGATGGCAGGAGCACTCCCACCTACGCACGGCAGAGTTCGACTGGAAGGCAAGGTCTTCTCACTGCTCGGAGGGTCAGGTGCTGGCCTGGACTTCGGGCTCTCAGGCTACGAGAACGTGATCATGACCGGCGTGCTGCTGGGCGAAACCCCCAAGGCGATGCGTGCACGTGTGGATGAGATCGCAGATTTCTCGGGGCTTGGTGTGCGACTTCGCAATCCGGTGGCGACCTACTCCAGCGGTATGCGCGCACGTTTGCGCTTCTCAATCCTCACAAGCCTGACGCCGCAGATCCTGGTGATGGACGAAGGAGTCGCCACTGCCGATGCGGCATTTGCGCAGAGGGCTGCAGCGCGCCTACGAGAATTTCACAACAACGCCGAGATCGTGGTCATGTCCTCGCACGGCGCCGGCATCGCGAACACAGCCGAGACGGTGCTCTGGCTCGATCAAGGACGCGTGCGCGCGCATGGCCCCGCCAAGGAAGTCGTCGATGAATACACGGCTTGGGTTGATGGCCTCGCAGGAGGGGCGACTGCCGTAGATCCCGCTTACATCGACGAAGTCCTTGATGAGTGATCACCCTCTGCCACTGTTCGTCGTCGGAAGCCCCCGCACGGGCAGCACATTGCTCAGCACACTCCTGCTCCAGCACCCGTCGATCGAAATGCACGGTGAGCTCTTCCATCCGGTGAAGAACGAGCGCCGAGGCCAGCATGCGCTCGGGGGCACCGAGAAGCGCTGGTTCAACCCTCGCAAAGAAGACGCAATCGACTTCCTTGACGAGTATGTGTTCTCGGCACCCGAGTCTCAGGTTCCACCTCCGGCCGTCATCGGGCTCAAGGTCTTCGCCGAGCACGTTCGAGGGTCCGGTGCTGCAGATCTTCTCCCCCGAATTCGTGAGCACTACCCAGACGCAGCAGTTCTGCACATTCGTCGAGACGACTACCTGAGTGTTCTGATCTCACTAGAGCTCGCCAAGCGCACCAAAGTGTGGGTGCAATGGTCGAGCGACCGCTCGAGTCGGCCACCGGTGCGCCCATTCTCCATTCGCGTCGGAAGAGCGCTCGAGTTCTTCGAGCAGATGCAGCGCAGCGACGACTACTTCGCGACGCTGTTCGCCGGCCCGAACTACCTCTCCATTTCCTACGAGTCACTCGTCGCGGAGTGGCAGGAAACAGCAGACCGGATCTTCGCGTTGCTCGGGCTCGACACGATGCCGGTGCAAATGGTGACCGATAAACAAGTGCTGGACAGCGATCTTGCGCTGATCCGCAATCACGATGCACTGCACGACGCATTCGAGACCTTCCGAGCGCGCGCGCCAAGGCACCCGGGTGAATCCGAGCGACACCAGGATGCGCAGCTGAGCGTACCGACGGTGGACTTGACCAGCTCGGCATTGCGTCTCTCTGCACAGCGCATGAGGCCTGCGAAGATCGCAAGGCAGCTCGGCAAACGACACGGCATCGCTGTCCAGCCTGCTCAGATCGCTGGCCTGGTGCGTGACTGCCTGGTGCAGCAGGAGGAGTGGCTGACGCGACCCTTGGACCGGCGGTATGCCGTCATCACGCTGACTGCGGCTCAGCCGGTGATCCGAGATTCTTCGGCGCCTGAAGCCACACGCCTTGTTGTCATCAGCGGAGTGGACTTCGAGGGCGGCACCACGGTGCTCGGCATCTGGCCGACTCTCGCCCAGGATGAGTCCATCGAGTTGCCTCTCTCGCAGTTGCGCGACCGAGGCGTCTGCGATGCAATGCTCGTCTTCGCCGACGACGGTCTCTACTCGGAGGCGCGGCTCAGGTCGTACCTGCCATCAGCAATCGGCGCGCGGGGCATCCTGCCCCTGGTGGCAGATTGGCACGCTCTCGTTACGCGGGCCCAGCGTCTCGACCTCAATCCTGAGCTTGCGCGGATCCTGCAGGCCCCCGACCCTTCGACTGCTGCACGCCTGCTGGAATCACTCGACCTGTCAGCGCTCGAATCGCCGGCCCAGGTGCGGGAGCTCTTGGACAGCCATCATGCAGATCTCATCGACTTCACTGGGCAGCCGCACCTCCCGCGCAGGGCACTGGCCTCACCCCGGCATCTGCAGAGAATCACCGCTCCTTTCCGTGGCGCGCCTGCCCCCTTGAGCAACACGGTCGACGTCGATGCCGCGATCTCGCGGCTGTATCTGGTAGCGCGAAGCCTGGGTCCCGATGGCACAGGGCGCGGCCGCTGGCGTATTCGTCACACAGCCGAGCTGGTTCAGTTCGCCGACGCTGCCACACCGCCTGCCGATGCGTCCGTCGGGCCCGGCTGAGCGAGCCTCGGGAGCACGAGCGCTGCTGATCTTGGGATACCAACGCGACGTTGCCACTGCGAACCATGGCCTTCAGGCGCGTAACATGCACTCCCATGGGATCGACGAATGCGGGTGCTGCCGACGACAGTCAGAGTCCCAGGAGCGCAACTGCCACTGCCCTTGACATCGTTGCCGCCGTCGGACAATTCGTCCGCGGGAAGCCGGAGGCCATTGAACTCGCCGTCATTTGCTTGATCGCCGAAGGGCACCTGCTGCTCGATGACGTCCCGGGCGTCGGCAAGACGTCGCTGGCTCGGGCTCTTGCCCAGGCCACATCGGTGCACTGGAACCGCATCCAATTCACGCCCGACTTGATGCCATCGGACATTACCGGAGTCTCGGTCTGGGATCCAGGGACATCCACCTTCGTCTTCCACCCCGGACCCATATTCGCATCGATCGTGCTCGCCGACGAGATCAACCGGGCAACGCCTCGCACGCAGTCTGCTCTCCTCGAGGCCATGGAGGAGCGCACCGTCTCCATCGACGGCACGACCCAACGGCTGCCCGTCCCCTTCATGGTGATCGCAACGCAGAACCCAGTCGACATGACAGGCACCTACGCCCTGCCCGAAGCACAGCTCGATCGCTTCCTGATTCGAGGACAGCTGGGATACCCCGATCTCCAGTCCGAGATCACCGTCGTGTCGGATCATCACCACGGTGCAGCGATCAGCCAGATCGCACCCGTCATCGACGCCGCAGGAATTGACGCGCTGATCCATGCGGCACGATCCGTGGAAGTCAGCCCGCCGGTCATCGACTACATCGTCCGCCTTGTTGCATGGACACGCACAGCCCCGGGGGTGCAGCTGGGAGCCTCGCCTCGCGGGTCGATCGCACTGCTCCGGGCTGCCCGCGCCCGGGCACTCCTGTACGATCGCGGATTCGTCCTCCCAGGTGACGTGCAGAAGCTTGCAGGAGCAGTGCTGGCACACAGGCTCATCGTTGACGTCGACTCCGAATCACGTGGCACCAGCGGTGCCTCAATCATCGCGGATGCGATTGCCGCCGTGCCCGCGCCTCAGCCACGCTAGCCACTGGCACTATGCAATCGAGAGTGACGCACCTCGCAGCCGGCCTTGCTGGCGCACTCGGCATATTGCTCGTGGCGGTCGCCGCGACGGTGCTCGGCTGGGCCGAGATCCTCGGCGTATCTGGCGCACTGCTGGGCCTTGTCGCCCTCGCGTTCGTAGTTCGCGGTCCGCATGTCGCCACGTGGCACGATCTCGAACACCCCACTCGTGTCGTTCGAGGCGAAGCGGCCTGCGTGATGATCGATCTGGAGCTCGGCTGGGGTTCTCGAACCTGGCTGAGCGCCACCGGACACGGCACAAGACAGTGGATCCCGAAGTCACCGTCCGGCGCACGTGCCGGCACGACACGCGTGACACTTGAGTGGCCAGTGGACACCTCGAAGCGCGGCTCATTCCTCGTCGGACCCGAGCGGCTGCAGGTCCAGGGGCCATGGGGACTGCATACGAGGGTGCTGGCCAGGCGAGAGCCATCGCAGGTCCTCGTCGTGCCTCGCGTTCAACCACTGGCCAAGTTCGACCTGCGTGGAGCCGACTCAAGCGTCTCCGAGGGAAGCCGAGCCGGCAATGAGCACGTCGAGACGATCCGAGAGTACGCGGTCGGCGATCCGATGAAGTCGGTGCACTGGCGTGCTTCAGCACACCACGGCTCGCTCATGGTCCGACGCATGGTCGGCAGCACGCTCCCGAAACTGCTCGTCATTCTGGATGTCAATGCCCGCGCCTACGACCAACAGGGTTCGGTCTTTTCCAGTTTCGATACCGAGAGCTTCGAGCAGGCGGTGGATTCGGCAGCGAGCTGGGCATGGCACGGCTGCGGTCCGCACCAGGCTGTCGTGCTCACGACGACTGAAGCCAGCGCGCACACCGTAATCGTCGATCCGCGTGATCGGGCCTCTGCAGTGGACAGGCTCGCACTGGTCACTGCGCAACCAGTCTCGGCATGCGACCCTGCCCGCATAACTTCGTTGTTGAGGGCGGGGCCGATTAGTGGCGTCGTGTTCATCACCGGTAGCCGAACTGAGCATTCACGGTCGTGGGTCGCGGCCTGGAGCCGACTGAGCCCAGTGACCGTCAGGAGTGGATCCTCATGACTGAGCATCAGGGCAGCCAAGTCCCCACGCTGTGGACGTTAGCCCCACTGCTGGTCGTCTGCTGGGTCGGATACGACCGCCTGATCTCAACTCAGGGCCTCGTCATCTGGGTTGCTGGTGGCTCGCTCATCACTGCACTGGTGGTGCGCACTTTGCTCGTAGCAGGGCGACCCAGAGTCGCGACACTCGTCGGCATCGGCTTGGTGGCAATCGTGCCTGCTTTGGCAGAGAGTCTCGGCGGCTCGTCATCTGGTCCGATCACCCGAGCGACGGCATTCGCATGCCTGGGTGCCTTCGGCTTGGCGCTCGCGGTGGCCTCGCACCGCCAGTGGCTGGTCGTGATCCCCGCGTTGCTATTGCTCATCGGCGTCGTGGCACTCGACACCACAAGCCTCCCACCGTGGCTGACGGCGCTGTGGGTCGTTGCTCTCTGCATGACGCTATGGATGCTCGGTCCCTACACGATCGACGATCTGCGTTCGGGACGACGACTTGCCTCGTTCGTGACCCAGCTCGCATGCGCGGTTGCGCTCGCTTGGGCTGTGCAGGCAGCCGCGGCTCCGTTCCTTGGTGCCCACCGAACGCTGACGCAGACGATCACAGCACCAACCACAGTCACCACGCCCGCTATCCCCTGGCAACTCCCGGCGATCATCGTAGTGATCGCAGGTGCCGCAGGCATTGCCGTGGCACTACTCGCGGCGGCGGTCCTGCTGCGCCTCATAGTGTCAGTCATCGTGTGGCATGTGGTGCGGATTCGCCTGCAGCGGGGGTCTTCACTGGCGCGCGTGGTGGGCGCTTGGCACTGGGTGTTGCTGCTCCGACGCAGGAATGACCATCCCATACCCGTGCATGCGTCACCCGACGTTGCGGCTGAAATGGCGGCGTCTTCCGGAGACGATGCGCTGCGCGTGGTCGCCTCGCTCGCCGCCGTCGCCATGTACGACGCACATGCCTTGATGACACCAGAGCTCGCGAACGCCGCTTGGAGCAATGCGCGCCGCGCGAGCCGTCGCCCACGCCGAGCTGGAATCTCACGTAACCTCAGGTGGGCACTGCGCATGCCCGGCGCTGTGGATGCCGAGTCATTGGGCGTGAATCCTGCGAATGCACGGACATCGCGAGGTTCGCTGCAAGCAATGTGAGACATCGCGTGCGGATACGTTGCACTCTGACCAACTGTTCAGCCACAGCCAATTTGCCGCTGGCGTGCCGTCGTAGCTCTGGTGAGGTTCGGCAGCCCGAGAACGGGCCACGCGTACCTCCAGAGACGCGTAAACCCTGCCTTGGCCGTCGAGGCTGGTGCCCTTGGTGGCAGCCCGCAGCGCCTGGGCGGTGCTGGTGATGCCAGCAGGCAGCTGCTGCTTCATCGGGTACCAGTGGAAGCCCATCGCGGAGGGCCTGGGCATCGAGGCCGGCAGCGCCTTGATGAACGCCTGGGCCTTGGCCAGGGTCTTCGCGGGGAAGGTCGAGAACCCGCCCACAACCACCCTGGCGGTCGGGTCGGAGATGGCGATCTGCTTGGCTGCCAGCTCGGTGAGCGTGGCCCACTCGCACGCCGTGCCGCTCCAGTGGGTCACGGAGTTGGGCTCGTTCCAGATCTCGTAGGCCTTGATGCGGCCCTGGTAGCGCGAGGCGACGGTGTCGACGAAGGTGGTCCAGTCATCCCAGAACTCCGGCGGAGAGGCCGACCCCTTGCCCAGCCACGGGGCATCGGTCTTGCGCTGCTGCTTGGCCGCCCAGGCGGGTGTGCCCCCGAGCACGAGCACGATGTCCTGCACGTGATGCTCCTCGGCCTTGGCCACGAACGCGTCGAGCCGGGCGAAGGCCCATTGGCCCGGGGCGGGCTCGATGTTGAGCCAGGCCGTGTGGGCATCCCAGATGCGCAGCGAGGTGACCGGCATGTTCGGCCAGTCCCCCTGGAACACATGCTTGGTGCCGTCACGCTCGATGCGCGGGCCGCCGATGGTTGTGGCCCTTGAGCAGGTGGTCAGGCTGGCCTCGTCGGTTGCCTTCCGTGACAACCACCTGGCCACTGAAGACCAGGGGGGAGCAAGCCTGGGCAGCCGCGAGGCTTGATGCCAACGACGCGCCATGGATGGGCCCGGGCTCTGCCGCCCCTCATGCCAGCATGGACGACTGGTTGGATTTCGTGCGTCATGGCGTGCAGCGGTACGCCTGGCAGGTCACCGCCTACGAGATCGGCAATGAGCCCAACCTCACGCTCTTCTGGCGAGGGAAACCCGAGCAGATGGCGGAGATGATGTCCCGCGCTGCGGCGATTATCCACGAGGAGGATCCCAACGCCCTCGTCGTCGCCCCGGCTCCCTACCGTCCGCTCCATTGAGGACGTGACCATGTATGCCCCGTACTTCAAGGCGCTGGCGGCTACCGGCGCCGCGATCGATGCGCTGGCCTTTCACTGGTACCCGTCGACGCTCTCGGCCTCGGGGCTCGACTACACGTGGAGCGCCATGCGCCGGGTCGCGGTGCTCAACGGCCTGGGCGAACTGCCGATCTGGGTCACCGAGGTGGGGTTCGAGACCCAGGCCAAGAAGTCGTCGTCAGCAACGGTCGCCGCCGTCGTGCCGCAGACCTTGGCCATGGCCAAGTCGCTGGGCATCGCCCGCGTGTACTTCTATGCCTGGTCGGACCTGCCGATCGGCAATTTCATCAGCCTGCACACCGGCTCCGTGCTCGAGCGTGGCCTGCTGGGGCTTCCTTCCCTTGCGCCCTAGCGGAACCCACCTGAGCTTCGGCTGCCCGCCGCGGCCTTGCGGGCAGTCAGTGCCCACCATGGGGAAAGACGGTCTGCGCCATGGCATGCAGCTGGTCGGCAGGCACCGCCTCCGAGTAGAGGAAGCCCTGGGCGCTCGTGCAGCGCAGCGCCCGCAGGGTGATCGCCTGCTCGTCGGTCTCCACGCCCTCCGCGGTCACATCAAGGTCGAGGTAGTCGGCCAGTGACATCAGCGCGCCGATCAGCTGGCGGTCGAAGGCATCGGTTGCGACGCGGGTGACGAAGCTGCGGTCGATCTTCAGCACATCGATGGGATAGCGCTGCAGGTAGGTCAGCGGCGCGTAGCCCGTGCCGAAGTCGTCGATCGCGATGCTCATGCCACGTGCCCGGATGCCCATGAGGGATTGGGTGGCAAGCACGGAGTCATCGAGGAGTGTCGTCTCGGTGATCTCCAGGCACAGCCGCGTGGGATCCAGGCCCGTTCGCCCCAGCGCCTGGTCGATGTCTTCGAGCAGCCGGCCCTCCCCCAGCTGACGCGCGGACACATTGACGCGCATCGTCAGGTGCCTGCGGGAGTGGTCGGATGACCACTCGGCTGCCACTGCACAGGCCTGCTCCAGCACCCAGGCGCCGATCTCATGGATGAGGCCGGTCTCCTCCGCAATGTCGATGAAGCTCCCTGCAGTCAGCACGCGCCCTGAAGGATGGTGCCAGCGCAGCAGGGCCTCGGCGGCGACGATCTCGCCCGTGGCCAGATCCACTTCGGGCTGGTACCAGACGGCGAGCTGATCGCGCTCGAGCGCGTGCCGCAGGGCATCCTCCATCTCGAGGCGCTGAGCGACGGCCTCGCGCAGGACCGAGTTGAAGATCGCCACCTGGTCGCGCCCGGCGTCCTTGGCGGCGAACATCGCGGTGTCGGCGTCGCGCAGGAGGTCAGCCGCCGCTCCCTCGCTGTCGGAGTAGGCCACGCCGACGCTGGCCGTGGCGATGTGCTCGGCATCGTCGTCGTCAAACGGCTGCCGGAAGGCCTCGACGATGCGCCAGGCCGTGCGAGCGGCCTCGGCAGCGTCGGAGAGATCGCGCATCACGACCACGAACTCGTCGCCACCGAGACGCCCGACCAGGTCGCCACCACGGACGGCCTCGGCCAGGCGTGCACCGGCATGCTGCAGGAGCACATCGCCAGCAGCGTGGCCGAGCGAGTCGTTGTAGTACTTGAACCGATCGAGGTCGATCACGAGCACTGCCACGCTGAGCCGCGTGCGCTGCGCGGCGGTCAGGCCGCGCTGGATCTCGTCGAGGACGGCCCGCCGGTTGGCGAGGTTGGTCAGGGAGTCGTGCGTCGCCATCTCCCGGAGTGCCGACTCGGCGAGCACCCAGTCGGTGATGTCATGGTTGGTCGAGACCACATGCGCCACCGCGCCTGACTCATCGAGCTGCGGCGCCAGGATCGCCTCGTACCAGCGGTGGCCCTCGGTGTTCTCGAGGTCGTAGCGCATGGTCCCGGCCACGCCGGTGGCGAACACCCGGGCGACATGCTCGGTCCAGAACGCCACGCTGTCCGGTGGGAAGCCGAGCTCCTCCATGGTCTTGCCGATCCACGCTGACTTCGGCATGCCCGAGAGCTCGACCGTTCGCTGATTGACGTACTCGAAGCGAAGGTCAGGGCCATACGTCGCGGTGCCGTCGTGCGAGCCCTCGACCGCGACTTCGAGCAGAGCCTCCGACTGGCGAAGCCTGGACTCGGCGATCTTGCGAGCCGTGACATCACGGCTTGCAGTGATCACATGGCTGACGGCGCCGTCAGTGTCGAACTCAGGGTCCACTCGAGTCTCGAACCAGTGATGCCCACCAGGCAGATCGATCTCGAACTCGTGCTGCACGGATTCGCCGGTCGCGAAGACATGCCGGCTGTGTTCGTCCCAGCCGGCCGCAAGGTTGGCGGGGTACCCGGCCTCGGCAAACGTCTTGCCGAGCCAGCCCTGAAGCGAGATCCCGGAGTTCTTGATCAGCTGTCGATTCACATACCGCACGCGCAGGTCTGGCCCGAACCGCATGATGGCATCGGAGGTGCTGTCGAGGATCACCCGCAGCAGCGACTCCGACTCCGCCAGCGCCCTCTGGGCCGCTGCCTCCTCGGTGACATTGTGTGCAGTGACGACAACCCCATCACCGAACGGCACGGCGTTCACGATGAAGTCGCCGACCACGCCTCCGTCATGGAAGCCCTGGACCACCATCGAGCATGACTGGCCGGTGGCCATCGGCGTGATGTAGCAGTCGAAGATGCCCAGGTCCTTGACTGACGGGAACAGCTCGATGAGCCCCCGCCCGATGACCTCGTCCGACGTGCGGCTGTACAGCCGCTGGGCCGCCGAGTTCAGGAATCGGTACTGCAGGTCGATGACGTCGCCGGACTCATCGCGCACGGCAGTGAAGATGAAGAGCGACTCCTGCAGGGTGTCCAGGGACGCGCGTAGCCATTCCTCGCCTGACGGCGTCGGCGGAACCGCCTCTGGCCGTGCTGCATCCCCCACATGTCGAGGGTAGCCGCGAGCGGCGTCAGTTGCGCGCTGGTGCACTGGCAGCACCGAAGGTCACGACTGGCTCGCGCTCCCGTTCGACACCTCGAGCCAGCGTGCCGCTGGTGTGCCGTCGTAGATCTGGATGAGGTCTGGCGGCCCGAGATCGGTCCACGCGTACCACCACAGCCGCGTGATGCCCGCCCTCGCTGAGGTGGTCGCGATGGATTGCATCGCCGCCTGTTGGGCGCTGCTGCTCAGGCTGCTGCCGCCGCGCACATTGGTCTCGGTGAGCCACAGGGGCACCCCACTGAGACTCGTGCCCTTGGTGGCAGCCCGCAGTGCCTGGGCGGTGCTGGTGATGCCAGCAGGCAGCTGCTGCTTCGTCGGGTACCAGTGGAAGCCCATCGCGGAGGGCCTGGGCATCGAGGCTGGCAGGGCCTTGATGAACGCCTGGGCCTTGGCCAGGGTCTTCGCGGGGAAGGTCGAGAACCCGCCCACGACCACCCTGGCGGTCGGGTCGGAGATGGCGATCTGCTTGGCCGCCAGCTCGGTGAGCGTGGCCCACTCGCGCGCCGTGCCGCTCCAGTAGGTCACCGAGTTGGGCTCGTTCCAGATCTCGTAGGCCTTGATGCGGCCCTGGTAGCGCGAGGCGACGGTGTCGACGAAGGTGGTCCAGTCATCCCAGAACTCCGGCGGAGAGGCCGACCCCTTGCCCAGCCACGGGGCATCGGTCTTGCGCTGCTGCTTGGCCGCCCAGGCGGGTGTGCCCCCGAGCACCAGCACGATGTCCTGCACGTGATGCTCCTCGGCCTTTGCCACGAAGGCATCGAGCCTCGCAAAGGCCCACTGGCCCGGAGCCGGCTCGATGTTGAGCCAGGCTGTGCGGGCATCCCAGATGCGCAGCGAGGTGACCGGCATGTTCGGCCAGTCCCCCTGGAACACATGCTTGGTGCCGTCGCGCTCGATGCGCGGGCCGCCGATGGCCCACGGCACCGTCATCGCCGCACCCGGCACCGGTGAGATCGGAGCCGGTGCGGGATTGGCCTGCGCAGGCAGCGGGGAGATCGGCATGAGCGCGATCGCAGCGAGTGCTGCGATCGCGCAGGCGAGCCCGCGCAGCCTGGTCATGGTCTGCGCCTAGGAGGCGACGGACTCGCCGTTGACCGAGCGGTAGACGTGCGCGATGAACAGCGAGGTGAACGGCAGCACGACCAGCGTGACCAGCCCGAACAGGAAGGACCCGGCGATCACCTGCAGGATCACCATCGCCACGATCATGAGCATCGGCACCGGGTTGGCCCGTGCCAGGCGGAAGCTGGTGGCGAAGGCCGCGAACGGTCTCGTGCCGCGGTCCAGGACGCTGAAGTGACCGAGCTCGAAGAAGAAGATGACCGCGAGGGCCGGCAGGAAGCACAGGACGAAGCCGATGCCGAAGGCGATGTTGAACAGGATCGCGAAGCCGATATAGCGCAGGAGGTACTGCGTCGTCAGCATGTCGGCGAACGAGGGCTCGACGCCCTGCGTGGTGCGAAGGGCCGCGCGCAGCACACCGATGGTCGCGAAGGCAGCAAGCAGCGCGAACACGAAGGTGAGGGTCCACGAGAAGAACACCGCGAGCCCCGAGGCCGACCTGCACGCCAGCTCCTGGCCAGGCGAGCTCGCATCGAGGCAGTTGGTGAGCGTGTTGAGGATCGGGGTGAAGGCCACCAGTTGGGCGAACTGCACGACGACGACCACAGCGGCAAGGGCCAGGAAGGTGGCGGCATTGCGCTTGAAGGCGTTGAAGGCCCACGTCATCGAGACCGAGATGTTCGGGCTGCTGGAGCTACTGGGGGTGGTCATCGAGATCCTCGCGTCTGATCGGCTGGGTGAGCAGTGCTGATTCTGCGGCAGGGGTGCCCGGTTCGGCCACATCGGGCTGGGGTTCGGGTGCTGGCTCCATCGCGGCAGGCACAGCGATGGCGGGCCCTGCGTCATCGGCAGTGGGCGGCTCCGGCACCAGATCCACGGTCGGCTCGTCCTGCTCCGCTGGCTCGCGGTCGACGCGCAGCGCCAGGGCGGTCGGGATCGCCCCGATGGCGGTGAGGCCGAAGGCGAGCAGGGCCACGAGCACCGGGTCGGGTCCGATTGCCTGCAGCCGCACGTCGCCCAGCGACCCGAACGACAGGCAGGCGAGCAGACCGACACCGAGGCCGGTGAGCACAGTGGCTGCGGTGGCATAGCCCAGGCGCACCAGCGCCTGCCGCTCCCCCGACCGCGCGACCATGATGCCGATGCCGGCGCCGATCACCACGGCGATGATCGGCAGTCCCCAGGCGATGGCGCCCACGCGCTCGGGCAGCGCGGCGACCAGCGGGAAGCCGGGCAGCACCGTGGGCGGCGGTGCGGGAACGAAGGGCGACAGCCCGATGCCGGGGCCGATGGCGATGCCCGGGCCGAGCAGGTAGGCCAGGGCCCAGAGCACGAGCACGGGCAGGTAGCCGATGCAGCCGAGCGTGATGACCAGCCCGCCCCAGACCCCCGCACCGAGGAACTCGAAGATGCCCTTGGCCTGGCTGAAGTGCCAGACCAGCGAGATGAGGGCGAGCACGGCGGCGGCGCCGAGCAGGGCCAGTATCCCGGCCGCTGCCGCGCGCAGGATGGTCCAGACCGGGCGCGGCACGTGCGCGAGCGCCAGGCGGCCCGCGTCGGTTGAGCGCAGCAGGGCGATCTTCATGGTGACCAGGGCGATGAGCAGGCCGGTGAGCGCGGCACGCGGCACGGAGGCGTGCATGGTGTGGGTGGCGCTCCACCAGGCGACCAGGGCCATGACGCCCGCGTAGGTGAGGGCTGCGACGCCGAGCAGGATGCCGATCTCGCGCAGGCTGGCCTTGCGCGTGGCCCGCCCCAGCACGACGCCCGCGCGGTAGAGCAGCACGATCGGAATGATCGCCAGGCCCCAGGGCAGGATCGAGTAGGTCGCGGCGCTGTGCAGGGGCACGGCCTGCGCTGCCAGCCAGGCCGAGCCGATGAGCGTGAACAGCTGGTCGATGCCGTTGGTGCCGTGGTCGGTGGTGAACCAGGCCAGCCAGATCGGGATGCCGAGGATGACCAGGCTCACTGCAGCGGCCACGAGCACGCCCAGCGGCGCGAGGAGCCAGCGCAGGTGGAGTCGAGCGCCCAGCCTGGCGAGATCGTTCATCACTGGCGCTGGCACTGCCCTAGCCTCTCAGAGTCCGCAGGCCAGACCGGGCACCGCGCGCATGCGTCGCCGACGAACTGGCGTGCGCGGCAGCTGCTAGCTCGGTGCGAGGGTGCCGGCGAAGATCTGCCACGCCAGCGCCGACTTCGCGACGAGGCTCAGGATGATGTAGAGCCGCTCGCCCCGCAGGTAGTCCGAGAAGCGCCCGACGGGCTTGTACTGCAGGAACTGCACGATCGCGAAGCAGTTGAAGAACAGGAACAGCGAGATGATGATGCCGTAGACGAACCCCGGCGGCGAGGCGCCCGTGGTCGATCCCGGCGCCAGCGTGAACCACGCGATGATCAGCCACGGCACGACTCCGGCGATGCACCCGAAGATGAAGGGCATCCAGCCGCCACTGCCTGGGGTCTCGTACTTCTCCTGCAGCCACCCGAACAGGATCATCGAGGCGTTGACGCCGAAGATCGCCGTGAGCGCTGCGATGTCGGTGATGCCGACGATCTGCGCGATGAGCACGATCATGATCGACGAGCTCACCGAGTACTCGACCCAGCGGAAGTAGTTGCGCTTGGCCACGAGTCCGACGGCGTAGCGCCGCACGAACGGCGGTGAGATGACGATGAAGTGGAACAGCGCCGAGATGGCGAAGAACAGCGCGACGCCCCACGCGATGCGGGTGTCGAGCAGGGTCACCGGGTCGGCCAGGGGCGTGCCGGGCGGGCCGGCCATGTAGGAGGCGGTCACCGGCAGGGTGAAGTCGTTGGCGAGCACCAGCACCAGCACGGCCTGCACGAGGTGGGCCAGGCCCGCGATGAGGTTGAGCCGCACCAGGCCCTTGATCCGGGCCTGGAAGTCCGCTTGCGCCTGCGTCGTCGCTGTCGTCATCGCGCCAGTGTCACATGGCGGCAGCCACGGATCGCCCGACACGCTTGGAGTGCTGGTTCACGACGTGCGCTGCACGGTCAGCCTCGAGGGGGGTCCGGGTCAGGAGTGCGCGTACGTGTGCGCCATGAGCGCGTCGATCTCGACCGCGGGCACCGCCTCGGAGTACAGGAAGCCCTGGGCAGCAGGGCAGCCCATCGCCTGCAGCTCCATGGCCTGGATCTGCTCCTCCACGCCCTCGGCGGTCACGGTGACGCCGAAGCGCTCGGCCAGGGCGATGATGCCGGCGACGAGCCGGTGGTCGATGTCGCTGGTGAGCATGCTCGTGACGAACATGCGGTCGATCTTCAGCGCGCTCACCGGGTAGTCGCGCAGGTAGGCCAGCGACGCGAACCCCGTGCCGAAGTCGTCGATGGCGATCTTGATGCCGCGGTCACGGATGCTCAGCACGTTCGATCGCACGGTCACGGTGTCGCGCAGCAGGGCGGTCTCGGTGATCTCGAAGCACAGGGTGGAGGGATCGATGCCGCTGGCGACCAGTGCCGCATCGATGCCGTCGGCCAGCGTGGGTGAGGACAGCTGCACTGCGGAGAGGTTCACGCGCACGATGATCGGATGGTCGGGGCTCTGTGCCGCCCAGACGGCCGCCTGCGCGCACGCCTCGCGCATCACCCACTCGCCGATCTCGCGGATCAGGCCGGTCTCCTCGGCGGTCTCGATGAACTCCTGGGCCATCCGCAGCCTGCCATCGGGGTGCTGCCAGCGCACGAGGGCCTCGACCGCCACGATCTCGCCCGTCGCGAAGTCGACCTCGGGCTGGTAGTAGACGAGGAACTCCTCGCGATCGACTGCGCGCCGCAGGTCGTTCTCCAGCGTCAGCCGCTCAGTCACCACCGTGCGCAGCTCGGCGTTGTAGAGCGCCACGCGGTCGCGACCGTCGTTCTTGGCCGCGTACATCGCGGTGTCTGCCTCGCGCAGCACATCGTCGGCGAAGGCGATGCCGCTCGCGATGGTGACACCGACACTGGCGGTGGTGAAGATCTCGGTGCCCTCGATGCTGAACGACTGCCGCAGTGAGGCGATGATGCGCTCGGCGGCCCGGATCGGCTCGGTGAGGTTGGCCAGGTCGCGCATGACGACGATGAACTCGTCGCCGCCCGGCCGTGCCACGACATCGCTCGAGCGCACGGTGGCGTTCAGCCGGTGCGCCACCTCCTCGAGCACGCAGTCGCCGAAGGAGTGCCCGAGGGAGTCGTTGATCTGCTTGAAGCGGTCGAGGTCGAGCATGAGCACGGCGGTGGGGCGCCCGGAGCGGCTGCCGGCGCTGAGCGCACGGGCCAGCTCGGCCAGGAGGGCCGATCGATTGGCCAGGCCGGTGAGCGGGTCGCGCGTGGCCAGTTCCGCCAGCTTGAGCTCGGCCGTCTTGCGCACGGTGATGTCGTGGCTCGACGACAGGGCGTGCGTGATGGCCCCGGATTCGTCGTGCTCTGCAGCGATCGTGCTCTCGTACCAGCGGTGACTGTTCATGTTGTCGATCTCGAACTCGAAGGTCTCAGTCTTGCCGGTGACGAGCACCCGCTCCAGCGCCGCGTCCCACTGCGCGGTGAACTCAGGTGTGTACCCCGCTTCAGCGACAGTGCGACCGATCCAGTCGTCAGGCAACCTGCCCGATGCCTCCACGACCTTGCTGTTGACATAGGCGACGCGGTGATTGCGGTCGTAGCGCATGATCAGCTCGGAGGAGTTGTCGAGGATCGCCTGCAGGATCGACATGGCCTGACGGGCATCGAAGGTGGCCTCAGCGACTCGGCTGGTGAAGTCGGACTCGAGTGACACCAGTGCGACATCGAGGTTCTCGATGCGAGCCGTGACGGCCACGAGCGCGACGATGAGCACGGCGACCAGCAGGACGATCGACAGGGCCAGCCTGCCCAGGTTCGCGTCACTGATGCCCGCGACGCGGACGAACATCCAGCCTGCGAACAGGAACAGCACCAGGATGAAGGGCACGCCGGCGCGCAGGAGCCTGCCGGCGGTGCGTGAGTCGGTGAGCGTCCTGGCCCAGCCGTGCTCCACCGACACGAGCACGATGGCGAAGCCCAGGAACAGCAGCGGCACAGCCGTGAACGGCGACATCGCGGTGAAGTCGTCCTCGAACACGCCTGCGACCACCAGCGACGACATGACCGTGCCCACCAGGGCGGCATAGGCGATGAGCGAGACCATCAGGCCCAGCGACTGGCGCAGGCTGTCGGCCCTGCGGGCCGCGATCAGGAGCAGCCCCGCACCCAGCAGGAGGAAGCACAGCGCAGTGTTGAGCGCGATGCGACCGGGCACGGCGTCATCCATGGCCTGTCGTGCGAACAGGCCCTCGAACTCGGTCTTGGCCTGCCCTGCCGCGTAGGACCCCAGGACCACTGCACCCAGTGCAGCCAGGACGGCGCCGGACGCCGCCTGGAACCAGGTGGCCCATGCGCGTGCGATGCCGAGGATCCCCAGCCCAGCGACCGCCAGGCCGACGGCGGTGCCGGCCCGCATTGCCGAGTACCCGCTCGCCGGTTGGCGCAGCACCTCGATGTCGAGCCACCAGCCGCCGATGAGGACCACCAGGCCGACCGCGATCGCCGCGAGGGCGATGATCACGGCTGCGGCATGGCAGCCGTGGGCATAGAAGGCGCGCACCGCGGGAAGCTTTGAGGGCCAAGCTCGCATGCGCATGGAACCGAGCCTCCTTCGCGCCATGTCGTCTAGGCCTGAGGCTAGCGCTCATGCACAGGTCCGTGGGCGTCCGAACGTCCTGACTTCGGCCGAGTGACCGGTCACAGCGCAGGCACGACTGAGGGCGGCCAGTGTCGCCACTGACCGCCCTCAGGAGTACCGCTGGGCTGACTAGCCCTTGGTCATGATCTCGCGCATGAGGCGAGCCGTGGCGCTCGGCGTCTTGCCGACCTTGACGCCCACGGCCTCGAGAGCCTCCTGCTTGGCCGCTGCCGTGCCCGACGAGCCCGACACGATGGCGCCGGCGTGGCCCATGGTCTTGCCCTCAGGAGCGGTGAAGCCGGCCACGTAGCCGACGACCGGCTTGGTGATGTGCTCGCCGATGTAGGCGGCAGCACGCTCCTCGGCGTCGCCGCCGATCTCGCCGATCATCACGATCGCGTCGGTGTCCGGGTCATCCTGGAACGCCTGGAGTGCGTCGATATGCGTGGTGCCGATGATGGGATCGCCACCGATGCCGACGCAGGTGCTGAAGCCGATGTCGCGCAGCTCGTACATCATCTGGTAGGTCAGCGTGCCCGACTTCGAGACCAGGCCGATGCGGCCGGGCTTGGTGATGTCGGACGGGATGATGCCCGCGTTCGAGACGCCCGGCGTGATGATGCCGGGGCAGTTCGGGCCGATGAGGCGCGTCTTGCCCGAGTTCTGCGAGAACTGGAAGAACTTCGCAGTGTCGTGCACCGGGATGCCCTCGGTGATGATGACGGCCAGGCCGATCTGGGCGTTGACGGCCTCCTCGACGGCGCCGATCGCGAACTTCGGCGGCACGAAGACGACGCTGACATTGGCGCCCGTGGCGGCCATCGCGTCACCCACGCTGTTGAAGATCGGGATGCCATCGAGATCCTGGCCAGCCTTGCCCGGCGTGACGCCGGCGACCACGTTGGCGCCGGAGGCGACCATGCGGCGGGTGTGCTTGGTGCCCTCGGAGCCGGTCATGCCCTGCACGAGGATCTTGCTGTCGCTGTTGAGCCAAATAGCCATGTTCGTCTGCCTCTACTTTCCGGCCTTGCGAGCGGCTGCAAGCTCTGCAGCACGACGCGCGGCATCGTCCATGGTCTCGACCATTTCGATGAGTGGGTGGTTCGCGTTGGTCAGGATGGCGCGACCCTCGATCGCGTTGTTGCCATCGATGCGCGCGACGATCGGCTTGGTCAGCGTGGCGCCCTTGGACTCCAGCATCTCCAAGGCCTGCAGGATGCCGTTGGCGACGGCGTCACACGAGGTGATGCCGCCGAAGACGTTCACGAACACCGACTCGACCTCGGGGTCGTTGAGGATGATGTCGAGGCCGTTGGCCATGACCTCAGCGCTCGCGCCGCCGCCGATGTCCAGGAAGTTGGCCGGACGAACGCCGCCGAACTCCTCGCCTGCGTAGGCGACGACGTCGAGGGTGCTCATGACCAGGCCAGCGCCGTTGCCGATGATGCCGACCTCGCCCTGGAGCTTGACGTAGTTGAGGTCGAACTCGGCTGCGCGCAGCTCGATCGGGTCAGTGGCCTCACGGTCGACGAGGTCGGCGTGCGACAGGTGGCGGAAGGCCGCGTTGTCGTCGATCGTGACCTTGCCGTCGAGCGCCAGCACGGTGCCCGTCGGGGTGAGCACGAGCGGGTTGACCTCCACGAGGGTGGCGTCCTCCTTGACGAAGACGTCCCAGAGCTTCAGCAGGATCGCGACGACCTGGTCGGCGATCGCATCGTCGAACTTCGCGGCGGCCACGATCTCGCGGGCCTTGGCCTCGGTGCAGCCCTCGAGCGCATCGACGCGGATCATCGCGAGCGCATCGGGGTTGCTGACCGCGACCTCCTCGATCTCGACACCGCCCTCGACGCTGGCCATCGCCAGGAAGGTGCGGTTCGTGCGGTCGAGCAGGAAGGACACGTAGTACTCCTCGGCGATGTCGCTTGCCTCGGCGACGAGGATGCGGTGCACCGTGTGGCCCTTGATGTCCATGCCCAGGATGGCGGTGGCCTTCTCCTTGGCGTCATCGGGGGTCTCAGCGAGCTTCACGCCGCCGGCCTTGCCGCGGCCACCGGTCTTCACCTGGGCCTTGACGACCACCTGGGTGCCGATCTTGCGGGCGATCTCATGGGCTGCATCGGGCGTCGTGGCCACTTCACCGGGAGTGGTCGGGACTTGATGCGCCTCGAAGAGCTGCTTTGCTTGGTACTCGTACAGGTCCACGCAGGACTCCTTTTGCGATGCGGGATGACGCGATGGCAGAGCGGATCTCGGCAGACTGCAACCGAGCGCACCGAGCCTACTCACCCTGCAGGTGGTCTCGCGCCTCGATCCCTGTGATCTTGGACCCACCCTCGCGACGATGGCGTTCCTTCTCCTCGTACATGCGCAGGTCGGCCGCCCTGACCAGCGACTCGATCGGCAGGTCGGGATCGGCTGATGCGACCCCGGCACTGAACTGGATCGGGATGTCGCGCTCGGCATTGAGCGCCCGGATCGACTCGCGGACCCGAGCCAGGATCCCGGCGGCGGTGCCGGCATCGGCGATCACCAGCAGGACGAACTCGTCTCCCCCGACCCGGGCGGCGAGATCACCGTCCCTCGCGGTGGCGCTGAGCACCTGGGCGAAGTCGGCGATCGCCCTGGAGCCTGCATCGTGGCCGTGGGTGTCATTGATCGCCTTGAGCCCGTCGAGGTCCATGAAGATGACGCTGACCGGGGCTCCCAAGCGCCGAGCCTGCGAGAGGAGCTGACCTGCGAGCAGACCGAAGGACCAGGAGTTCGCCAGGCCCGTCATCGCATCGGCATGCGCCCGTTCGCGAAGCTCGTCCTCCACGCGCCCGACGGCGGCGACGACGCGCAGCATCAGGATGAACAGGATCACCGAGGTGAGGGTCGCTGCGATCGTCAGCACGCCTGCGCTGGACAGCCCGGTCCAGGAGACCGTGCGATCAGCGAGCGTCGCGACGACGACGGGCACGAGCAGGAGGAACGGCAGGCTCTGGCGCAGCAGCGAGCCTGCGATGGTCCGCTCGGTGACTGCAGGCCACCGCCCTGACGCCACTTGGAGCAGCGCCCAGCCCGTGAGCAGGAGTGCCACGCAGACGGTGACATAGGCAGATGTCGGCGACTTGCCGATCGTGGTGAGGGACGGCGCAGCGAACACCTGCGCGAAGACGATCACATAGGCGCTCAGGAGCAGCACCACTGCGAGCACGGTGCTCGTGCGGTCGCGCATCGTCGACCGCGACCGCGACCGCGACCGCGACCGCGAGATGAGCATGAGCACGGCGAACATGCCGCACCACAGTGCCGCCGGATCCGACATCGAGTCCAGGCGGTAGTCGGGCGCCGCACTGCAAGCCTGGGCGGCTTCGGGGTTCGCCGTTCCGAGGTGACCCAGGAGCGATGCCGCGGACATGATCAGGACCAATCCCGCGGCGATCATGCCGCAGGCTCTCGTCACCCGGGCCTGGAATTCGCCGCAGAGGATGCTGCACCCGAGCAGCATGACCGCGACGGCGCTGATCACTGACATGTCGCACCAGTTGCCGGGCAGCGGCGAGGGCAGGTTCTCGAACAGCTCGCCGATGATCACGAGCACGGCAACCGCGCCGGCAGTCGCCGTCAGCACCAGGCCTGCGGCGCGAAGCCTGGTGCGGGGTGTCGACTGCATGCACACCATCTAACTCAGTCGCCTGAACGACCCGGAGCGATCAGCGCTTCGGCAGTGCTGCGACCTGCTCGCGGTGCAGGGCCCGGCACGTCGGTTGTGCCTGTGCTCAGGGTTCCCTTACTGTCGCCCGCATGAGCGATGCAGCAGTGGTGGCCGAGGGCCTGGTCAAGGACTTCGGCTCGGTCAAGGCCCTCAGCGGCATCGACCTCACCGTCGAGCGCGGGCAGGTGGTCGGGCTCCTGGGCCCCAATGGCGCCGGCAAGACCACGGCAGTGCGCATCCTGTCGACCCTGCTGACCCCGACCGCAGGCCATGCGCGGGTCGCCGGGTTCGACGTGGTCAAGGATCCCGAGAAGGTGCGCAAGGAGATCGGCCTGACTGGCCAGTTCGCCGCAGTCAACGACTACCTCACCGGCCGCGAGAACCTGCTGATGTTCGGTGCGCTCTACCACCTGCCCTCGTCGTACGTGAAGCGCCGCACGACCGAGCTGCTCGAGTGGTTCGAGCTCACCGAGGCCGCCGACCGGTCGGCCAAGACCTACTCCGGCGGCATGCGGCGCCGCCTCGACCTGGCCTCGAGCCTGGTGGCCCAGCCCTCGATCCTGTTCCTCGACGAGCCCACCACCGGCCTGGATCCGCGCTCGCGGCTGGGCATGTGGGAGGTCATCAACGGCCTGGTCGCCGACGGCACCACCGTGCTGCTCACCACGCAGTACCTGGAGGAGGCCGACCAGCTGGCGCAGAAGATCGTCGTCATCGACCACGGACTCGTGATCGCCGAGGGCACCGCCGAGGCGCTCAAGGACCAGATCGGCGGCGACCGCATCGAGATCTCCATCGTCGACCCCGCACGCGTCGCCGATGCGGTGAGCGCGATCCGCTCGGTGGCCAACGGCGAGCCGCTCGTGGAGGAGCTGCGCATCTCCGCACCGGTCTCCGGCGGGTCGACCGTGCTCGTCGATGCGATCCGGGCCCTCGACGTGCTGGGCGTCGAGGTCGGCGACCTCGTGCTGCGCCGGCCCACCCTCGACGACGTGTTCCTCTCGCTCACCGGCCATGTGGCCGAGGAGGCGACTCCAGCCGATGAGCCCAAGCGTGGGAGGTCACGAGCATGACGACGACGATTCCGACGCGCAGGCGTCCGCTGTTCGGCTGGAACGTCGCCGACGGCGCGGTGGTCTCGCGCTACAGCCTCGTGCAGACCCTGCGCGTGCCCGAGCTCATGTTCTTCTCACTCGTGCAGCCGGTGATGTTCGTGCTGCTCTTCGCCTTCGTGTTCGGCGGCGCGATCCCCGTGGCCGGCGCCGCACTCATGGGCGAGGACGCGGCGATGGTCTACCGCAACTACCTGATGCCCGGCATCTTCGGGCAGACCGTGGCCTTCGCTGCGGCCGCGAGCACCGTGGGCATGGCCGAGGCCATGTCCACCGGGCTGATCGATCGCTTCCGCTCACTGCCGATGGCCAGCGGTGCCGTGCTCATCGGGCGCACCTTCGCCGACGCGGCCCGCCAGATCCTGGTGCTCGCGGTGCTGAGCATCACCGGTCTGCTCGTCGGGTGGCGCATCACCGGCGGGTTCTGGAACGCGGTGTGGGCCTACTGCCTGCTGCTGATCTTCGCGTACACGGTCTCGTGGGTCGGGGCGGCTATCGGCCTGGCGATGCCGAACGTCGAGACCGCCAGCACTGCCGGCCTGATCTGGCTGTTCCCGCTCACGTTCCTGTCGAACGCGTTCGTGCCGCTCAGCTCGATGCCCGACTGGCTGCAGCCGATCGCTGCATTCAATCCGGTGTCGACGCTCGTGCTGGCAACGCGCGAGCTGTTCGGCAACCCGACCGGCATCCAGCCTGACTACTGGTCACTGCAGCACCCGCAGCTCTACACGCTGGTCTCGTGCGCGGTCGTGATCGCGGTCTTCGCGACGCTGTCGATCCGCAAGTACAAGCGCACGACTGCTCGCTGAGTCGGCGGCTGCGGCTGCGCAGGAACGCGCTTGCGTGCCTCAGTCCACGGCCCGGGGCGGCGCAACCGTGCCTGAGTCCTCGAGCGCAGAGGCCTGGGAGATGAGCGCATCCCAGTCGGTGGGCGGGTGGCCGCTGTCGAGCATCAAGCGGAACACGCGGTAGGCATCGGTCGAGCTGCCGCAGGCCCGCTTGGTCGTGCTGTCGTTGACCCCGCCGTAGACGATGATGCGCGCAGCGGAGTGGTAGCGGAAGAACAACCGGTACTGCTGGAAGAACGTGGCTCGGAACCAGTGGGTGTGCGCATCCCCGAGCGTGGTGCCCTGCCGGTACTCAGCACGCGTCGGGTCTTCGGGGATGACCTCGAGGATGAGACGTCGGATGGCAGCGAGCCGCTGCGCCGCGTTCGTCGAGCGGTACCCCACCGGATCCCGATCTCGCTGTGCATCGACCTCGGTGATCAGCGTCTCGAGCTGATCGAGGAACAGCGGGTGTGCGTACAGCGCCCAGCCGTGCTGCGCCACCGGAGGGCGTCGCGTCACGCATCGCCCGACGGGAGCGCAGCGTCGAGGTCGACGACCACCTCCGCAGTGAGCGCGATGAGCCGATCGGCGAGCGCCTGATCGATGGCGGTGAGACGCTCCGGGTGCTGGGTGATGTCGTCGGCCAGGAACGCGAGGAAGGCGGTGAGGGCCGCATCCTCGACCGCGGACTCGGCGCGCGTGAGCACCACGCGCCCGTCTGCCTCGATCGCATAGTGGATGCGATCACGCTTGCTGAGGTGCAGTGCCCGGCGCACGGCCTCGGGGACCGTGGTCTGGTAGCGGTCGGTGAGCGTCGACTCGGACTCGATGATGCTCATGACGGCCTCCACTCGTGTGGCACCCATGGTAATGCATCTGCATTACTCCCGCCACGGTCGGTCAGGGGCTGGTGGCAGGGCCCTCGGTGCTCACCGGGTCGTGCTCGCGGCCGGCGCCGCGCTGCGCGAGGAGCGAGCCCACCAGCCCGAGCACGCCCAGGGCCACGAGCCCGATGGGCAGCGCGAGCCTGGCATCCAGTGTCACGTCGGTGACTGCCGTCAGCACGAGCACCACCGCAGCAGCCGTGAAGGCGATGCCGGCGAGCAGTGAGATCAGGTCGATGCGATGCCTAGCCACGGGAGACCTCCAGGTTGCCGATGCCGACGTCGGTCGTCAGCGTGATGACGGGGGCGTCCTCGGGCAGCAGCCCGGGAAGGTCGCCGATGAAGCGCAGGTCGTACCCGCTGATCGCTGGCCTGCCCTGCACATGGATCTCGCCGAGGGCGACGTTCGCGTTGATCTGCACCCGAGCATCTCTCGGCGCGATCACGCGAAGCTCACCCACGCCGACCGAGACCGCGACCACCGCCGGTGCCGACAGGGGCACCGACCTCAGGTCGAGGGTGGCGTCGCCCAGGCCGAGCCGGAAGCTGCCTGCACTCGTCGTCGGGGTCCACGTGCGATCACCGACGCCGCCTGCGATGCTCACATTGCTCGGGATGGCTGCGACGAGCAGCGCGACCAGCAGCAGCGGCGTCGCGAGCCAGATCAGCCACCGTGCGCGTCCGACGACCGTCCCCACGAGCAGCCCGAGCCCGAGCACTCCCAGGGCGCTGGCCAGCGTGACTACCACCGGGACCTCGAGATCGGTCGACAGGTCGAGCAGCACGAGCACGCCCACGACGATCAGCGCCAGGCTGAGGGTCGCCAGGCCGAGATACGACGGCGGCGTCTTCACGCGCACGACGGGCGCTGGGACGTAGCCGGGGTAGGCGCCCACGCCGCCCTGGACGAAGGACTCCGGGGCCGGTGCAGTCGCGGGATCCTGGGCCGCGGTGAACGGCGCTGCGGTGGCCGGAACCGGGCCCTTGATCAGCCACAGCACCACACCGCCGGCTGCGAGCAGGAGCAGCCAGCCGCCGGCACCCCAGCCCCAGCCCCACGAGGCGGCACTGGCGATGGAGCCGAAGACGATCAGCGCGGCGATGATGCCCAGGACGATGAGCACCTTGCGGCTCCTGGACATGTCGGCATTCTCACGCAGCAGGCGCTCGGCCTCACTGCGCTGCTCCCCTTCGAGCGGGATGAGCAGCCAGCCGATGAGGTAGAGCACGAGCCCGCTGCCGCCGAACACCGCCAGCACGACGAGCACGACGCGCACGATCACGGGGTCGATGCCCAGCCAGCGGGCGAAGCCCGACGCGACGCCGGCCAGCACGCGATCATCGCGATTGCGGCGCAGCGGCGCGCGGACACCAGCGGTGGATGGTGCAGGGGCAGCAGCGCCGGGTGCGGCCTGCTCCTGTTCGAGGTTCTCGGTCATGGCTCCAGCGTGGCCGACCCGTCGGCCCAGCACATCAGGGACACCACCCTGAATCCACCCTGATCTTGCCGGCGTGAACCTCGGGGTGCGCCCCTGATGCGCCCGTGCGCCCCTGCGCGGGATGATCACGGCATGGCCCAGGCAGTGCGCGCGTACCGGAGCGCCTCCGGACGCATGGTAGCCGGCGTGGCACGCGGGCTCGCGGAGCATCTCGGCCTGCCCGTGGCGCTGGTGCGCCTGGCCTTCGTCGTGCTCGCGATCGCCGGCGGCATCGGGATCGTGCTCTACCTCGCGCTGTGGGCCACGCTGCCGATGCAGCAGGCCGAGGATGACGAGGATCCGCGCGCACGTGATCGCAACCAGCTGCGCCTGGTCGCACTCGGCGCCATCGTGCTCGGCATCGCACTCTTCCTGGCGGCCATCGGGGCCGACGTCGTCAGCGGCGCCGTCATCCCGATCATCATCGCGGTCATCGGCGCCGCGCTGATCTGGCAGCAGGCCGATGACGACCAGCGCGCATCGTGGTCGGCGACTGCCGCACGCGCTGCGCGTCAGGGGGCGCGCTCGACCGCGGCCGTGCGCACCTGGCGCCTGGTCATCGGCGTGGCCCTGCTGCTGCTCGGCGCGATCGGCCTGCTCGTCAATCGCACCAGCCCGGCGCAGGCCCTGCAGGTGCTCGGCACGGCGCTGCTGCTGCTCGCTGGCCTGGCGATCGTCGCCTACCCATGGGTGCTGCGCCTGGTGCGTGACCAGCAGGAGCAGCGTCGGGCATTCATCCGCTCCGAGGAGCGCGCCGAGGTCGCGGCGCATGTGCACGACTCGGTGCTGCAGACCCTCGCGCTGATCCAGCGCAATGCCGATGACCCCAGTGAGGTCACGCGCCTGGCCCGCTCCGAGGAGCGCGCCCTGCGCTCGTGGCTCTACGCCCCCCAGGGTGACGCGGAGCGCACCTTCGCGGCTCGGCTGCAGCGCGACGCTGCGGAGGTCGAGGCGACCTTCTCCACGAGCATCGAGGTGGTGGTCGTGGGAGACGCCGCGATCGACCCATCGCTGGGCTCGTTGCTCGCGGCCACCCGCGAGGCGATGCTCAATGCCGCGCAGCATGCGGGCAGTGAAGTGTCCGTCTACGCCGAGCTCACGCCTGCAGCAGTCGAGGTGTTCGTCCGAGATCGCGGCGCCGGCTTCGAGCTTGCAGCGGTGCCGGGTGACCGACACGGGATCCGGGAGTCCATCATCGGCCGCATGGAGCGCATCGGCGGGACGGCCGAGATCATCACGTCGAGCGGCCAGGGCACCGAGGTCCGGCTCCAACTCCAGCGCGAGGAGGCGTCATGACCCAGCCCGTCCGAGTAGTCCTCGTCGACGACCACTCCATGGTGCGCGCGGGGGTGCGCGCCGAGATCGGCGACGCTGTCGAGATCGTCGGCGAGGCTGAGGATGTCGCCTCTGCGATCACGGTGATCATCCAGACGCGCCCTGATGTCGTGCTGCTCGACGTGCACCTGCCCGGCGGCGGCGGACGAGCCGTGCTCGACGCCTGCATCGAGCAGGTGCCGCACACGCGCTTCCTGGCACTGTCGGTCAGCGATGCCGCAGAGGATGTCGTGGGCGTCGTGCGCGGCGGAGCGCGCGGCTACGTCACGAAGACCATCACCGGACCGGAACTCATCGCTGCCGTGCAGCGCATCGCCGACGGCGACGCGGTGTTCTCGCCGCGCCTTGCCGGATTCGTGCTCGATGCCTTCACCGGCGGCGCAGCCGAGGACGACGAGGAGCTCGATCGCCTCACGCCACGCGAGCGCGAGGTGATGCGGCTCATCGCTCGCGGGTACACCTACCGCGAGGTCGCAGCCGAGCTCGTGCTCTCGATCAAGACCGTGGAGACGCATGTGTCGGCAGTGCTGCGCAAGCTGCAGCTCTCGGATCGGCATGAGCTGGCGAAGTGGGCGTCGGCGCGCCACCTCATCTGAGGCGGCGAGAGCTGCTCCACCGGCGAGAAGGCCAACAGCAGGGCTAGAACGGGCTCATCTCATCGAGCACTTGCGCTGCGATGTCGACGAGCGCCCGGCTCTTCGGGAGATCCTCGCGCACCATGTCCACGTCGATGGACGGAGCATCGCTCGGCGGATACTCCGCGTCACGTCGATTGCGACGCATGCGATCGAAGGGACGAATGGTGCTGCCCATCGGTGGGTCCAGCTGTGCGCGGACTGCGTCGTAGACCGCTACATGGCCGCCCGCCGAGGTCGGACGAAGTCCTTGGTTCTCGAGGATCGCCGTCAGCGACTTCCGGGCTGCGTCGTAGAGCAGCGCATAGGCGCCTTCCGGATCATCGCTGGCCAGCAGCGACGCCGACGCGAGGTGCGCACGAGCCTGGGCAATGAGCCGCTCCGCGTGCTCGCGGCTGGGTGCCACCCGCTGAAGCCTCGGCGGATTCGCGAGCAGCATCGCGTCGAGGACGTCGCGTCCCGCGTTCCACCTCATCGCTCACCTTCCGTCGCGGCATCCAGCGCTCCGACATCAAGGAGCACGCGTGGACCTTGCGCGACGGTGCTGAGGAACGGCTGGCTCCCGTCCCCCGCTCGAGCCAGCGCCCAGGCGTCCCGACGGGCACGACGGATGCTGACATCCCGATGCAGCACCTCACTGGCGGCGCTGGCGATGTCGTCAAGGCGGTCCGCATCTGCGGTGCCCACCACGAGGACATCGACGTCTTCGGGGACTGGACCGGGGACACCCAGGTAGCGCGCCGCCCACGAGCCGTAGATGAAGGCCTCGTCCACCAGGGGCTCATCGACGAGAAGGTCGTGCAGGACCGGGAGCGGCCCATAGGTCACGGCGAGCAACTGGGTCAGCGGCTCGGCCACCACTGTGCTGGCATTCGCCCTGACCAGGCGCGTGTTGCCCACGCGCCGATCGGCGACGAATCCGGCATCCAGGAGCCGGGTCACCTCATGGTGCACACCTGAGGTCGAGACGCCGATCCGCCGGGCGATCTCGGTGAGCGAGTATTCCTGCTGCGGGTGCAGGAACAGCAGCGCGAGCAGGTCGCCCTGGGTCTGGGAGCGCAGCAGGGGCAGGAGTTGAGGCGATTTCACATCTCTGAATATGCATTCAGACTTGTTGAATGTCAAGTGGCACCGACGCCCTACAGCTTCTCCACCGGTGCATAGCGCAGCAGCAGCCGCTTGACCCCGGCCGAGCCGAAGTCGATGGTGGCGTCGGCCTTGTCGCCGCTGCCCGAGGTGCTCACGACGGTGCCGAGGCCGAACTTGCTGTGGGTCACGCGGTCGCCCGCCGACAGGTTGATGACCGGGCCGGTGCCCACGACGCGATCACCCAGGCGCAGGGCGCTGCTGCTGCGCGACACCGACGGCGTGAAGGCCTGGCGCACCGGCTCCTCGCGGCGCCAGCTGATCGCCTCCTCGGGGATCTCGTCGAGGAAGCGTGAGGCCGGGTTGTAGGCGGGGGCGCCCCAGGCCGAGCGCATCATCGAGCGGCTCAGGTAGAGGCGCTCGCGGGCCCGGGTGATGCCCACGTAGGCCAGTCGGCGCTCCTCCTCGAGCTCCTTGGGGTCGCCGAGGGAGCGCATGTGCGGGAAGACGCCGTCCTCCATGCCGGTGAGGAAGACGACCGGGAACTCCAGGCCCTTGGCCGTGTGCAGGGTCATGAGGGTGACCACGCCGCCCTCGTGATCGGGGATCGAGTCGGCATCGGCGACCAGGGCGATGCGCTCGAGCAGGTCGACGAGCGTGCCCTCGGGGTTCTCGTCGGTGAACTCCTGGGCGACCGACTCCAGCTCGGCGAGGTTCTCGAGGCGGCCCTCGTCCTGCGGGTCCGTGGAGTGGGTGAGCTCGGCGACATAGCCCGACTGCTCGAGCACGGCCTGCAGGATCGTGGCCGAGTCGGCGCCGGACTCGACGAGCGTGCGCAGGCCGCGCATCATCTCGACGAAGGGGGCGATGCTGCCGATCGAGCGCGTGGCCATGCCCGGCGCCTCCTCGGCGCGCTCGAGGGCGGCCCAGAACGAGATGCGCTCGCGCTGGGCGAAGGCCTCGACCATCGACTCGGCCCGATCGCCGATGCCGCGCTTGGGCACGTTGAGGATGCGTCGCAGCGAGACGTCGTCGTCGGGGTTGGCCAGCGCGCGCAGGTAGGCGATGGCGTCGCGCACCTCCTTGCGCTCATAGAAGCGCACGCCGCCGACGACCTTGTAGGGCATGCCGACGCGGATGAAGACATCTTCGACCGATCGCGACTGCGCATTGGTGCGGTAGAACACCGCGACATCGCTGGGCTTGACCCCGTGGTCGTCGGAGAGGTCGTCGATCTCGCGCGCGATGAACGAGGCCTCGTCGTGCTCGTCGTCGGCGACGTAGATGACGATGGGCTCGCCCTGGCCGGAGTCGGTCCAGAGGCTCTTGGCGCGACGGCCCTGGTTGCGCGTGATGACCGCATTGGCCGCGGTGAGGATGGTCTGGGTGGAGCGGTAGTTCTGCTCGAGCAGGATCGTGCGCGCATTGGGGTAGTCGCGCTCGAACTCCTCGATGTTGCGGATGGTGGCGCCGCGGAAGGCGTAGATCGACTGGTCGGCGTCGCCCACCACGCACAGCTCGCCGGCCTTGAGCTCAGGGGTGTCGTGGCCGACGAGCTCCTTGACCAGCTGGTACTGCGCATGGTTGGTGTCCTGGTACTCATCGACCATGATCTGGCGGAACCTGCGGCGGTAGTGCTCGGCCACGTCGGGGAACACCTGCAGCAGCGCGACGGTGCTGCTGATGAGGTCGTCGAAGTCGAAGGCGCTGGCGCGGCGCAGGCGCGCCTGGTAGTCGCGGTAGGCGCTGGCCAGCGTCTCCTCCATCACGTTGCTCGCCCGAGAGGCGTAGGTCTCCTCGTCGATGAGCTCGTTCTTGAGATTGGAGACCTGCGCCAGGAAGCTGCGCGGCGTGAACCGCTTGGCATCGAGGTCGAGGTCGCGGATGACCATGGTCATCAGGCGCAGGGAGTCGGCCTGGTCGTAGATGGTGAAGCTGCTCGAGATGCCCAGGCGCTTGGACTCGGCCCGCAGGATGCGCACGCAGGCGCTGTGGAAGGTGGAGACCCACATCGTCTTCGCGCTCGGGCCGACGAGCTCGGCGACGCGCTCCTTCATCTCGCCAGCGGCCTTGTTCGTGAACGTGATGGCCAGGATCTCGCCCGGGCGGGCATCGCCGGTGGCGAGCAGGTGCGCGATGCGGCGGGTGAGCACGCGGGTCTTGCCCGAACCGGCTCCGGCCACGATCAGCAGCGGCCCGCCACGGTGCTCGACCGCCGCCCGCTGGGGCTCATTGAGGTCGATCAGGAGGTCGGCGGCCGTAGTCACCGATGCATCGTAGGGGTCGGCGCTGACGGCCCTACTTGACGTAACCGACGAGGTTGGCGACGAAGGACGCCGGCACCGTGGAGCTCACCTGCACCTTGCCGTCGGCTCCCACGGGCGCCAGCACGAGCGCGGCATATCCAGCATTGGCCATCACCGGAGCCGAGCGGGTGCCCGGTGGCGCGCCGCCGGAGGCGTAGACGGCCAGGGTGCCGTCCTGGGTGGCCTTCGAGGTCTGCACGCGCAGCAGCACGGCCTTGAGCTTCTTCATGCCGGGCAGGCCGAACTTGCGCGAGACCTTGAACAGCTGCGGCTTGCTGGGGTCGACCGTGCCCTGCATGATCGGGCGCGGACTCAGGGCGATGACCTGCGGCGGAGTGTCACTGGTGCCGTAGCCCAGCACCTCCACGCGGATCTGCACTGCTGACGAGGGCGAGGCGCTGACCACCAGCGAGCTTCCCGTCACCGGCACGATCATCACCGACTTGCGCATCCGCGTCTTGGGGAACTTCACGGGCAGGGACTCAGTGGCGCTGGATCTGCCGATGCGCAGCACGCCGCGCTTCTCGGCCTGCTTCGTGGTGACGAACACGACGGCGGTGCGCGCCTCGGCCGGCAGCCCGGCCAGGGCGACCGTGCGCGACTCACCGGGCTGGATCGGGCCGTCGGTGGTGGACTCGTAGCCCAGCACCGAGCCCACGGGATGGAACTCGCTCGGCTCAGGCGCCAGCGGCGGTGGGCTGGCCGGCATGACCGTCTGCGCCGGGGCCTGCTCGGGCACTGCCGCAGGTGCCGGGACCACGGCGGGCGTCGAGCCCGAGGTCGTGTTCGGCAGGACGGTGGCCGGAGCGGTGGCATCGGCCCGGTAGTAGCCCAGCACCTCCACGACGATGTCGACTGCGCCGGCAGAAGTGGCCAGGGCGATGGTGCCGTCGGTGGAGACCGGCACCGTGGCCTCGCCGACAGCGTCAGCGTTCATGCCCACCTGCAGCACCGGGATGCTCGTGTTCTGCCCGGGCGACCACAGGCGCACGGTGGCCGCCGTGTTGGAGCCCTGAGCGGTCACGCGCACGCGCACCGAGCCGACATTGCTCGGAGGGATCCCTCCCACGCCGGTGATCTTGGGGAAGAGCCGATGCGAGTCGCCGGTCCAGCGGTCCTGCTCGAGCCGGCAGCGCTGGGCGACGCCGATCGGGGCGCGGGTGTCGAGCACGCGCACCGGGCCGATCGGGACGAGCTCGCCCTTGGCCTCGGGGTACTGCGTTCGGGCGCCCGAGGACACGCGCGGGCAGTAGGGAGCGGTGATGGCCGCCCCGGTCCACAGCGAGGTCGTGCCGGCGGCGCCGTCCCACGTGAAGGAGATGTGGATGTGGTTGCGATGGCAGGTGGTGTCGCTGCTCGGCTCAGGCCTGGCGAAGCAGCCCTTGAGCTCGGCCCAGCCGCGCTCGGCGTCGTACCCGCGCCAGATGCGGTCGTTCCAGCCGATGTACATGATGCCCATGCGGTAGGCGTTGCCGTAGGCCTGGCCCGTGGCGTCGGGGCCGAGCAGCCAGCGCAGGTAGGACTCGGCGTTGGACCGCTCCTGCGCATTGCGCACGTTGGTCATCCAGTCGAGGGCACGGCCCTCCTTGTGCTCGCTCTGGTCGCCGACGTCGCAGCCGCGGGAGATCCAGACCTCCTGGTTGGCACCGAAGGTGGCCTTGATGAGGTCGGCAGCCCGCTGGGTGCCCGGCTTGGGCGTGGGGTCGCACACCTGCTGGCCCTCATAGGTCGGCAGGGTGTCGAGCTGCGGCGGCACAGGCACGGGGTTGGCGGGAGTGGCGGCCGGCGGCAGGTTGGCGCCGGGCACCGGCGGGCCCTGGGCGATGCCGGTCCATGACGACGGGGTCCAGCCGGAATCGGCGGCCTGTGCCTGCGGGAGCACGGCAACGAGTAACGTGCCTGCCAGGACCCCCACCAGCACGGCGCTGCTGCCCCGGCGACGGCGTCGCTGAGGCAGGGCGAAACGCCCGGTGTGGGGAAGCACCCGCATATGGTGTCACGGAAGTGACGGATGAGACCAATGTGGCGAGTGCTTCCTCGGGACTATTTGTGTGATCGGGATCACATCGACGATGGGATGAGCAGCATGGCGGCATTCGAACGGGCCCTCGTGGTCACGGCGCACCCCGACGACGTCGACTTCGGCGCCGGCGGCACGGTGGCCACGCTGGTGGCCTCGGGCGTGGGCGTGAGCTACTGCGTCATCACCTCAGGAGACGCCGGTGGCTTCGACCCGGCAGTGCCGCGCGAGCAGATCCCGGCGATCCGGCAGGCCGAGCAGCGGGCCGCCGGCCAGGCCCTGGGCGTCAGCGAGATCCACTTCCTGGGCTACCGCGACGGCGAGCTGACCGTGACCCACGAGCTGCGCCGCGACATCAGCCGGGTGATCCGCCAGGTGCGGCCGCAGCTCATGCTCATCCAGTCCCCTGAGCGCAACTGGGCGCGCATCCCCGCCTCGCACCCCGACCACCTGGCCTCCGGCGAGGCCGCGATCTTCGCGATCTACCCCGATGCCCGCAACCCCTTCGCCCACCAGGCGCTGCTCGCCGACGAGGGCCTGGAGGCGTGGTCGGTGGGCGAGGTGTGGGTCATGGGATCCCCCGACCCCGATCACTTCATCGATGTCACCGATGCGTTCGACCAGAAGGTCGCCGCGCTTCGGGCGCATGTGAGCCAGACCTCGCACATGGAGGATCTCCCGGGCTTCCTGCGCACCTGGCTGGCAGCCACGGCTGCCACTGCGGGCCTGCCTGAGGGCCGCCTGGCCGAGGGCTTCAGGCGCGCGGTGATGCCGTAGCACCACCGCGCACCTGAGCCTGCTGACTACCTGGCCGTGACGGTGTTCGACTGCACGCCGTTGTTCACGACGTAGACCGTTGCGATCTTGCTGGTGTTGCGATGGGCCGTGAACGAGCCGTCGGCGCCGACCGTCACCGGTGCTAGTGCCGTGAAACGCCTCTCGGTCTTCAGCTTGACGAAGGGCGTGACCTGCTCGCCCTCCATGCCCACGGCCTTGCCCGTGATGATCACGGCCTTCTTGCCGTTGAACGTGCCCTTCGTGGCTCTGATGGTGATGCTCTTGGCCGCCGTGGCGCCTGAGCCGGATGCAGCGCCGCCCGTGGTCGCGCCGGCGGCGGCCGCAGCACCGAAGGTGCAGGCCGACTTGTCAGCGCCGGGGCAGGTGAACTTCTGCGGTCCGGTGCCGAGCGAGACGGTGCCAGCCGGCGTGGTGGCCTGGCCGATCCAGTTCTCGACATTCAGCGTGGCTGCCTTGGAGTACGACACCGGGGTGTCGTTCTTGGACATGCCCAGGAAGAACGCCTCACCGTTCTTGGTGAAGAAGCACTTCAGGACATTGCCATCGGTGTCGCAGCCCTTGAAGGTCGCCCCGACGAGCCAGGAGCGCGTGGTGTTGTAGGCGGTGATCGACGGTGTGGTGCCGGTGAACATCTGGATGCCCAGCAGCGAGAACGAGCTGGCCGTCCACATGTACCAGAACGTGGCGTCGATGCCGATGCGCTGCGAGTCGACGAACGTGCGGGCAACGTACTGCGAGCTGCCGTTGGCGTCGAAGTCGGTCTTCGGGATCGCGCCCGGGCCGGCGAGGCCGTAGTTGATCTCGGTGTCCCAGACCTGCTTGGCCATGGCTGCCGGGTCGTTGTCGGTTGCGTTCTTGAGCACGCCCTGCCACTCGAGGATCTGCTGGTAGCGGTCGGCCGGGCCCTGGTTGCCCGCCGGGTAGGTGTGGATCGTCCAGCCGTCGATCGGATAGCCCTGCTTCTTGACCGCGGCCGCGTAGGGGCCGAAGAAGTTCTTGACCGAGCCGAAGAGCCGCGTCGTGGACGATGCTGCGATCACCGCGGTGCCGGGGCTGATGGACTTGATGGCCTTGTAGGCAGCTGCCGTGAGGTCTGCCATCTGCCCTGGCGTGCCGGTCCAGAAGGTCTTGAGGTTGGCCTCGTTCCAGACCTCGATCGCGCCGACCCTGCTGCCGTAGTGCTGCATGATCGCCGTGACGTAGGCGACGTAGGTGCTGATGTTCGCCGGAGCCGATGCGGTGCCGGCGCCCCAGCGGGGGTCGCCTGCGGAGGGGTCTGCTGCGGCCCATTGCGGGGTCAGGCCCAGCACGATGAGCGGCTTGGCACCGGCGGCCTCGACCTGCGCGACGCGCTGATCCATGATCGAGAAGTCGAACTGGCCGGGGGCCGGGTTGATGTCGCGCCACGCGGTCTTCATGTCCCACAGGCGGATGTAGGCGCCCTGCACGCCGGGGCTCGTGGTGACCTCCGGGGCCAGGCCGAGTGACCACTGGGCGTTGGGGACGACGGTGTCGGCGGCATTGGCGGCCGGCGCGATGGCGCCGGCGATCAGGGCTACTGCCGCGGCGGAGACGGCAAGGGTTCGGGAGATTCGCATCCGCAGAATCTAACCCGACACCGCACGATTTCCGGCACCGCGGCACGCATCGTGAGCAGATCGTGATGCTTCCCACGTCGCGCTTCCCAAAGGTGGGGCGAGGACGGCTGCGCCGGCCTCACTCCCGCGCGATGATCCGAGCGTGGGGCGAGGACGGCTCCGCCGGCCTCACTCCCACTCGATGGTGCCCGGCGGCTTGCTCGTGATGTCGAGCACGACCCGGTTGACCTCGCGCACCTCGTTGGTGATGCGCGTGGAGATGCGCTCGAGCACGTCGTAGGGCAGGCGCGACCAGTCGGCGGTCATGGCGTCCTCGCTCGACACCGGGCGCAGCACGATGGGGTGACCGTAGGTGCGTCCATCGCCCTGCACGCCCACGGAGCGCACATCAGCGAGGAGCACCACCGGGAACTGCCACACGTCGCGATCGAGCCCGGCGGCGGTGAGCTCCTCACGGGCGATGGCGTCGGCGTCGCGCAGGATCTCGAGCCGGTCGGCGTCGACCGCGCCCACGATGCGGATTGCCAGCCCTGGGCCGGGGAACGGATGGCGCCAGACGATCTCCGGCGGCAGGCCCAGGTCGAGGCCGACCTTGCGCACCTCGTCCTTGAACAGCGTGCGCAGCGGCTCGATGAGGGTGAACTGGAGGTCCTCCGGCAGGCCGCCGACATTGTGGTGGCTCTTGATGTTCGCGGTGCCGGTGCCGCCGCCGGACTCCACGACATCGGGGTACAGCGTGCCCTGCACGAGGAACTCGACCTTCTCCCCTGACGTGCCTGCCTCGGCGATGACATCGCGCTCGGCGGCCTCGAACACGCGGATGAACTCGCGGCCGATGATCTTGCGCTTCTGCTCGGGGTCGGTGACGCCGGCGAGGTGATGGAGGAACTGCTCGCGGGCATCGACGACGACGAGCTTGATGCCGGTGGCGGCGACGTAGTCGCGCTCGACCTGCTCGGCCTCGTCCTTGCGCAGGAGACCATGATCGACGAACACGCAGGTGAGCTGGTCGCCCACGGCGCGCTGCACGAGCGCCGCAGCCACCGCCGAGTCGACGCCGCCGGACAGCCCGCAGATGACGCGGCCGGTGCCGACCTTCGCGCGGATCGCAGCGACCTGCTCGTCGATGACATCGGCCATCGACCAGGACTCGGGCAGGCCGGCGACCTCGCGCAGGAAGTTCACGAGCACGGCCTGGCCGTGCTCGCTGTGGAGCACCTCGGGGTGGAACTGCACGCCCGCCAGGCGGCGCGCGGCGTCCTCGAAGGCCGCGACGGGCGCCCCCGGAGTGCTGGCGGTGACCGTGAAGCCTTCAGGCGCGCGCGTCACGCCGTCGCCGTGCGACATCCACACCTGCTGGGTGGCGGGCAGGCCGGTGAACAGGAGCCCAGGGTCGGTGACGTCGAGCGCAGTTCGGCCGTACTCGCGCCCACCGGTGTTCTCGACCGTGCCGCCGAGGGCCTGGGCCATCGCCTGGAAGCCATAGCAGATGCCGAAGACGGGGATGCCGAGCTCGAGGATGCCCGCGTCAAGCTGGGGGGCACCGTCGTCGTAGACGCTCGAGGGGCCGCCGCTGAGCACGATGGCAGCGGGCTGGCGGGCCGCGATCTCCGCTGCGGTGACGGTGTGCGGGACGATCTCGGAGTAGACCCTGCCCTCACGCACCCGCCGGGCGATGAGCTGCGCGTACTGCGCACCGAAGTCAACGACGAGCACGGTCGGCTGGTGAGTCACGTGCGCAGCCTAACGTCTGGCGCGGGGCACCGATCAGGTGCTGAATGCCCCCAGGAGGCCCAGCACCACGAGCAGCACGAGGTTCACCATGACGCCGATGACGACCGTGATGATGAGCCAGCGGCGGGCCAGGCGGCTCCAGCGGGCCGCGCCCTCGAGGTCATCGTGATTGAGGCGCGACAGGGTGCGCACGGCGAAGAACAGCGTGAGGATCCCGAGCGGGGCGAAGCACAGGGCTGTGGCCGCGACTGCCCACCACAGGTAGGTGCGCGGCACGGCCGTCGTGGCCTGGTCGGGTTCGGTCATCGCGCGAGTCAGCTGCCGATGACCATCTCGACGCGCTGGAAGCCCTTGAGCTCGCTGTAGCCCGTGGTCGCCATGGCCTTGCGCAGTGCGCCCGCGAGGTTCATCGTGCCGTCGGACTGGTGCGATGGGCCATGCAGGACCTCGGCGAAGGTGCCGGAGGGCTGCACCAGGTTGCGGGCCCCGCGCGGCAGGTGCGGGTGCCAGGCCTCGGC
>JAQTXL010000001.1:0-12227 GCA_028688835.1 Candidatus Nanopelagicales bacterium | reverse complement strand
GTGCGCCCGCGAGGTTCATCGTGCCGTCGGACTGGTGCGATGGGCCATGCAGGACCTCGGCGAAGGTGCCGGAGGGCTGCACCAGGTTGCGGGCCCCGCGCGGCAGGTGCGGGTGCCAGGCCTCGGCGCCCCAGTGTGAACCCTGCCCCGGCGCATCACTGGCCCGTGCCAGGACCGAGCCCAGCATGGCGGCATCGGCGCCGCAGGCGAAGGCCTTGACGATGTTGCCGCTGCGGCCCAGGCCACCGTCGGCGATCACGTGCACGTAGCGGCCACCAGACTCGTCGAGGTAGTCGCGGCGTGCGGCCGCGACCTCGGCGATCGCACTGGCCATCGGCACGCGGACGCCGAGCACGTCGCTGTTGGTGGCATCGGAGCCGCCGCCGAAGCCGACGAGCACGCCGGCTGCGCCCGTGCGCATGAGGTGCAGGGCTGCCTGGTGCGTAGCGCATCCGCCGACGATGACGGGCACCTCGAGCTCGTAGATGAACTGCTTGAGGTTGAGTGGCTCTCCGTCGCTCGTGACGTGCTCGGCGGACACGGTGGTGCCGCGGATGACGACGATGTCGGCGCCGGCGCGCGCGATGATCGGCGCGAGCTGCGCGGTTGCCTGCGGGCTCACGGCGACGGCGACCGTGATGCCGCGAGCCTTGAGATCGGCAATGCGGGCGACCACGAGATCGGGGTCGACGGGAGCCGCGGAGTAGATCGACTGCAGGCGCGCAGTGGAGCCGTCGGCCGGCAGCGCGGCGATCTCGCTGAGCAGCGCAGCAGGATCGGCGTAGCGACCCCAGAGACCCTCGATGTTCAAGGTGGCGAGCATGCCCAGCTCACTGAGCACCTGCGCCGACTCGGGGCTCACGATGGAGTCCATCGGCGCTGCGATGAAGGGCAGGCCGAACTGGTAGGCGTCGATGCTCCAGCTCGTCGACACGCCCTGCGGGTCGCGCGTGCGCCGGCTCGGTGCGATGGCGACCTCGTCGAAGCCGTAGCCGCGACGGGCGCGCTTGGCCCCGCCGATCTCAATGGTGTCCACAGTGGTTCCCTATCGGCCGGTGTAGTTCGGGGCTTCGATGGTCATCTGCACATCGTGCGGATGCGACTCGCGCAGTCCGGCCGCCGTGATGCGCACGAAGCGCCCACGCACATGCAGCTCGGGCACTGTGGCGGCACCTGAGTAGCCCATCGCGGCACGAAGCCCGCCGACGAGCTGGTGGGCGACCGCAGTGAGCGGCCCGCGGTAGGGCACCAGACCCTCGATGCCCTCAGGCACGAGCTTGTCGTCACTGAGGACGTCGTCCTGGAAGTAGCGGTCCTTGCTGTAGGAGCGGGCCTCGCCGCGCGACTGCATCGCGCCGAGCGAGCCCATGCCGCGATAGGACTTGAACTGCTTGCCGCCGATGAACACGACATCGCCGGGCGCCTCCTCGGTGCCAGCGAGCAGCGAGCCGAGCATGACGACGTCAGCCCCGGCGACGAGCGCCTTGGCGATGTCGCCGGAGTACTGCAGGCCGCCGTCGCCGATCACCGGCACGCCTGCCGCACGTGCTGCCAGCGAGGCCTCGTAGATGGCGGACACCTGGGGCACGCCGACACCTGCCACGACGCGGGTGGTGCAGATGCTGCCGGGCCCGACGCCGACCTTGATGCCGTCGGCACCGACATCGATGAGCGCCTGGGCGCCCTCGCGCGTGGCGATGTTGCCGCCAATGATGTCGATGCCCGTCTGGCGCTTGAGCAGGCGCACCATGTCGGTGACTGCGCGCGAGTGGCCGTGGGCCGTGTCGACGACCAGGAAGTCGATGCCTGCTTCGATCAGGGCCTTGGCGCGACGCTCGGCGTCCTCGCCGACGCCGACTGCGGCACCGACCACGAGGCGGCCATCGGCATCCTTGGTGGCGTTGGGGTACTTGTCGGTCTTGACGAAATCCTTGACCGTGAAGAGTCCGCGAAGCCGGCCGCTCTCGTCGATGAGCGGCAGCTTCTCGACCTTGTGCTGCGACAGGATCGCGAGCGCGTCCTCGGGCTTGATGCCCACGGGCGCGGTGACGAGCGGCATGCGCGTCATCACCTCGTGCACCTGGCGCTGCATGTTGTCCTCGAAGCGCATGTCGCGATTGGTGACGATGCCGACGAGCATGCCGTCGGCATCGACCACGGGCACGCCGGAGATCCGGTAGCGGCCGCAGAGCTGGTCGACGTCGGCGAGGGTGTCGTGGGGCAGGCAGGTGACCGGGTGGGAGACCATGCCGGCCTCGGATCGCTTCACCATGTCGACCTGCACGGCCTGCTCGTCGATCGACAGGTTGCGGTGCAGCACGCCGACGCCGCCGAGGCGGGCCATGGCGATCGCCATGCGCGACTCGGTGACGGTGTCCATCGCACTGGAGACCAGCGGCACCTTGATGCTGATGTTGCGCGACACGCGCGCGGTCGTGTCGACCTCGCTGGGCACCACATCGGACTCGGCTGGCAGGAGCAGCACGTCGTCGTAGGTCAATCCCAGATATGCGAACTTGCCGTCGCCCTCGCCTGTCATGGGCTAAGGCTACCGGCCCGCTGCTTGGGCGCAGTCCTGCCTCATCCGCGGTGTTCCGCTGAGGCGAAGCCGAGCCAGGTGTGGCGATTGCCCGCCCAGCACCAGCCCACCTTCGGTGCGCCCTTGCGGGTTCGGCCGTCCCTTCCGGTCCCGCCGCTGATCCAGACCGCCGGGGTGCGCGCATCCAGCGTGCCCTTGGCGTCCTTCACCATGCGCGAGGCGATGGTCATGAAGCAGTGATTGGGCTCAAGCCTCTGCGGGTCCGCCAGCAGCCAGCTGATGCCCTCACTGATGGTCAGCGGGGTGCGACCGCGCCTCTGCAACTCGATCAAGGCCTCGTCCGGGCTCCAATTGCGCAGGTCATCCCCGCGATCAATGCCGTGCACCAGGTAGAGCGGTCGCTCGGGGACCACGACGCTCTCGATGACGCCGAAGTCATCGAGATCGGGCATGTCGATCACCACGAAACCGGGCTTGTCCAAGCGGCGCAGCAGTGGTGCGAGCCTGCTGGGCGCGACCAGCGAGGGGTGCACGGCGACCACGGCGTCGGCAGTCGCATCGAGTCCCGCTCCCAGTGCGGTGAATGCCGACGCGCTCATGCCCGCGAGCTCGGGAACGCCAGCGGCGACGAGCCCGGCGATCTGGGCGGGGACCTGCATGGGACTCCCAGCTGCGGTTGGGTGCCGGCATCATCGGACGCTCAGGGCGTCCGGTCAAGCCGACGGCGGACATGCGAAGGGCCCCCGGAGCCGAAGCTCCGGGGGCCCTTCGTGCTGATGCCTAGTGGCTGTGCCCGTGGTGCGCGTGGCCGCCGGCCGCATCCTCGTCCTGCTCCTCGCGCTTCTCGACCACGAGGGCCTCGGTCGTGAGCAGCATGGCGGCGATGGAGGCCGCGTTCACCAGTGCCGAGCGGGTCACCTTGACCGGATCGATGACGCCATCGGCGATGAGGTCGCCGTAGGTGTCGGTCGCGGCGTTGTAGCCCTGGCCGACCGGGAGCTCCTGGACCTTGGAGACCACGACGTAGCCCTGCTCGCCCGCGTTCTCGGCGATCCAGCGCAGCGGCTCGACCGCGGCGCTGCGCACGATGCGCACGCCGGTGGCCTGGTCGCCCTCGAGACCGAGGTCGTCCTTGAGCACGGAGATCGCCTGCACGAGTGCCGCGCCACCGCCGGAGACGATGCCCTCATCGATGGCCGCGCGCGTTGCCGACACAGCGTCCTCGATGCGGTGCTTCTTCTCCTTGAGCTCGACCTCGGTGTGCGCGCCGACCTTGATGACGACGACACCGCCGCTGAGCTTGGCCAGACGCTCCTGGAGCTTCTCGCTGTCCCAGTCGGAGTCCGAGTTCTCGATCTCCTTGCGCAGCTGCGCAACGCGATCGGCCACGGCTGCGTGATCGCCACCGCCGTCGACGATCGTGGTGGTGTCCTTGGTGATGACGATGCGGCGTGCGGTGCCGAGCACCTCGAGGCCGACCTGGTCGAGCTTGAGCCCGACCTCAGGAGCGACGACCTGGGCGCCGGTGAGCACCGCGATGTCCTCGAGGATCGACTTGCGACGATCACCGAAGGCCGGGGCCTTGACGGCGGCCGAGGCGAAGGTGCCGCGGATGCGGTTGACGACCAGGGTGGACAGAGCCTCGCCCTCGACGTCCTCGGCGATGATCAGCAGCGGCTTGCCGGTCTGCATGACCTTCTCGAGCACCGGCAGGATCTCCTGCACGCTGGCGACCTTGCCCTGCACGATGAGGATGCGTGCGTCCTCGAGCACGGCCTCCATGCGCTCGGCGTCAGTGACCATGTACTGCGAGATGTAGCCCTTGTCGAACTGCATGCCCTCGGTGAACTCGATCTCGACCTGGGTCGTGCTCGACTCCTCGACGGAGATGACGCCGTCCTTGCCGACCTTGTCGAAGGCGTCGGCGATCAGGGTGCCGATCTCGCGGTCCTGGCTGGAGATGGTGGCGACGTTTGCGATGGCCTCGCGGTTGCCGTTGACCGAGATCGCGTTCTTGTGCAGCTCGGCTGCGACGGCTGCGACGGCCTTGTCGATGCCACGCTTGAGATCCATGGGCGAGGCGCCTGCGGCGACCTGCTTGAGGCCCTCACGCACCATGGCCTGGGCGAGCACCGTGGCGGTCGTGGTGCCATCGCCGGCGATGTCGTTGGTCTTGGTGGCGACCTCCTTGGCCAGCTGGGCGCCGAGGTTCTCGTAGGGGTCGTCGAGCTCGATCTCGCGGGCGATCGTCACACCGTCATTGGTGATCGTGGGGGCGCCCCACTTTTTGTCGATGACGACGTTGCGTCCCTTGGGCCCGATGGTGACGCGCACTGCGTCGGCCAGGGCATTGACGCCGCGCTCGAGGCTGCGACGTGCGTCCTCGTCGAATTCCAGAATCTTTGCCATGCGTGTTCACTCCAATTGGATCAGCGAAAACAAGGACGAAGCGCCCCGCCCCGGATCGACCGGTGATCGGGGCGCTCGCGTCTGAGGGTTACTTCTCGACGATTGCGAGGATGTCGCGGGCGGACAGGAGCAGGTACTCCTCGCCGTTGTACTTCACCTCGGTGCCGCCGTACTTGCTGTAGATGACGATGTCGCCAACCTTGACGTCGAGCGGGATGCGCTTCTCGCCATCCTCGTCGAAGCGGCCGGGACCGGTCGCGATGACCGTGCCCTCCTGCGGCTTCTCCTTTGCGGTGTCAGGGATCACGAGACCTGAAGCAGTCGTCTGCTCTGCTTCGAGGGTCTGGACCAGAATGCGATCTTCGAGCGGCTTGATGGTGACCGACACGGTTGCGTCCTCCGGATAGTCGGCTAGGCCCCGGTGAGGGGGCGAAACGGTTAGGTCAATTAGCAGTCCCCGGTGGGGAGTGCCAACGCAGAATCTACGCAACCGTTAGCACTCCGTCAAGTCGAGTGCCAATGTGCGCGCGTCAGGGCTGCGGCAGCGCCGGCCGGCCGAGCAGCCAGCCCTGGCCCATGCCCACCCCGCAGCGCAGGAGCAGGTCGGCCTGGTCCTGGGTCTCCACGCCCTCGGCGATGACCTCCGCACTGAAGGTGTGCCCGATCGCGACGATCAGGCGGATGAGGTCCTGGACCCTGGCGTCGTGCAGGTCGATCACGAAGCTGCGGTCGATCTTCAGGTAGTTGAAGGGCAGCAGCCGCAGGGCTGCCAGCGTCGAGCTGCCCACGCCGAAGTCGTCGATGCCCACGGACACCCCGACCGACCGGAACTTGCGCATGACGGTGATGAAGGCCGGGAGGTCGTCGGCGACGGCGGACTCGGTGACCTCGACCACCAGGCGACGGGCGTTCACCTCGTACTCGGCGACGCAGTCGCGCAGCACCTGGACCAGCGCGAGGCCGTCGGCCGCGGACTTGGTGCTGAGGTTGATGCCCAGCAGGGTGGCGTCGTCCGGGAAGGTGTCGCGAGCGGCCCGGCAGACCTGCTCGATGACCCAGCGATCGATGCGCGCCACGACGCCGAGCTCCTCGGCCACCGGGATGAAGGCATCGGGGGCGAGCAGGCCGTGCACCGGGTGCTCCCAGCGCACGAGCGCCTCGTAGCCGATCGTGCGCGTGCCGGCCATGCGGACGATCGGCTGGTAGTGGAGCACGAACTCCCCGGACTCCAGCGCTTCCGGCAGGCGTGACTCGAGCTCGTGGGCGATGCGCGCCTTGTTGCGCAGGCGCAGGTCCATCACCAGGTCGGCCGGGTGCCGCTGGCCCTCGCGCACCGCATACCTGGCCAGCTCGAACAGCTCGCGGCCAGTGCGCACGTCGGTGATGTCACCCGTGGTGACGACGCCGATGGCCGTGCTCAGGGTGACGAAGTGGTCGGCTTCGATGCGCGTCGGGTCCAGGACCTCGTGGAGGTCGCGCAGCAGCCGGTCGGGGTCGGCATCGGCCGTGACGACACCGAACACCGTGCCCTTGAGCCGCTCGACGTTGTCATGCCCGAAGCGCTCGCGCAGCTGGGCGAGGACGGTCACGAGCAGCTCGTCGCCGCCGGCATAGCCGAGTTCGGCGTTGACGAGGTCCATCTGCAGCACCTTGACGGCGGCCATCGACCCGCGCTGCACCGCGCCGACCTCCTCGGCCCTTCGGGCCATGCGGTCGATCGTGACCTCCCAGTCGCGAAAGCCCGTGCGCTCGGTGGCCTGCGCAAGCTCAACCGCCGCGTCGACCGCGGCCCGCTGGCGCGTGACGTCGCGGTAGATCCAGATGTGCTCATAGGCCTCGTGCCCGTGCAGGCGCACGTAGTAGTCGCGCTCGATCCACCGGCCGTCAGCGAGCTGCCACGGTTCGCTGGTCACCGGCTGATGGCGGGCCACGATCGCCCGCGTGCGCTCCAGCCATCCCTCCGGGTCGCGGAACAGCGGCGCTGACTGGACCGCGGCCGCGTCGCAGTCGACGCCGACGAGATCGTCAGGAGACATCCCGGGAGTGAAGAGCTCGGTGAACGCGGTGTTGGCCAGCCGGACGCGCCGCGCCGCATCCTCGACCAGCACTCCCTCATGGAGATGCCCGAAGACGACGTTGAGACGCTGGGGATCCTGCTGCACGCGTGCCAGTCTGGCAGTCGCACGGGCATCCCGCTCCCGCTCGCTCTGCAACGATGCACCAGTGTGGATAGTCAGTGTCCGAGCAAGGTCCCTCATCACGCAGGCTGCGGAGCTGCTGTCCGCGCATGACGGCGATGCCCTGCGGGCCAACGCCGAGCTGCGGCGCCTGCATCCCGACCTCGATGGCGACCGCATCGCAGCGTTGATCGACCAGGCCTCGCTCGCCGTCCTGGCCTCCGCGCGTCATGGCATCGACCCCACCGGCCTGCTGCTCACCCGCGACGGACTCGAGCAGGCGACCAGGCCGGCAGTCTCGGCCCAGCGTGCAGCACTCCTCGTGCAGCAGGGCGCACGGCACGTGCTCGACCTCACGGCAGGCCTGGGGTTCGACACCCGAGCGTTCCTGGCGGCCGGCCTGCAGGTCGTCGCCGTCGAGCGCAACCCGGCGACCGCCGCGATGCTGCGGGTCAATGCGCCAGGGGCCGAGGTGATCGAGGGCGACGCGCTCGCCGTTGCTCCGGCGCTGATCGCCGACCTCGCGCCGCACGACGTGGTGTTCATCGACCCGGCGCGGCGCAGTGGGCGACGCACTGCCGACGGCGCACGCGCCCACCCCGAGCGCGACCCGGAGCGCTGGTCGCCACCGTGGTCGTTCGTGACCTCGCTGTCCGAAGGCGGCGCCAGGGTCTGCGCCAAGGTCGCACCGGGGTTCGCTCCCGCGTCACTGCCTCCGGGATGGTGCGGGGTGTGGACGAGCGTCGACCGCACCATGGTCGAGGCCATGACGTGCTCCTGGGACATCGGAGCGCAGCGCACCGCGCGCTCCATCGCCGACGTGACCGTGGACTTCGCCTCGTCCGATCTGCTCCCCGGGCCGACGTCACCCGTGAGCGCCTGGCTCATCGAGCCCGATGCGAGCCTGGTGAGCGCCCACCTGCTGGACGCCTGGTGCAGCACGCACGCGGGGGTGCACCGCATCGACCCCACGGGACCCTGGCTGACGAGCGCGACCGAGGTGACCGATCCGCTCGTGCGCGCCTTCGCGGTCATCGATCAGCTGCCCAATGACGCCAAGGGCCTGCGCAGGGCGCTCATCGCGCACGGCATCGGCGACCTCACCGTGAAGTGCCGCGGCATGGGCATCGATGCCGAGGCCCTGCGCCGCCAGCTGCGACTGCCGCCTGGCCGGCCGGGCACCCTCGTGATCGCGCGGGCCCAGGGCCGCCGCACCTCACTGCTCGTGCATGACCACCGTTGACACGCGCAGCACCGAGAGCGTCGGGAAGTCCAGCGGCGACGGCGCAGCGCCCTGGCGCACGAGCTTGGAGCCCAGGGCCGCGATCATGGCGCCGTTGTCGGTGCACAGGTGCGGAGCGGGGATGCGCAGCACGATGTCGGCCTGCTCGCATCGCTCCTGAGCCAGCGCCCGCAGCCGGCTGTTCGCCGCCACCCCGCCGCCGATGACCAGGTGCTCGACCCCATGGTCGCGGCAGGCCTGGATCGCCTTGCGCGTCAGCACGTCGACCACCGCCTCCTGGAACGACGCCGCGACATCAGGCACGCTCATCGCGGCACCGGCGCTGCGCTGCTGGGCGATCCAGCGCGCGACGGCGGTCTTCAGGCCGCTGAAGGAGAAGTCGTACGGATGCTCGGCAAGGTCCTTGGCCGCGGTGAGCCCGCGCGGGAAGGCGATCGCGGTCGGGTCGCCGTCGCGCGCCGCGCGATCGATCCACGGACCTCCCGGGAAGGGCAGGTCGAGGATCCGCGCGATCTTGTCGAAGGCCTCCCCCGCCGCATCGTCGATGGTCGCGCCCAAGGCGGTGACGTCCTGCGCGTCGTCGCGCACGAGCAGCAGCGACGAGTGCCCGCCCGACACGAGCAGTCCCACCGCGGTCTCCGGCAGCGGGCCGTGCTCGAGCTCGTCGACCACCACATGGCCAGCCAGGTGGTTGACCGCGTAGAGCGGCACGTCGAGGGCGCTGGCCAGCGCCTTGGCGGTGGCGGTGCCGATGAGCAGTGCGCCCGCGAGCCCGGGCCCGCCCGTGACTGCGACGGCGTCGATGTCGTGGATCCCCACGCCCGCCTCGGCGCAGGCTCGGTTGATCGTCGGGATCATCGCCTCGACATGGGCGCGGGAGGCCACCTCGGGCACCACGCCACCGAAGCGCGCGTGCTCGTCGACGCTCGAGGCCACGGCATCGGCGAGCAGTGTCGTGCCGCGCACGATGCCGACGCCGGTCTCATCGCAGCTGGTCTCGATGCCCAGGATCAGTGGATCGCTCATGCCACTGCCTCACGCATGAGCGGGCGCAGGCGCATCACGAGCGCATCGACGCCGGGCGCGTAGTAGTCGCGGCGCACGTGCAGCTGCTCGAACCCGAAGCGGTCGTACAGCGCCAGCGCTGGGGTGTTGTCGGAGCGCACCTCGAGCATGAGCTGCTCGCAGCCGCGGGCGAGGGCCTGGTCGATCAGCTCGCGCAGCAGGACGGCGCCCAGGCCACGGCCCTGCGCTGCCGGGCTCACGGCGATGGTCTGCACATCGGCGTCGGGTGCGAGTGCGAACAGGCCGAAGTAGCCCAGGATCGCGCCATCGTCGACTGCGACGCAGTAGCTGCGTGTCGGCTGTGCGAGCTCGGACCAGAACTGCTCGACGCTCCACGCATCGACCGGGAAGAGCTGCTGCTCCAGCGCGTGCACGGCCTCGATGTGCCACCAGCGCATGGGCTCCAGGGTCGGCGGCAGGCTCATCGAGCCGACTCCACGGCATCGGGGCGGCGGACGTACAGCGGCAGCGGGGCGAGCAGGTGCTGGCCGGCCAGCGCACTGGCGGTGGCCCCGTCGTCGTGTCCATGCGTCGACAGCAGCACCGGTGCCGCATCGATCGCGCGACCGCGGCCGACATGGTGCGCCGCGAACCGCGCCACGTCACGCGCATCGGGATAGGGCACGGTGTCGGCCATCTCCGCATGCAGCAGCTCGAGGTGCGCAGCCGCGATGTCGCCGAACCACGGCAGGGCACGGATCTCACCGTCGATGTCGCCGGGCTGCTGCACATGCGGACCGGCCACGCGCTCGCCGTCTGCGTCGTACTGCGCCCAGTAGACCTCCTTGCGCCGCGCGTCGATCGCACAGGCGAACGGCCCGGACACGGCATCTGACGCGGCAAGCGCCATCGCATCGAGCGAGCACACACCGAGCACGGGGACCTCCCACGCCAGGCCGTAGGCCAGGGCGGAGCTGACGCCCACGCGCAGGCCGGTGTAGGCGCCCGGCCCGACGCCGCAGGCCACAGCGCTCACGCGCGGCCTCCCGGCAGTCTCGAGCGCCTCCTGCACGAGGACGGCGAGGACCTCGGCGTGACGACGCGCGTCGATGTGCACGGCATGGGCCAGGAGCACGTCGCCGTCGAGCACGGCCACCGAGGTCGCGGGCGAGGACGTGTCGATCGCGAGCATCACCATGCCGGGCTCAGCTCCGCGAGCGCTGCATCAGTCCACCGGGCGCCGACGCCTGCGAATACGACGGTGCGGACCTCGTCGTCGTCATGGTCCGAGCGCGTGATCGTGATGACCAGGCGGTCCTCGGACAGCTGCTCGACCTTGCCCTCGCCCCACTCGACGACGGTGATGCTGGTCGCAAGGTCCGCGTCGAGATCGAGCTCGTCGAGCTCCACCGTCGAGCCGAGGCGGTAGGCGTCGACATGCACGAGCGGGATGCGGCCTGCGCCATGGGCGCGGGCGATGACGAAGGTGGGGCTGGTGATCGCCTCCTCGACGCCAAGGCCGGAGCCCAGGCCCTGCACGAACGTGGTCTTGCCCGCTCCGAGGTCGCCGACGAGCACGACGAGGTCACCGGGTGCCAGCAGTGCCGCCACATGGGCGCCGAGCGCACGCATGTGCGCTGCGTCGGGCACGTCGACCACTAGGAGGCTGCCCGGGTGATGTGCTCGGGCAGGCCGGCCTGGACCCGATCGAGCAGCTCAAGGAGCAGCTGGTCGACCTCGTGGTGGTACTCGATGCCGACCATGTGCCCGCCACCGACCACGATGGCCAGCTGGGACCCGCGGATGCAGGCGGCCAGTCGCTCGCTGTGCACGACAGGGGTGAGACGGTCCTGGTCGCCCACGACGACCACGACATCGCACTGGGCCAGCGTGGGCAGCGCACTGAACTTGTCGTGCTCCTGCAGCGCGGGCAGGAACTCGGCCAGGACATCCATGGGGGTGCTGTCGATCATGCCCGCGACGAACTCGCTCGCCTCGCGCGAGGGCGACGCCCCGAACGAGTAGGCGCGGAAGACGATCTCGGTGAGGTCGCTGCTGGCACGTCGACCGGTCTCGACCAGCCCCTTGCCGCGCGCGAGCACCGAGGCCATCGCCGGCATCGCGCGGTGCACCACCGTGCGCATGATGGCCGGCATGCCGAAGGACACTGTCGTGAAGTCGCCGGCGGTCGTGGACATGAGCATCACACCGCGCACGCGCTCGGCGAACAGCTCAGGGTGCTGGTCGGCGAGTGCCATGACCGTCATGCCGCCCATCGAATGACCCACGAGCAGCAGCGGGCCCTCGGGAGCAAGGCGGTCGATGATCGTCATGAGATCGACCCCGAGCTCGTCGACCGTGTGCGTCGTCTCGACGCCGCGCCCCGAGCGGCCATGGCTGCGCTGGTCGTAGGAGATGACGCGCGCGCGGCCCTGCAGTGCAGCCCGCTGGAAGACCATCGATGCGGAGCTGAGGGCGTAGCCATGGCACAGCACGACCGTGACGGGAGTCTCGGTGCCCGGACACGCGTCGACCTCGACGTGCAGCGAGGTGCCGTCGCGCATGAGCACCTGGTGCACGTCGGGGGTGAACACGGGCATGACCCAGTCGGCATCGTCGTGGATCGCCCGCGCGACCAGGCGTCGCTGCACGGCGATGCCGATCGCGGTGCCGGCCGCCACGGTGCCCGCCGCCAGCAGCCCGGCCCCGGCGATCTTCACGGCGTTCGCTCATGGTGCGCCTGGCCGACAGCGGCATCGTCGAGGTCATCCTGGCCACCGACCCCAATCTCGAGGGCGAGGCCACGGCCACCTACCTGGCACGGCTCATCGCGCCCATCGGCATTGCGGTGTCG
>JAQTXL010000165.1 GCA_028688835.1 Candidatus Nanopelagicales bacterium | reverse complement strand
AACGGGAGTCCGGCAGCCTGCCAGGCGCCGATGCCACCGTCGACGAGCACTGCGTCGAACCCGCGACTGGCGAGGTAGGCGCAGGCCTGGTGCGCGCGCGCACCCGACTGGCAGATCACGAGCACCCTGGCGGTGCGATCGAGCTCGTCGATGCGCAGCGGCACGAGCGCGAGCGGCATGAGCAGCGCGCCGGCAGGGTGCCCTGCGGCGTGCTCGGCGGGCTCCCGCACATCGAGCAGGCACTCGCCACGCTGGGCTGCTGCCGCAGCCTCGCGGACTGTGGCGGTGGCGATCATGCTGACGCCTGGGTCGAGGCGATCGTGGCCCGGACCTCGTCCATGTCCAGATCGCGCACAACGGTGATGAGCTCCTCGAGTGCCGGCGCCGGCAGTGCGCCTGCCTCGCGGTAGACGAGGATGCCGTCACGGAAGGCCATGAGGGTGGGGATGGACGTGATGGCTGCCGACGCGGCCAGCACCTGCTCCGCCTCCGTGTCGACCTTGCCGAAGACGATGTCGGGATGTGTCGCCGAGGCCGCCTCGAACACGGGCGCGAAGGTTCGGCATGGGCCGCACCAGGAAGCCCAGAAGTCGACCAGGACGATGCCGGGCCCGGTGACCTGCTCCTCGAAGGACGCTGCGGTCATGGTGATCGTGCTCATGTCTGCTCCTCTCGGTGGTGTGGACTAGCGGCAGGTGCAGCGCTGATCGCTGCCGACACTGGCCAGGACCTGGTCGGCATGCATGCCGCAGCCGCTCCAGGTGGTCTTGCCGCACTTGCTGCACTGCATGGGACTGCACATGGGAACCTCCGGGTGATGTGTGGTGCTGGAAGCATACCCCGGGGGGTATACTTCCAGCAAGTCGAGCAGCACATCACGGAGTGGAGCAGCAGTCATGATCGATCAGTCCCTGCCCGAGTGGCGCTCGGTGCTCGCCGTGGTCGCGCACCCCGACGACGAGTCCTTCGGGCTCGGCGCCGTCCTGTCGGCCTTCGTCCATGCCGGCACCCAGGCCTCGGTGCTGTGCTTCACCCATGGCGAGGCGTCGACCTTGCATGGCGTCGCTGGGGATCTTGCGACACTGCGCGAGCATGAACTGCGCGCGGCCGCCGCTGAACTCGGGCTCGCCGGTGTCGCCTTGCAGTCGCATGCCGATGGTGCACTCGAGCAGGTTGCGCTGCCGCTGCTCGAGGACCAGATCGCTGACGCACTCGCGCGCACGGGGGCGCAGGGAATGCTGGTCTTCGATCCGAGCGGGATCACCGGCCACCCGGATCACCAGCGCGCCACAGCGGCTGCGATGGCAGTCGGCTCGCGTCGGGGGATGGGCGTGCTGGGGTGGACGCTTCCCGAGGATGTCGCCGCGCGACTGCGCGAGGACTTCGGTGCGCCGTTCGTCGGGCATGGGGCCTCGGCGATCGATCTGCAGATCACGGTCGATCGCACCGCGCAGCTGCGCGCGATCGACTGCCACCCGAGCCAGGCGGTGCCCGGAAGCGTGCTCTGGACCCGCCTGGAGCTCATGGGCGATCACGAGAGCCTGCGGTGGCTCGTGCAGCCGCACGGAGCTGCCGCTAGCGCGTGAAGGCGGCCAGGTGGCGCTGGGAGCCGTTGCGCAGGTTGACGAGCACTGCGGAGATGTCGGCCGCCGGGTTGAGCTTCATCATGGTCGTGATGTCGGCGATGTCCTTCTTCTCCACGGCAACACCGGCGGCCAGTGCCGCGGTCGACGACGCGCTGCCGCTGGCGACGAGCTGCTTGTAGAGCGCCGTCAGGGAGGCGTCCTTGAATGAGCCCACGGGCAGGCCGATGGTGGGATCGGCGATGCCGTAGGTGGCCAGCAGGCCCTGGACCTGCGACATGTGCGTCTGCTCGGCGCCGGCGATGTTCGTGAACTGCCGGAGGCCGGTCTTCGCGTACAGCGTGGTGTAGACGTCGCGCGCGAGCTTCTCCTCCTGCACGAGGTAGACCAGCTGCTTCGTGAGCTCCGGCGATGCGGTGGCCGCCTGGGCCATGGCCATGGGACTCAGTGCGATGAGTGCGGTGAGGCCGCCGGCGATGAGTGCTGTCGTGGTGTTCATGGGGTCCGTCCAATCCTCGGGGTCGGGTGGTTCGACCAAGGTCAATGATACCCCTAGGGGGTATAGCGATCCCACGCTATGCTGCTGATTCACAGGGAACTGACAAGGAGCAGCCATGAGCTACTGCATGAGTCGCACGATCACCGGCGAGTTCGACGCGGTCGAGGCCAGGGTGCGCGCCGCACTCGCAGCACAGGGATTCGGCGTCGTCACGGAGATCGACATGCAGGCGACCCTGCGCGCGAAGATCGGCGCGGAGATCGACCGTCATGTGATCCTGGGTGCCTGCAATCCGGGCTTCGCCCACCGTGCGCTGCAGGTCGAGCCGGAGATCGGGCTGCTGCTGCCATGCAATGTCGTCATCCGGGCGGCGGCCGACGGCATCGTCGTCGACGTCATCGATCCGCAGATGATGACCGATCTGGCGCAGAGCCCGCAGATGCAGGCGATCGCCGACGAGGTGGGCGAGAAGCTCAGCGCTGCCCTCGCGAGCGTCTAGGGAGCTGGCGCGTAGGCGACGAGGTCGATCAGCGCCGAGGTGCCGCGGTGCCCGGCGCCCTCATCGACGTGCATGTCGTACTCGGTCAGCGAGGCGATGGCCAGCGACGGGAACGACTCGCGGAGCAGCGCCCCGTCGTACAGCTGCTCCAGCACGCTCGGTCCGCCGGTGCCGTACTCGAGCTGCCGGTGGTGATACCCCTCAAGCAGCAGGACACCGCCCGGCGCAAGCGCGCGTGCCATGCCCGCGAAGATCCCCTCGCGCTCGTGCGGGGTCGCGAACTGGATGAAGATCGCGGCGACCGCGTCGTAGGCGGCTGCTGGCCAGGCCCAGGTCATCAGGTCGACCTGCTCGTGCCAGATCATGCCCGGCTCGAGCTGGGCCAACGACGGGGCAAGGCCGACCGCGCGGGTCCGGGCCAGGGCGATCGACTTCTCGATCGCCACCCCTGAGCCTTCTGTCGCGTGCACGGCGAATCCCTGCTGGGCCAGCCACACGCCGTTGCGTCCCTCGCCGTCGGCCACGGCCAGCACTCGGCCACCCGGTGCGATCAGGCTGGCACTGCGTGCCAGGAAGTCATTGGGCTCCGTGCCGAAGAGGTAGCCCTCGCTGGAGAACCGCTCGTCCCACGCCTGGATCCCTGGGGTGCTCATTGCTGCTCCTTGCTGTCGCCATCTGGGGTGATCGAGGTCGTTCGGGTGCGCTGGGCCACGACCCAGGTGAAGGGCTGCTCGCCACCGCTGGGCGTCACGTGGAGCTCGCGCTCGCGGGCGGTGACCGTGAAGCCCGAGCCCATCGCGGCGATGAGCGCGTCATGGCCCCAGCGCTGCACCGGAAGGCCCGAGCATGCCTGCGGGCCGTCCTGGGCGAAGGTGCCAACGATGACCCAGCCGCCGATCGGCACGTGCGCATGCACGGTCGACCAGTAGTGCTGCTGCTTGACCGGGTCGGTGAGGAAGTGGAAGGCGGCGCGATCGTGCCACACGGTGAACGCGCGCGACGGCTGCCAGGTGCGGATGTCGGCCTCGATCCACGTGACGGCATCCGAGGCGACGCGCGAGCGGGCCGCGGCCAGCGCCGTGGCGCTGAGGTCGACCACCGTGATGTCGGTGTGCCCCGCATCGACGAGGAAGTCGACGAGGGTCGACGCGCCGCCGCCGATGTCGACGATCGGTGCGGCGGGCGGCAGGTCGAGGGCGCGCAGGAGCTGCAGGGACATGGCCGGCCGCTCCTGGAACCACGACACCTGATCGGTGCCGATCGTGGCGTAGCGGTCGTCCCAGTGGTCCGG
>JAQTXL010000036.1 GCA_028688835.1 Candidatus Nanopelagicales bacterium | reverse complement strand
GCCTCCCTCGACCTGCGTGCCAACCCGCATCAGGATGCCCAGGGTGTGGCCATCGAGGCCCACCTCGACCGCGGACGCGGTCCGGTGGCCACGGTGCTGGTGCAGCGCGGAACGCTGCGCGCGGGCGACTCGATCGTCGCTGGCGACGCCTTCGGCCGTGTGCGTGCCATGCACGACGACGAGGGCAATGTCGTCGACGTCGCCGGCCCGTCCTTCCCGGTCCAGGTGCTCGGCCTCACGTCGGTCCCCGGCGCCGGCGACAGCTTCCTGGTCGTGTCCGAGGACCGCATCGCACGCCAGATCGCGCAGACACGCCAGGCGCGTGAGCGCAATGCCATGCTGGCCAAGAACCGCGTCAAGCGCTCGCTCGAGGACTTCCTCGAGTCGATCGAGAAGGGCGAGGTCGCCGAGCTCAACCTCATCATCAAGGGCGACGTGTCCGGCTCAGTCGAGGCGCTCGAGGAGGCGCTGGTGAAGATCGACGTCGGCGACGAGGTCTCCATGCGCGTCATCCACCGTGGCGTCGGCTCGATCACCAAGAACGACGTCACGCTCGCTGCCGCATCCAAGGCCGTCATCATCGGCTTCAACGTGCGCCCTGAGGGCAAGGTTGCCGAGCTCGCCACGCACGAGGGTGTCGATGTGCGCTTCTACAGTGTCATCTACCAGGCCATCGACGACGTCGAGGCGGCGCTGCGCGGCATGCTCAAGCCGGAGTTCGAGGAGGTCCAGCTGGGCACCGCCGAGGTTCGCGATGTCTTCAAGTCGTCGAAGTTCGGCACCATCGCCGGCTGCCTCGTGCAGTCGGGCGAGATCAAGCGCAACTCCAAGGCCCGGCTCATCCGCGATGGTGCGGTGGTCGCCGACAACATCGCCGTGGCCGGTCTGCGTCGCTTCAAGGACGATGTCACGGAGGTCCGCGAGGGCTTTGAGTGCGGCATCAACCTGGGCAGCTTCCAGGACGTCAAGGTCGACGACATCATCGAGACGTTCGAGATGCGCGAGAAGCCTCGCAAGCCATGAGCAAGGCTCGCCAGCACAAGCTCGAGGACCGCGTCCGCGTCATCGTGGCCGAGACCCTCGAGAAGCGCGTGAAGGACCCACGACTCGGGTTCATCACGATCACCGACGTGCGGATGACGCCTGACCTGCGTGAGGCGTCGATCTTCTACACGGTCTACGGCGATGCCCAGGCCCAGGACGAGACTGCTGCTGCGCTCGAGTCGGCCAAGGGGCTGCTGCGCACCGAGGTCGGCCGGCAGACCGGGATCAAGTTCACCCCGTCACTGGCGTTCTTCGCCGACGCGATGCCCGAGAACGCCCGGCATGTCGAGGACCTCCTGCGCAAGGCGCAGGAGGACGACGCCCGGGTCCACGAGCAGGCCACCAATGCGGTCTATGCGGGCGAGGTCGATCCCTACCGGCACCCGCGCGAGGTGGATGACGAGGTCAGTGAGGACGAGTGAGCGGCTCCGGCCTGCTCGTCCTGGACAAGCCCGGCGGCTCGACGTCGCATGACATCGTCCGCGGGACCAGGCGCGTCCTGAAGACCCGCAAGGTCGGTCATGCCGGCACGCTCGACCCGATGGCCACCGGCGTGCTCGTCCTGGGCATCGGGCGCGCGACCCGGCTGCTCGGGCACATCTCCGGCGCCGACAAGTCCTACACGGCCACCATCCGCCTCGGGCAGAGCACGGTCACCGACGATGCCGAGGGCGAGCAGCTCGCTGCGGCACCATCGGCCGATGTCGAGGCGCTCGACCTGAGCACGGTGCTCGACGGCATGTCGCTGCTCACCGGGCGGATCGAGCAGGTGCCCTCCTCGGTGAGTGCCATCAAGATCGACGGCCAGCGCGCCTATGCGCGCGTGCGTGCCGGCGACGACGTCCAGCTCTCGGCCCGCACGGTCACGGTCGACGCGTTCGAGGCGCTCGGCCATCGCCGCGGTCCGGGCTGGCTCGACGTCGACGTCGACGTGACCTGCAGCTCCGGCACCTATGTCCGGGCCCTGGCGCGCGACCTCGGCGCCGAGCTGGGCGTGGGCGGGCACCTCACGGCCCTGCGTCGCACGCGCGTCGGTCCCTGGCTCCTCGCCGATGCCATCGGCTTCGACGACTTCACGTCGCTGCCCGACGACACCGACCCGTACTCGTGCCTCGTGACGCTCGAGGAGGCGGCAGCCCGGGTGTTCCCGTGCTGGGTGGTCGACGACGGCGATGCCGACTTCGTCCGGCACGGCCGGCGCATCGACTGGGGCCTGGCCCACACGGCACCGGTCGTGGCCATCTTCGACGGGTCGGGCGCCTTCCTGGCCCTGGCCGAGCAGCAGGGGCCGACCGCTTCGTACCTCGCCGTGTTCGTCTGACCTAGGGTTGGGCCGTCATGAGTGCAGAGGACCAGGGCGCAGTCGCGTGCATCGGCGTCTTCGACGGCGTGCACCTGGGCCATCGCGCCCTGATCGCGCAGGCGCGGGCCATCGCCGATGCGCAGGGCCTGCCGCTCGTCGTCGTGACCTTCGACCCGCACCCCATGGCCGTCGTGCGCCCCGAGCTCGCACCACCTGCGCTGGCGACCCTGGCCGAGCGCCGATTCCTGCTCTTCGACGCAGGTGCCGACGACGTCTTCGTCCTGCCGTTCACCCCCGAGGTCGCCCAGTGGTCGCCCGAGGACTTCATCCACCGCGTCCTGCACGACTCCATCCACGCGCATGCCGTCGTGGTCGGCGAGAACTTCCGCTTCGGCCACCGTGCTGCCGGCACGGTCGACACCCTGCGCGAGGCAGGGGAGCGCTACCACTTCGACGTGATCGAGGTCGGGCTCGCTGCCGATGCCGAGCCCTGGTCGTCCACACGCGTGCGCACGGCCATCGCCGCAGGCGACGTGATCGAGGCCGCGCGCGTGCTCGGGCGTCCCTATGACGTCACCGGCACCGTCGTGCACGGCGATCACCGTGGCCGCGAGCTCGGCTTCCCCACGGCCAACCTGGCCTGGGCCGGCACACCGGTGATCCCGGCTGACGGCGTCTACGCCGGCTGGCTCGTCGTCGGGGCCGACCGCCATCCGGGGGCCATCTCCGTCGGCACCAACCCGCAGTTCGCCGGGGTCGAGCGACGCATCGAGACCTATGTCCTGGACCGTGACGACCTGGACCTCTACGGCGCTGAGGTGACGATCGTGTTCATCGAGCGCCTCCGCGGCCAGCTCGTGTTCGAGGGCCTGCCGGCCCTCATCGAGCAGATGGGCCTGGACGTCGCCCGCACGCGTGAGGTTCTGGGCCTGCGCTAGGGCTGCTACCCTTGTGGCTCCAGACGGTCGTGGGGCGGGCGCTCCGCGATTCGTGACGAGTTCAAGACTGTGCTCATCCGTGAGCGCGCCCGAGAGGAACGAATGTCGCTCGACAAGGCAACCAAAGAGAGCATCATCGCCGAGTTCGGCACCAAGCCCGGAGACACAGGCTCGCCTGAGGTCCAGATCGCGCTGCTGAGCCGTCGCATCAACGAGCTGACTGAGCACCTCAAGCTCCACAAGCATGACCACCACAGCCGTCGTGGGCTGCTGATCCTCGTGGGTCAGCGCCGTCGCCTGCTGCAGTACCTGGTCAAGACCGATATCGCGCGCTACCGCGCGATCATCGAGAAGCTCGGCATCCGCCGCTGAGCTCGAGGGCCCGGTGCGCGCGTCGCGCCGAGCCTGCTGCACCCCTGGCGATACCGTCGTCAGGTCATAACTGCACACTCACTATGAGATGAAATCGGGGCGCTGCGACGTAGTCGCGTGACGGTCCTCGGTAGTGACCTCCGGGTGCACGGCACCCGTGGGTTTCGATCGGAGACCGCCGCTACCCGGCACTCGCGAGCGCCCCTGTCACAGAACAGGAGGCACCCGTGGAGGGTCCCGCAATCGTCACCACCCAGGCCGTCATCGACAACGGCTCGTTCGGCACGCGCACCATCGTCTTCGAGACCGGACGCCTGGCCCGCCAGGCTGCAGGCTCGGTCACCGTCACCCTCGACGAGGAGACGCTGCTGCTGTCGGCCACGACCGCAGGCAAGTCGCCGCGCGAGTCCTTCGACTTCTTCCCGCTGACGGTCGACGTCGAGGAGCGCATGTACGCCGTGGGCCGCATCCCCGGCTCGTTCTTCCGTCGTGAGGGCCGTCCCAGCGAGGACGCGATCCTCACCTGCCGGCTCATCGACCGCCCGCTGCGCCCGACCTTCGTCAAGGGCCTGCGCAATGAGGTCCAGGTCGTCATCACCGTCATGTCGCTCAACCCGGGCGACCTCTACGACGTCGTCGCGATCAACGCGGCGTCGGCGTCCACGCAGCTCGCGGGCCTGCCCTTCAGCGGCCCCATCGGCGGCGTCCGCGTCGCGCTCATCCGCGGCCAGTGGGTCGCCTTCCCGACGCATGAGCAGCTCGAGGAGGCCGTGTTCGACATGGTCGTCGCGGGTGCCATCGCCGATGGCGACGTCGCCATCATGATGGTCGAGGCAGAGGCGCAGGCGCGCACCATCGAGCTCATCGCCGGCGGCGCCACCGCACCGACCGAGGAGGTCGTGGCCCAGGGCCTCGAGGCCTCGAAGGTGTTCATCAAGGCGCTGTGCGAGGCACAGATCGAGCTCGCAGCAGCAGCCGCCAAGCCGACTGCCGACTTCCCGATCTTCCTCGACTACGAGGACGACGCCTACGAGGCCGTCAACCACGTCGCCGGCGCATCCGTCGCCACGGCACTGACGATCCTCAGCAAGGCCGAGCGCGAGGATCGTCTCGACGCCATCAAGGGCGAGGTGCTGGCCGAGCTCGGCGAGAAGTTCGCCGGTCGCGAGAAGGAGCTGTCCGCAGCCCTGCGCTCGGTGACCAAGAACTGCGTGCGCGAGCGCGTGCTGCGCGACAAGATCCGCATCGACGGTCGCGGGCTCACCGACATCCGCACGCTGTCCGCCGAGGTGCAGGTCATCCCGCGCGTCCACGGCTCTGCGCTGTTCGAGCGTGGCGAGACCCAGATCCTGGGCGTCACGACGCTGAACATGCTCCGCATGGAGCAGCAGCTCGACACGCTGAACCCGGAGAACCGCAAGCGCTACATGCACAACTACAACTTCCCGCCGTACTCGACGGGTGAGACCGGCCGCGTGGGCTCGCCCAAGCGCCGCGAGATCGGCCATGGTGCGCTCGCCGAGCGTGCCCTGATCCCGGTCCTGCCCTCGCGTGAGGAGTTCCCCTACGCGATCCGCCAGGTGTCCGAGGCCCTCAGCTCCAACGGCTCGACCTCGATGGGCTCGGTCTGCGCGTCCACGATGTCGCTGCTCAACGCCGGTGTGCCGCTGCGCGCTCCGGTCGCCGGCATCGCGATGGGCCTCATCTCGGGCGTCGTCGACGGCAAGCAGGAGTTCGTGGCGATCACCGACATCCTCGGTGCTGAGGACGCCTACGGCGACATGGACTTCAAGGTCGCCGGCACCAAGGAGTTCGTCACGGCCCTGCAGCTGGACACCAAGCTCGAGGGCATCCCGGCCTCGGTGCTGGCCGCCGCGCTGAACCAGGCGCGTGACGCCCGCATGACGATCCTCGAGGTCATGGCCGAGGCCATCGACGCGCCCGACGAGATGGCCGCCACGGCGCCTCGCGTCATCAGCGTGAAGATCCCGGTCGACAAGATCGGCGAGGTGATCGGGCCCAAGGGCAAGATCATCAACCAGATCCAGGAGGAGACCGGCGCCGACATCACGATCGAGGACGACGGCACGATCTACATCGGCGCAACCGACGGCCCCTCGGCCGAGGCGGCCCGCACGGCGATCAACCAGATCGCCAATCCGACCATGCCGGAGATCGGCGAGCGCTACCTGGGCACGGTCGTGAAGACCACCACCTTCGGTGCCTTCATCTCGCTGGTGCCCGGCAAGGACGGCCTGCTCCACATCTCGGAGGTCAAGAAGCTCGCCGGCGGCAAGCGCATCGAGACCGTCGAGGACGTGCTCAAGGTCGGCGACAAGGTGCAGGTCGAGATCAAGGAGATCGATCCGCGCGGCAAGCTCTCCCTCGCCCCGGTGCTTGAAGAGGCGACGGCCTAGTCACACATGGCGCGCGCGCACACCAGCACGCTGCTCAGGGAGGACGACGGCAGCATCGTCCGCCGTACCGTCCTCCCTGGCGGCCTGCGCATCATCACCCAGCACGTCCCCGGCGTCCGCTCGGCCGCCTTCGGCGTCTGGGTCACGGCAGGGTCGCGTGATGAGACCCCGGCCCAGCACGGATCCGCGCACTTCCTCGAGCACCTGCTGTTCAAGGGCACGAGCCGGCGCACCGCGCTGGAGATCTCGTCGATGGTCGAGGCAGTCGGCGGTGACCTCAATGCCTTCACCGGCAAGGAGCTCACCTGCTACCACGCCAAGGTCATCGACCGCGACCTCCCGATGGCGATCGACGTCGTCTGCGATGTCGTCACCGATGCACTGCTGCGCGCCAGCGACATCGAGGACGAGCGCGGCGTCATCCTCGAGGAGATCGCGATGTACGAGGACGACCCGAGTGATCTCGTGCACGACGAGTTCGCGTCGCTGGTCTACGGCGACACTCCGCTGGGCCGCCCGATCCTGGGCACCACCGACTCGATCGGCGCGCTGAACCGCGCGACCATCAGGTCCTTCTACCGCAAGCACTACCAGCCCTCAGGCATGGTGGTGTCCGCCGCCGGGAACGTCGATCACGATGACGTCGTGCGGCGCGTGCGCCGTGCCTTCGCGCCCTATCTCGACCCCGCCGCCGAGCCCAAGCCGCTGCGTACCGCGACACGCGCGCCCCGCATGAGCACCGGCACCCGACTCAGCAGCCGTCCGACCGAGCAGGCCAACCTGGTGCTGGGCGTGCCGGGCCTGGCGCGCGGTGATGATCGGCGCTATGCCCTGGCCGTGCTCACCACGGCCCTGGGCGGCGGCATGAGCAGTCGCCTGTTCCAGGAGGTGCGCGAGAAGCGCGGACTGGCCTACTCCGTCTACGCCTTCAGCCAGGGCTTCACCGACAGCGGCATGGTCGGCCTGTATGCCGGCTGCCTGCCGGCCAAGGTCGCCACCGTGCTCGAGGTCTTCCAGGAGCAGATCCATGAGGTCGTCACGCGCGGCCTCACGCCCGACGAGGTCGCCCGAGGCAAGGGCCAGGTGCGCGGCGCAACCGTGCTCGGCCAGGAGGACACCGGCGCCCGCATGAACCGCATCGCCAAGGCCGAGCTCCAGGGCGAGGACCTCATGAGCATCGACCAGCTGCTCGCGCGCGTCGACGAGGTGAGCACCGCCGATGTCCACGACGTCGCGCGCGATCTGCTCGCGGCACCGGCGAGCCTTGCGGTGATCGGCCCCTTCGCGGACGCCGACACCTTCGCATCGAGCCGGTAGTCTCGCGCCATGGCTGCCGTGGATCGCATCAAGGTCGGAGTCGCCGGTGCGCGCGGGCGCATGGGCCAGGCTGTCGTCCAGGCTGTCGGCGACGCCCCTGACTGCACGCTCGCCGCTGCCGTCGACCAGGGCGATGACCCCGCCCTGCTGCACGACTGCGATGTCGTCGTGGACTTCACCACCCCTGACATCGTCATGGACACCCTCGAGCACTGCATCGCCCACGGCGTCCACTGCGTGGTGGGCACGACCGGCTTCGACGCGCAGCGACTCGACCGGGTGCGCGGCTGGCTTGCAGCCGCCCCCGAGGTCGGTGTGCTCATCGCCCCCAACTTCGGCATCGGTGCGGTGCTCATGATGCAGTTCGCCCAGCTCGCGGCACCGCACTTCGAGTCCGTCGAGATCGTCGAGCTCCACCACCCCGACAAGATCGACGCTCCCTCGGGCACTGCCCGCCACACGGCCGAGCTCATCGGCGCCGCGCGCCGCGAGCACGGCGTAGCCCCCAGCCCTGATGCGACCAGCCAGGAGCTGTCCGGCGCGCGCGGCGCATCTGTCGACGGCGTTCGCGTGCACTCCGTGCGCGCCCGAGGGCTCGTCGCCCACCAGGAGGTCATCCTCGGCGGGCTCGGCGAGACCCTGACCATCCGGCATGACTCCATGGACCGCACCTCGTTCATGCCCGGCGTGCTGCTGGGGGTCCGACGCATCGCGCAGCACCCCGGGCTCACGGTCGGTCTGGACTCCTTCCTGGCCTGATCCGCCGGCGCTGGCTGCCGCACGCACCGGTCATATCCGCATGTGTCCGCACCACGGTGCGAATCGCCCTCAACCGGGCACGGGCATGCGCTCCAATGGGCCCGCCGGCGAGCACGGGGGACTCGCCGGATTCCGCCTCTCGGCCCACGTCGCTCACGGGCGCGGGGGCCGGGCGCGGATAGGGTTCCCCGGTGGACGTGATCTTTCGCAGTGACGTGACCGTTGAACTCGTGCGTGCCAGTGCACGCGATGCCGATGTGGTGTTCGCCGCACGCGTGTCCACGGCGGGGGAGCAGTCCCTCGACGACGTCGAGGCCGACGCCACCGGGGCCAAGGGCCTCATCAACTACCTGATGCGCGAGCGGCACGGCAGCCCGTTCGAGCACAACTCCATGACCTTCTTCGTGCAGGCCCCGATCTTCGTGTGGCGCGAGCACATGCGCCACCGCATCGCCAGCTACAACGAGGAGTCCGGGCGCTACCGCGAGCTCAAGCCGGTGTTCTACCTGCCCGCCCGCGAACGCGCCGTCGTCCAGGTGGGCAAGACCGGGGCCTACGAGTTCCTGCCCGGGGACGATGCGCAGTACGCGCTCATCGACGAGCGCATGCGTGAGTCCTGCACCCAGTCCTACCTCGCCTACCAGGAGATGCTCGACGCCGGCATCGCCCGCGAGGTCGCGCGGATGGTGCTGCCGGTCTCGATCTTCTCCAGCGCCTACGTCACGGTGAATGCCCGCTCCCTCATGAACTTCCTGTCGCTGCGCCGCAAGGTCGAGGGCTCCCACTTCCCGTCCTATCCGCAGCGCGAGATCGAGCTCGTCGCCGAGCGCTACGAGGAGGAGTGGTCGCGCCTGATGCCGCTCACGCATGCGGCATTCGTGGCCAACGGTCGCGTCTCCCCGTAGCCCCAGTACCCTCATACCCATGCCCGGACCACAGAGTGAGCGCGCGCCTCTCGGCGTCATGCTCTCGGCGATGGTCACGCCCTTCCACGCCGACGGGTCCCTCGACCTCGACGGCGCCCAGGCGTTGGCCGCCCATCTGGTCGACGACCTCGCCCACGACGGCCTGGTCATCAACGGCACCACGGGCGAGTCGCCGACCAAGACCGACGAGGAGGACGTCGCGGTCCTGCGGGCAGTCCTCGAGGCAGTCGGCGATCGCGCGACGATCGTCGCTGGCGTCGGCACCAACGACACTGCGCACTCGATCGGGGCGGCCCGTGCCGCTGCCGCCGTGGGCGCGCACGCGGTCATGGCGGTCACGCCGTACTACAACCGGCCACCGCAGGAGGGCCTCATCGCGCACTTCCACGCGATCGCCGATGCCACCGACCTGCCGATGGTCACCTACGACATCCCCAAGCGCACTGGCACGGCGATCGAGACCGAGACCCTCGTGCGCATCGCCGAGCATCCGCGCATCATCGCCAACAAGGACGCCAAGGGCGATCTCGAGGCGTCGCAGTGGGCCATGGCCCGCACCGACCTCGCCTGGTACTCCGGTGACGATGCACTCAACCTGCCGCTGCTGGCCCTCGGCGCCGTCGGCATGATCTCGGTGGTCGGGCACGTCGTCGGCGATCGCCTGGTGGCCATGGCCCGGGCCTTCCAGTCGGGCGATGTCGAGCAGGCCCGTGCCATCAACGCCTCACTCCTGCCGGTCTACACCGGCATGTTCCGTGCCCAAGGAGTCGTCATGACCAAAGCGGCCCTGGCCGAGCTCGGCCTGCCCAGCGGGCCGGTGCGCCTTCCCCTGATCGATGCCACACCGGACCAGCGCGCGCAGCTGCGCCGCGATCTGGCCGCAGGCGGCGTCGCCGGGTTCACTGCATGATCCACAACGAGCTCCCGCGACCGCCAGCCCTGCCCGACGGCGCTGTGCGCATCTTCGCCCTCGGCGGCCTGGGCGAGATCGGCCGCAACATGACCGTCTTCGAGTTCGCCGGCCGGCTGCTCATCCTCGACTGCGGTGTGCTGTTCCCCGAGGACTCACAGCCGGGCGTCGACCTGATCCTGCCCGACTTCGGGCCCATCAAGGACCGCCTCGCCGACGTCGAGGCCGTCGTGCTCACGCACGGGCACGAGGACCACATCGGCGCCCTGCCGTACCTGCTGCGCCTGCGCGGCGACATCCCGATCTTCGGCTCGCGCTTCACGCTGGCCCTGCTCGAGGGCAAGCTGCGCGAGCACCGGGTCAAGACCGCGGTGACCCGTGTCATCGAGGGCGAGCGCCTGCAGCTCGGCGACTTCGACCTCGAGTTCCTGGCCGTCAACCACTCGATCCCCGACGCGATGGCCCTGGCCATCCGCACACCCGGCGGCACGATCCTGCACACCGGCGACTTCAAGATGGACCAGATCCCGCTCGACGGGCGCATCACCGACCTCAACGGCTTCGCCCGCATCGGCGACCAGGGCGTCGACCTGCTCATGGTCGACAGCACCAATGCCGAGGTGCCCGGCTTCGTGTCCAGCGAGCGCGACATCGAGCCCGTGCTCGACGCGGTGTTCCTGCGCGCCGAGGGCCGCATCATCGTGGCCTCGTTCGCCAGTCACGTGCACCGCATCCAGCAGATCATCGACGTCGCGGCCCTGCACGGCCGCCGGGTGGCGCTCGTGGGACGGTCGATGGTGCGCAACATGGGCGTCGCGCGCGATCTGGGCTTCCTGACCGTGCCCGGCGGCATCATGGTCACTGTCGACGAGCTCGCCGGACTGCCCGATGACCAGACGGTGCTCATCTGCACGGGATCCCAGGGTGAGCCCATGGCCGTGCTGTCGCGCATCGCCAATCGCGACCATCCCATCAGTGTCGGGCCGCAGGACACCGTGGTGCTCGCGTCCTCGCTCATCCCCGGAAACGAGAACTCGGTCAACCGCATCATCAACGGACTCACCAAGCTCGGCGCCCAGGTGGTGCACAAGGGCAATGCGCTCGTGCACGTGTCCGGGCACGCCTCGGCGGGCGAGCTGCGCTACCTCTACAACGTCGTCAAGCCGCGCAACGTCCTGCCCGTGCACGGCGAGTGGCGCCACCTGCGCGCGAACAAGGCCATCGCAGTCGGCGTCGGCATCGATCCGGAGCGCGTCCTGCTCGCCGACGACGGCGTCGTGGTCGATCTCAAGGACGGCATCGCCTCGATCGTGGGCTACGTGCCCGTGGGCTACGTCTACGTCGACGGCTCCAGCGTCGGCAATGTCACCGAGAACCTGCTCAAGGATCGCATCGTCCTCGGCGAGGAGGGCTTCATCACGATCTTCGCCGCAGTCGACATGATCGAGTCCACCGTGGTCGCCGGGCCGGAGATGCACGCGCGCGGCCTCGGGGTCGAGGACGAGGCGTTCGGCGACATCATCGAGACCGTGCGCGCCCTGCTCGAGCAGTCCCTGGGTGACGGCGTCACCGAGGTCCACGAGCTGCAGCAGCGCGTCCGGCGCGTCGTCGGCAAGTGGGTCAACACCCAGCACAAGCGCCGCCCGATGATCGTCCCGGTCATCATCGAGGGATGAGCCGGGCTCGCACCTGCGCGTCTAGACTCCTGCCATGTCCGTCCTGAACATCCGCCTGTTCGGCGATCCCGTCCTCCGGGCTCCCGCAGCACCGGTCACCACCTTCGATCGCGAGCTGCGCCGGCTGGTCAAGGACCTGACCGACACGATGATGGACGCACCCGGCGCAGGCCTGGCGGCGCCGCAGATCGGCGTCGCCCTGCGCGTCTTCACCTACTGGGTCGACGATGAGCTCGGGCACCTCATCAACCCTGATCTCGACCTGTCCGAGGAGCTGCAGGACGGCGAGGAGGGCTGCCTGTCGCTGCCCGGGCTGTCCTATGAGACCAAGCGCGCCATGCGCGTGGTCGCCAAGGGCATGAACATGTACGGCGAGCCGGTGATCATCGAGGGCAGCGAGCTCAAGGCCCGTGCGGTCCAGCATGAGACCGACCATCTCGACGGCATCCTGTTCATCGACCGGCTCGATGAGGCCACGCGCAAGGCCGCGATGAAGGAGATCCGCGAGTCCGAGTGGTTCGGCGAGCTGCCCGGCGCCTCGACTGCGCCCGCGCATCCCATCAGTGCGAAGTGGCTGTAGTCGCTTGCGCTGTGTCTTCGCCGGAACGCCTGAGGTGGCCGCTGTGGCCCTGCGTGCCCTGCTCGCCACCGAGCACGAGGTCGTCGGCGTGCTCACGCGCCCCGACGCCCGGGCCGGGCGCGGTCGCTCCCTGCAGCGCAGCCCGGTCGCGCTGGTCGCTGACGCGCACGGCATCCCGGTCCTGACCCCGACGACCCTGCGCGATCCGTCCGTCCATGACGCGCTGGCGCAGCTCAGGCCCGAGGTCATCCCTGTGGTCGCATACGGCAACCTCGTGCCGCCGGACCTCCTCGACATCGCGGCGCACGGCTGGATCAACCTGCACTTCTCGCTCCTGCCGTCGTGGCGAGGGGCAGCCCCCGTGCAGTGGTCGATCATGCACGGAGACGAGATCACGGGCGCCTCGACCTTCCTCATCGGGCCGGGGCTCGATGACGGCCCGGTGTTCGGCACCGTGACCGAGCGCATCCGGGACGACGACACCTCCGGTGCGCTGCTCGAGCGCCTCGCCGAGCACGGCAGCTCGCTGCTCGTGGCCACCCTCGACGCCCTCGCGGCGCACGAGGTGCATCCAGTCGACCAGCCGGCGAGCGGGGTCACCTTCGCGCCCAAGCTCACCATCGACGACGCCCGGGTGCGCTGGGACGACCCGTGGGTCGGCGTGGATCGCCGCATCCGGGCCACCACGCCGGCGCCGGGCGCGTGGTCCACGCTGGGCGAGGAGCGCATCAAGCTCGGTCCGCTGCGGCGAGCAGTCGCGCCTGAGGGCCTGGTGCTCGCACCCGGGGTCGTGCACGCCACCAGGGCCCAGGTCTGGGTCGGCACCGCCACGGCGCCGGCCTGCCTCGAGCAGGTGCAGCCCGCGGGCAGGCGCCTGATGGCCGCCGCTGACTGGGCGCGCGGCGTCGACCTGTCCGGAGCCGTGCTCGCGTGAGCGCCGATCCCGCACGCGAGGCGGCGCTCGAGCTCCTGCGTGTCGTGCGCGACGACGACGCCTATGCCAACCTGGCGCTGCCGGGCATCCTGCACCAGCGGCGCCTGTCCGGCCGTGATGCCGCCTTCGCCACGGAGCTGGCCTTCGGAGCACTGCGCTGGCGCGGACTCTACGACGCGATCCTGGGCCAGTGCGTCTCGCGCAGCTGGGCCGAGGTCGACGCCTCGATGCAGGACGTCCTGCGCATCGGAGCCCATCAGGTGCTCGGCATGCGCGTGCCCGCGCACGCAGCCGTCGACTCGACCTGCAACCTGGCCCGCCTGGCCGGATCCCCCGGCGGCGCCAAGGCTCGAGCCGGTTTCGTGAACGCGGTGCTGCGCAAGGTCGCGTTGCGCGACGTCGAGGCGTGGGTGGTCCAGCTCGGTGCCGATGGCGCCACCGAGCAGCAGCTCGCCGTGCGGTGGTCGCACCCGGCCTGGATCGTGCGCGCGCTGGCACAGGCGCTCGGCGACCGTCGTGATGAGCTCGGCGCCCTGCTCGAGGCCGACAATGTTCCGGCCCGGCCCACGCTCGTCGCCCGGCCCGGTCGCATGAGTGCCGAGGAGCTCCTCGCGATCCCGGGAGTCGAGCCTGCTCGCTGGTCTCCGTTCGCCGCCACGCTCGTCGACGGGATCCCCAGCGCGATCGACGAGGTCCGCTCGGGCGCCGTCGGTGTGCAGGACGAGGGCAGCCAGCTGGTGGCGCTCGCCCTGACCCGAGTTCCCGTGACCAGCAGCACGCATCGCTGGCTCGACATGTGCGCAGGTCCCGGCGGCAAGGCAGCCCTGCTCGACGGGCTGGCCGCCGCCGACCAGGCGCAGCTCATCGCAGTCGAGCAGCACGCGCACCGTGCGCACCTGGTGCGGCAGGCGCTGGGGGAGCACTCCACCGCGCAGGTCGTGGTCGGCGACGCCACGGGCCAGCAGTTCGCCGGTGACTTCGATCGCGTGCTCGCCGACGTGCCGTGCACGGGGCTGGGAGCACTGCGCCGTCGGCCCGAGGCGCGATGGCGTCGACTCCCCAGTGATGTCGCTGGCCTCGCGCAGCTCCAGCGGGCGCTGCTGGAGGCTGCGGTGCGCGCTGCGGCACCGGGCGGGGTCATCGCCTACGTCACCTGCTCGCCGCACTTCGCTGAGACCGAGCTCGTCGTCCAGGACATCTGCAAGGCCCACCCTGAGCTCGTCCTCCTCGATGCGCCGTCCTTCCTGCCCGAGGTGCCTGATGCGCGCCGGGGCAGCTTCGTGCAGCTGTGGCCGCACCGGCACGGCACCGACGCGATGTTCCTCGCCCTGCTCCAGCGCCCGGCCGCCTGACCGCGCGCAGCCGCTACGCTGACCGCGTGGGTCTGCTCATCTCGCCAAGCGTGCTCAATGCCGATCTCGCGCACCTGGCCGACGAGGTCCGCCGCGTCGAGCAGGCTGCCGACTGGATCCACCTCGATGTCATGGACAACCAGTTCGTGCCGAACCTGACCTTCGGCCTGCCGGTCGTCGAGTCGCTCATGCGCAGCACATCCTTGCCGGCCGACTGCCACCTCATGATCGCCGACCCCGATCGCTGGGCCCCCGCCTACGCGGAGGCCGGGGCCGGCAGCGTGACCTTCCATGTCGAGGCGGCCGACAACGCCACCCGACTGTGCCGCGAGATCCGGGCTGCCGGAGCGCGCGCGTCGGTCGCCCTCAAGCCGGGCACCGACATCAGCGTCATCGAGGAGCTGCTCCCTGAGCTCGACATGATCCTCATCATGACGGTCGAGCCGGGGTTCGGCGGCCAGTCCTTCATGGCCGACATGCTGCCCAAGGTGCAGCGGGCACGGGCGCTGGCCGATCGCACCGGCACCGACATCTGGGTGCAGGTCGACGGCGGCATCGACCTCACGAGCATCGGTCGCTGTGCAGAGGCCGGCGCCGATGTCTTCGTGGCTGGCTCCGCGGTCTACCGCGCCGACGACCCGGCACGCATGGTCGATGAGCTGCGCACGGTCGCCCAGGGAGCCTGCGCACACCCATGACCGGCCAGTGGAGCGACGCCATGGCAGCGGCCATCGCCCTGGCCCGGCTCGGACCCAGATCGGAGAACCCGCGCGTCGGGTGCGTGATCCTCGATGCGTCGGGCGCCGTTGTCGGGCGCGGGCACCATCGCGGGGCTGGCAGCCCGCATGCTGAGGTCGCTGCGCTGGCCGACGCCGGCGAACGTGCCCATGGAGCCACCGCTGTGGTCACGCTCGAGCCGTGTCGGCACACCGGCCGCACCGGTCCGTGCACGGAGGCGCTGATCGACGCCGGAATCACGCGAGTGGTGTTCGCCGAGGAAGATCCCACACGCGAGGCCGGTGGCGGGGCTGCAGTGCTGCGCGACGCCGGGGTCGAGGTCGTCGGCGGGGTGGAGGCCGAGGCCGCCGCCGCAGTGAACACGGCGTGGACGCACGTCCAGCGCACCGGCCGTCCCTGGGTCGTGCTCAAGCTGGCGCAGACCCTCGACGGCCGTGTCGCCGACGCTCGCGGCGGCCCGACCGCGATCACCGGCGCAGCGTCGCGCGCAGCGGTCCATCAGCTGCGCGCCGAGTCCGATGCTGTGCTCGTCGGAGCGAACACGGCCGTGGTCGATGATCCGCAGCTCACCGTGCGCGATCAGCACGTCGAGCACCAGCCGCTGCGCGTGGTCATGGGCCTTCGCGCGCTGCCGGTGGGCCTGCGGGTGCTTGACGACTCAGCGCCGACCCTGATCGTCCGCGAGCACCGGCCCGCAGTCGCCCTGGCCCTGCTGCGCGATGCCGGGGTGCATCAGGTGCTCCTCGAGGGCGGGCCGACCGTGGCCGGCGCCTTCCTGGATGCGCGACTGGTCGACGAGCTCGTCTGGCTGCTCGCCCCGCGACTCCTCGGCAGCGGCCCCGTCTCGGTGCCCGGGCTCATGGCTCCCGTGCCGGTCAGTGTGACGCAGGTTTCGCGCATCGGGGATGATGTGCTGGTGCGCGGTCGGCCACTCTGGTCGACCGAACTGGAACGTTAGGACTCACGAGTGTTCACCGGCATCGTCGAAGAGCGGGGTCAGGTCATGTCCGTCGCCCCGCTCGGGGATTCGGCGCGACTCGTGATCCGCGCACCCCTAGCCACCAGTGACGCCGGCCTGGGCGACTCGATCGCCGTCAACGGCGTGTGCCTCACGGTCGCCGGGCTCGACG
>JAQTXL010000164.1 GCA_028688835.1 Candidatus Nanopelagicales bacterium | reverse complement strand
GTCGCGACGCTCGTGCCCCGGTAGGTCTTGGCCTTGGCCGTGCCGACCAGGGTCGCCGCCTGCGTGGGCACGGTCGAGAGCAGCACGACGGCGGAGCCGCCGAGGGCTGCGAGGGCGGTGAGGGCGCGCTTCATCAGATGCCTGCCTGGGCGAGTGCGGACTGCAGGCTCTGGGCGAAGCCCTGCGAGGTGTAGGAGGCGCCGGAGACGCCGTCGATCTGGGCCGACTGCGCGGCCATGGCCTGCTGCTCGAGCATCGGGATCGAGTACGAGCTGATCTGGGCCGAGCGGTTGTCGTTCTGCGGCACGGTGATGGCGGTGACGTCGGTGAGGGATCCGCCGCTCACGGTGACCTGCACCTGCACCGGGCCCCAGCCGGTCTCGACGGTGTCGCCGGTGAAGGTCTGCTCGGTGGGTGCAGCCGTGGTGGTGTCGGTGGTGCCGCTGCTCGATGTGCCCGTCGAGTCGCTGGCGGTGCTCGTCGTGCCGGTTGGCGCTGCCGGACTCGCGAAGAGGGTGCCCGGCTGGTAGCTCAGCACGGCGACCGCACCGACGACGGTGCCGGCCCCGATGAACAGTGCGCGTTTCATGATGGTGCTCCCTGCCTAGAACTCGAACAGCTCGTCGTGGATGCGCGCCTTGGGCACGCCGAGCCGCTGCACGCTGTCGCGCACGGTGTCGACGAAGCCGGTGGGTCCGCACATGTAGATGTCCGCACGCTCGATGCCGGGGATGAGGGCTCCCAGCATCGCGGCGTCCATCGGGTACTGGTGGCGCGTGCCGGCGAGCACGCGCACCTGGATGCGTCCGTTGCTCGCATCGGCGATGCGCTCGAGCTCATCGGCCAGCGGCGCCTGGGTGCTGTGCACGCGGTAGACGACGACGGCATGCACCTGCAGCGGCAGCTCGTCGAGCAGCGCTCGGATGGGCGTGATGCCGACGCCGGCGCCGATCATCACGATCCGGTCGGTGTGGCGGCGATCGACGCGGAAGGCGCCGTAGGGCCCCTCGACGAACACGCGCGTTCCCGGCTTGAGGGTCGCCAGCGAGCCCGACTGGTCGCCGAGGTCCTTGACCGTGATGCGCATGGCATTGGGGATCGGGCCCGCCGAGAGCGAGTACGGATGTCCCTGCCACCACCACTGGCGGGTGCCGAAGCGGAAGGAGAACCACTGGCCGCCCTGGGCGCCCAGGCGGTCGAGGTTGCGGCCGCTGATGATGACGTGCGTGGTCTCGTCGTCGGCCGGCACGACCATGGCCACGCGCAGGTTGTGACGCAGCGACTGCACGATCGGCGGGGCGACGCGGAAGACCAGGATCGCGGCGAGCACGACGAGGTAGAGGCCGATCCACCAGTTGCGGGCCAGCGGTGCATTGATGAAGACGCTGCCCGACTCGATCTGGTGGCCGAAGGCCAGTGCCACGGCGAGGTAGAAGTACAGGTGGGTCATCTGCCAGGTCTCGTACTTCATGCGCGAGCGGATGCGCCGCCACGAGATCACGCCGAGGCAGATCATCATGAGCGTGCCTGCCATCGCAGGCAGCATCCAGGCGGTGCCGAAGGTGAGCGAGACCAGCTCGCTGAACCAGCCCACGTTGACCATCTGCGCGTAGCCCAGGGTGGTGAGCACCACGTGGGCCACGATGAGCACGAGGGTCCAGGGCCCGAGCTTGCGGTGCCAGGCGGTGAGGCGGTCCTGCCCGATCTCGTGCTCGAACCACGGCAGCCGGGCCATGAGCATGATCGCGAGCAGTGCCAGGTAGGTGCCGACCATCGCGGTGACGATGCCGAGCACATTGGCCAGGGTGCCGGGGGCCGACCAGTTCGCATGCGTGGCCGCCGGGGCGGTGAAGGCCAGGGTGATGCCCAGACCGAGACCGGCAGCCAGGGCCGTCAGGTCACCGGCGCGACGGCTGGGTGCCCTGCGCACCCGCGGTGCCCTCGCGCGTTCGCGGACCACCCGGCCCTGCAGCACGGGTCGATCCATCGTCGGTGATGCCATATGTCCACGGTTGCAGTGCCCTGTCAGGCCACGGCCAAGCAATTGTCAGAGCCGCGTCAAGATGCCGGGCGCTCGTGGGCCTGCCCCGCTGGCCCGGCTGGCATGATCCGCAGATGCATCGGCGGGCGTTCCTGGGCCTGGCGGCTGCGGCCGGGGTCGGTGCCGTGGCCGGACTGCCGGCACCGGCGGGCGCCGTGCAGGCGCCTGCTCGCCGGATCCCGCGCCCGACCGCTTCGCTCGTCACCCGCTGGGACACCGATCCGTGGGCCCTGGGCTCCTACTCCGCCCTCCCCACCGGCACCTCGCCGCGCGCCCGCGAGGTGCTGGCCGAGGCCGTGATCGGCGGGCGCATCGTGCTCGCCGGCGAGTACGCCAGCCCCGACTTCCCGGCCACCACCCAGGGCGCCTACCTGTCAGGCCAGGAGGCAGCGCGACTCCTGCTCGACGAGGCGTCGCCGCGCACGGCGATCGTGGTGGGTGCCGGCCTGGCCGGGGCATCCGCAGCCTCGCTGCTGCGCGCGCAGGGCGTGAGCGTGACAGTGGTCGAAGCGCGCGACCGCATCGGCGGGCGCATCAGCAGCGACGACCGCTGGGGCGTGCCGGTCGAGCTCGGTGCAGCGTGGATCCACGGCGTCACCGGCAATCCCGTGACGGCCCTCGCACGGGCCGACGGCCTGCGGCTCGTGCCCTCGGACTACGACAACTCCGTGGTGCGCGACTCGATGACCGGTCGGGTCTCGGCGGCTGCCGAGCAGCGCGCCGAGCAGCTCGACGGGCTCATGGCGCGCATGGGGCAGACGGCTGCACCCCTGTCGCAGTCAGCGGCCAGCTGGCTGGCTGCGCGCGGCTGGCGCAATGACCGCCTCGGCGCCTGGGCCAGCGCCAGCTCGATCACCCAGGAGTACGGGCTCGACCCCTCACGGCTCGGCGCTCGTGCTCTCTCGGAGGGCGAGGACTACCCGGGCGGCGACGCGTTCGTCGGTGGCGGCTACTCGAAGGTGCCGCGCGCGCTGCTCGACGGCATCGAGGTGCGGCTGTCGACGTCGGTGCAGTCGATCGCCGCGAACGGCACGGGAGTGCGCGTGACCACAGCGTCTGGAGTCGTGCTGCAGGCCGACGGCGTCGTGGTGGCGGTGCCGCTGGCGGTGCTGCGTTCTGGCCGTCCTTCGATCGCAGGGGTCCCGGCTGCCGTCTCGACTGCTGCGCAGTCGCTCGCGACCGGCAATCTCGAGAAGGTCGTGCTGCGCTACAGCGAGCAGTGGTGGGGCACCCAGCGCGTCTACGGCCTGGTCGGCGGCGGCGTGCCGGGAGCGCGAGCCGGCACACCCGCAGCCCTGCGCTGGACGGAGTTCTACTCGCTCACCGACCTGCTCGGGTTCCCTGCGCTGGTCGGCTTCTCCGGCGGCGCGGCCGCGCGCCTGCGCCCGGCCTCCGATGCCGCGTGCACGGCCGAGGCCGTGGCCATGCTCGATGCCGCATTCGCGCACTGAGCACAGGGATTTCTGCTCGTAGGGCTGACTCCGCGGGCCTTCTCGTCCATCATGGGCGCATGACCACACCTGGCGCAGCACCCCACAAGATCGGCTTCCTCAACGAAGGGCTCTTCCCGGCCGGGGAGGTGTTCGAGCAGACCCTGGGTCGCGCGCTGCAGCTGCGCTTCGATGAGGCCCTCGAGCGCGGCGAGATCGATCGCCCGATCGAGATCATCGAGGCCTTCGGGGCCGGCCTGCCCAACGGCACGGCCTATGCCGTGGAGCAGGCCTGGCTCGAGCTCGCCGACGCCGGCGTGCTCGCCATCATCGGGCCCGCCAAGACCGACAACTGCATCGCAGTCAAGCACCTGTTCGAGGAGCACGGCGTGCCCACGATCAACTTCCCGGGCACCACGAAGTCGCGTGGCGAGTACGGCTTCCACTACCAGCTCGGCGCGCTCTACGAGGACGG